>NZ_JAOPWB010000246.1 GCF_025965855.1 Mycobacterium sp. | reverse complement strand
CACAAACCCTTTCTCGTCTACCAAAACCGGCTCAGAACCCGGTGTAACCCGACGCCGCCGCCGCGTCGGCGGCCACATAGGTGCCCGCAGCATCCCCCAGGTTGGCCTGGGCGATATCCAACAACGTGTTGATCCGCGCGGCGGCCTCCACAAACCGCGCATGCGCGGCCTGAAACGCCGCCGACGCCTCACCCTGATGAAACGCCTGCGCCGACACCGCCTCCTGCTCGGCCTGGCTGACCGTGCTGCGCATCACCCCCGCCTTAGCGCCAAACGCCGACTGCGCCGCCACCAACTGCGGAATATGCGCATCCAACAAACTCATAACAATTCCCTTCGTTCTTTCGGGTGCTAGCTGTCACGCGCTCCGTCACCTTCCTCGGGAGCGCCGTCCGGGCCCCAGGTGCCCGGCATCATGGGCATCTTGGGGCCGCCGCCGAACTCGTCACCGGCCAGCGTGGTCAAGCCCGCCGCCCTCGCGGCCGACTCCTTGGGTGCCGTGCCGGCAAACCCGAGATTTCCGGCACCCTGGTCCGAGGCCGAAGTCGGCCCGCCGGCCGCGGCGTCCCAATCCGGGTCGACGTCGATATTGGCATCCATGAATTCGTCGCCGTAACCACGCTGCCTCGCCCGTCGGCGCCGCCGTGCCTGCGCCGCCCCGCGGGCGCTCGCAGCGGCCGCCGCCGCGACGCTACCGGCTTCGGGCGCCTTCCTTTTCGCGCTGGATGCGGCGCTGGCACTCATCCCCGAGCCGGATCCGATGCCGGGGGGAACGGCGTACGGGGGGACAAAACCGACCGCACCCGCGGCCGCGGGCGGTGGCGGTGGCGGGGCCGGAGCCGGAGGGGCCGGGGGGCTGGGCGTCGGGGCAGGTGCCGGCGCCGTCGCAGGGGTCGCGGCCGGGACGGCGATTGAGGTCAGCCCTACGGCCGGCAACACGCTGGGTGCGGCGGCAACGGGTGCCAGAGCCACAACTGGCTGAGGGATGGCGGCCAGCGCGCCCAGCGCGCCGAGGCCGCCCACTGACGCGAGCGGGGCAGCCGCCGCGGGGATTGCGGCGTACACCGCCTGGAAGGGCACGCCCGCAAAGTAAGCAAATTCTTCGATGTGAAGCGGAAAATCGAACAGTTGCCAGCTGATCAGGTATTGAAAAGCCTGTACCGGATTTTGCGTCAGATATACGCCGAACTGTTGAAAATCCTCAAAGACTTCGAGGGATCGAGCAACCCACCACATCGCCTGGCTCGGATCCACATACGCGTCGTAGGTGAGTCCGTTCACCGTGCCCGCGCTGGGATTCCAATTTATCCCGAAGTTCTGCAGGATATTCGAAACCAGGTCATCCACCGGGTTGTCGATCAGCGGGGCGTGTGCGACAGGGCTGTTTCCGATACCGAAGTTCTGCAGGGCCTGCACGACCTGCGGCGGGAGATTTAGCGGATTGCCCGGATCGACCTGCGACGGGTTGGTGAGCAGGCTTTGGTAGAACTGCTGGATCTGCTGCAGGAAGTCCTGCAGCGGGTTGGTGCTCGCCGCGGGGTTCGTTGTCGCGTCGGATTTCAGGATTTGCGGCGCCGGGGTGGTCTGCGGCGTGGACGCCACCGCGGCACCGGACACCGCTTGATAGGTCCCCATCGTGAGGGCGGCCTGAACCCACATCCGCACATAGTCCGCCTCGTTGACCGCGATGGGGATCGTGTTGATCCCGAAGAAATTCGTGGCCAGCAACACGCCGTGAACCACATGGTTGGTGGCCAGTTCGGCGAGGGTCGGCATGGCCGCCAGCGCGGCGGCGTAGCCCGCGGCCGCGGTCTCCAACTGGGCGGCCGCCGCCGTGCTGTTGGCGCTGGCCTGCATCAACCACGCCAGATACGGAACATACGCCGCCACATACGACTCGGCGCTGGGGCCCTCCCATGCGCCGCCCTGCACCGACGCCAGCAACGCGCTGAGCTCCTGCGCCACCGACGCGTATTCAGCACTCAACGAATTCCACGCCCCCGCCGCCGCCACCAGGGATCCCGGCCCCGGCCCGCTGCTCAGCAACGCCGAGTGCACCTCCGGCGGTGCGGCCATCCAGATCGGCGCCGTCATCGTCAGCCGCCTGGGGCCAGATACGACGATGCCGCCGCGGCATCACCGGCGGCGTAACTGGCGCCCGACTCGCACAACCCGAGACCCGAGCGGCCCAGTTCCTGGATGCCTTCGGTAGCCACCGCCTCGTGTCTGGTGCCCGCAACGCTGAACAAGAGGGCGCTCTGCAGCGACACCGGGTCGGCCGCCGGCGGCGCCACCACCGTTATCAAGGGGGCAGCGCCGGCGTGGGCGGCCGCCAATCGGGCGGTCACCGCGTCGACCCTCGCAGCAGCGGCGACCAGGCCTTCGGGCAGGACACGCAATGTCATGGACAGACACTCCCGGGCTGGAAATCTGGGCCGATTGCCAGAAGCGTACTGAAAATGATTGTCGTTAACAACTGGATGGCGTCCAATGCCTTGCATGCGGCGAGCAGCCTCCCGCGGCTTGGGCGGATGTCCACGCCGCAGTCGAGTTGCCCTCGGTGAGCGCTAGATCAACGGACGCCCTGTCCGGATCCGGCGGTCGATATCCCACAGGAGCACGTTGAAGGGGAACTTCCGGACGAACCACGGCATCATGCCGTTGACAGCGGCCAATACCACCATCAGCCGGTCGAAGCGCCGTTGCTTGGCGGCATCCCACGGCAGCCGCATCTCGTCGCGGAACCGCTGCGGCAGAAAGCCCGTGGTGATCAGCAGCGAAAAGCCGTCCGACAGGCGCTGCAGGGGGCGCGGCAGCGCCACGCCCCGAATGCGTCCCGCGGCAATGGGATACAGGTATTCCCGAACGGCGTCGTCGATGTGCACCTTCGCCAGGGACTCCTGCCAGTACCGGTCGAAGGCCGCCCGGTCCGCCGGCCAGCTCTGCGGCGGCACCTGCAGCGTGGTGGCCAGCGCCATGCCCTCCCGGTAATGCCGGTCGGCGTCCTCGCCGTCCAGTTCGCCGATGAAGGTGCGGTAGATATCGACCCCGCCCTTGTACAGGCATGCCGCCACCCACAGCTGCAAGTCGACGTCGAAGGCGTTGTAGGCCACCGGGCTTTCCGGGGTGGAGTACACCTGCGCATGCGCCCGGTTCACCGCCCGACGGAAGGCCTCCTTCTGCGCATCGCTGCCGGCGGTTGCCACCGCGAGGTAGGTAAAGGTGGTGCGCGCCCGTTTGATCGGGTGCAGGTCCACCCGGCCGCTTTCGACGCGGCTCTCCAGCACCGCGTAGCCGACGCCGGGCCGCGCCAACTGCATGATCACGTTCGCCGGCCCGGCCAGCAACGCCACGCCCATCAAACCCTCGTCGATGCCCGACGCCCGCCCGCGGCGGGGCGAGCGGGACCGCCGGGGCGAATCGGCGATGGGACGCTCCACCTGCCGAATCGTCTCGTGAATTGCCATAGGGAACCCCTCCGCGACACCGCCCCGCTAAATGTGCGAACGCTTGTTTCCTGATGTTGTCGCGTGTCGGCTCTGGTGTCAAGATGGTGGCTATGGCGGAGGCATCCAGCGCGCGGCCCTACCGCGGCGTCGAGGCCGCGGAGCGGCTGGCCGCCCGCCGCCGCCGGCTACTGGCGGCCGGGCTGGACCTGCTGGGGGCCGACCGGCAGGATGTCCCCGCGCTGACCGTCCGCGGCATCTGCCGCCGGTCGGGCCTGGCGGCCCGATACTTCTACGAAAGCTTCAGCGACAAGGACGAATTCGTCTCCTGCTTGTTCGATTGGGTGGTGGCCGAGCTGGCCGCCACCACCCAGGCCGCGGTAGCGGCGGTACCGGCGCAGGAACAGACCCGCGCGGGGATGGCCAACATCGTGCGGACCATCGCCGGCGACGCCCGCATCGGACGGCTGCTGTTCAACACTCAGCTGGGCGACCCCGTGATCGTGCGCAAGCGCGCCGAATCGAGCGCGCTTTTCGCCATGCTGTCCGGTCAGTATGCCGTCGACACGTTGCGGGCGCCGGCGAACGACCGCGTCAAGGCCGCGGCGCACTTCGTGGTTGGCGGCGTCGGGCAGACCATCAGCGCGTGGCTGGCCGGCGACGTCCGATTGGAGCCCGACCAGCTCGTCGATCACCTGGCCTCGCTGCTCGACGAACTCACCAATCCAAACCTGTACCGCCTCAAGGAAACAGCGGCAGGTGCCATAGCCGCATCCGGGGATCAAGGAGCCACAAGCGCATCATCGTGAGCCGCATGATGCGTACCGCACCGCGGATCAGCAAGATCGCCAACGGCACCTCGATGCCCAGCGCGGTCACCACCGATATCCAGACGTCGTCGGGTCCGGCGGTCATCAGGTCGAACCACGCGTCGCAGACCAGCAGCACCCCCGCGGTGAATGCGGCGAGCACCACAAGCTGGCGACGCAGGTAACCGAGCAGGGCCGTTGCCAGCATGAACACGACCAAGAGGATGTCGAAAACCACCCACGTGGCGGTCCAGTTGTGGGCGACGTAGTTCGCCGGCAGCGTCATGGACAGATACCCGAGCCAGGGAACCATCGCGATCGAGCCACCGATCATCAGGCCCAACCGGATGCGCCGTATCCGGCTGAGGAGCACAGGGTCGATCACGTCGCTCAGCGGCCGCTCCAGCCGGCTGATCAGGTCGCGCCGCTGCTCGGGCGTCAGCGCAGCGATCTGAGCATCGGAGAGAATGCCGTCGGTCATCTCCGTCTAGCGTACGGCCTCCACCGGCGGCCGTCGGTCGGCGGCGGACTTGGGGACGGCCTTGTTGTCGCTCGTGGTGAATTCCTTGACCCAGCAGGCGAATTCCAGCGTGATGCCGTCGGGATCCTGGAAGTAGAACGACCGCACGTAAACCCCGGGATGCACCGTCGCCGACACCTGCCTCGCACTCTCGTCGTGGTTTAGCACCGGGCCGACCCGCACGCCTCTGTCCTTGAGCCGCTGCCGGTAGGCGTCGAACTTCTCGGCCGGCACATGGAATGCCAGATGGTTCATGGTGCTCACCGCGCTGGTGATGTCGCCGATGCCCGGGATGGCGCCCGGCGACGAGATGCCCGGCACCCGGTCGGCGGCGGCGGCGAACCAGAAGAATGCGACGCAGTCGCCGTTGCCGGCGTCGAAGAAGAAGTGCTGCCCCGTGCCGTCGGGCAGATCGAGCGATTTGATCAGCGGCATCCCGAGGATGTTGGAGTAAAAGTCCACGGTGCGCGCCATGTCCGAACACACCAGGGCGACATGGTTGATCCCGCCGAGTTCGAATTCCGTGTTGGGGTTGTGCGGCTTGATCATCTTGCGGCTCCTATCGATCCGCGGGGTCCTGGCCAAGATTCAAATCTGAATCTAACATCAGATTCAGTTCTGCTCCAGGAGGTGCGCCAGGTGTCGACCGCGGCAGACGAGAATGACCGGCCCGGCCACGTCCCCGCGTTTCCGACGCATCGCGGCAGGCGGACACACGCCGCGATCGACATGGCCGCCCGAACGGTCATCGCGCGCAAGGGGATCCTGGCGACAACGATTGCCGACATCGCCGCCGAGGCGGGCCGTTCGGCGGCCTCGTTTTACAACTACTACGACTCCAAAGAGGCGATGGTCCGGCAATGGGCCCTGCGATTCCGCGACGAGGCCAACCAGCGCGCGCGTTCGGTGACCGGGCACGGCCTGTCCGATCGCGAGCGTGCGTACGAGGCCGCCGCCGCGCACTGGCACACCTACCGCAACCGGCTCGCCGAGGTGATCAGCGTTTCACAGTTGGCGATGGTCAACGACGACTTCGCGCAGTACTGGGCCGAAATATGCGCGGTGCCAATTTCTTTCATCAGCGAGACGGTCAGGCGCGCCCAGGCCGAGGGCCACTGCCCAGACGACGACCCGCAGCTGGTCGCCGAGGCGATCGTGGCCATGTTCAACCAGTTCTGTTTCATCCAGCTCACCGGGCAGGCCGAACCCGACGACGCGGCGTGCATCCGGACGCTGGCCAACATCTACTACCGAGCAATCTACGGGGCGTCTTCCAAAGGCGGAGGTGAGCCGAAATGACCCGTCACAGTGGCGCCGCGACGGTGGTCCGCGAATTCGTCGGGCTGCCGTCGCCCACCGCCGGCCGGGCCGGGGCCGGCGGGCATCCCTGCCAGGGCCTATACCACCGCGGGGCGGGACGCAAGCCGAAGGTGGCGATGATCGCCACGCATTACCAGATCGACTTCTCCGAGCACTTCCTCGCCGACTACAGGGCCACCCGCGGCGTCGGATTCCTGGGCTGGAACACCAGGTTCCGCGGCTTCGAAAGCAGCTTCCTGCTCGACCACGCGCTGGTCGACGTCGGAGTCGGGGTGCGTTGGCTGCGCGAGGTCCAGGGCGTGGAGACCGTTGTCCTGCTGGGCAATTCGGGCGGGGGTTCGTTGATGGCCGCCTATCAGTCACAGGCGGTCGAACCGAACGTGACCCCCTTGGACGGCATGCGCCCTGCGGCCGGGCTGACCGAGTTGATGCCCGCCGACGGCTACGTCGCCACCGCCGCCCATCCCGGTCGCCCGGACGTGCTGACGGCGTGGATGGACGCCGCCGTCGTCGACGAGGACGACCCGGTGGCCACCGACGCCGACCTCGACCTGTTCAACGAGCGCAACGGACCGCCGTACTCCCCGGAGTTCATCACCCGCTACCGCCAGGCGCAGACCGCGCGCAACCACGCCATCACCGACTGGGCCGAGATGGAGCTCAAACGGGTTCGTGCCGTGGGGTTCTCGGATCGGCCGTTCACCGTGATGCGCACCTGGGCCGATCCCCGCATGGTCGATCCCAGCATCGAGCCCACCAAGCGCCGGCCGAACACGTGTTACACGGGCGTCCCGGCCAAGGCGAACCGCTCCGCGCACGGCATCGCCGCGGCCTGCACGCTGCGTAACTGGCTGGGCGTGTGGAGTCTGCGGGTGGCGCAGACCCGGGCCGAGCCGCACCTGGCCCGCATCAGCTGCCCGGCCCTGGTGATCAACGCCGAGGCCGATACCGGAGTGTTCCCGTCCGATGCCCGGCGCATTTACGACGCGCTCGCCGGCGCCGACAAGGCGCAGGCCTCGATCGACAGCGACCATTACTTCACCACCGCGGGCGCGCGCACCGAGCAGGCCGATACCATCGCCAGGTGGATACGCCAGCGGTGGGCTTGAGACAGGCGTTGAGGGTTCTCGCCCATTTCGTTCCCGGCGAGAAGGTGCTCGACTTCGTTGCGCCAGAATCGGATTGGCTTGACGTCCGATGGTGCGCCGAAGACGACGATGCGGGCTTTTATCGAGAGCTGCCGCAGGCGGACGTGATCTGGCATGTGCTCCGGCCGCTGTCGGGCGCCGATCTGCGGCGCGCGACCAGGCTGCGGCTGGTGCACAAGCTCGGGGCCGGGGTGAACACGATCGACGTGGCGACCGCAACGGAACGCGGCATAGCGGTCGCCAACATGCCGGGCGCCAACGCGGCGTCGGTGGCCGAGGGCGCGGTGCTGCTGATGCTGGCCGCGTTGCGTCGGCTACCGGAACTGGACCGCGCCGTCCGCCAAGGGAGGGGCTGGCCGGCGGATCCCGGGCTGGGCGAGACGGTCCGCGACATCGGCGGCTGCACCGTCGGGCTGGTCGGGTACGGCAACATCGCCAAGCGGGTGGGTGAAATCGTCGCGGCGATGGGGGCGACAGTGCTGCACACCAGCACCCGTGACGACGGCCGGCCGGGCTGGCGGCCGCTGCCCGAATTGCTGGCCGCCAGCGACATCGTCTCGCTGCACCTACCCCTGACGGCGCAGACCCATCATCTGCTCGGCCGCGACGCGCTGGCCCGGATGAAGCCGAATGCGTTGCTGGTCAACACGTCCCGTGGCGCCGTCGTCGACGAGGGCGCACTGGTCGATGCGCTGCGGGCCGGGCGGCTGGCCGCGGCGGGGCTGGATGTCTTCGAGGTCGAGCCGGTGGCGCCCGGCAATCCGCTGCTGGGCCTGGACAATGTGGTGCTGACGCCACACGTCACCTGGCACACCGCCGACACCATGCGCCGGTATCTGACCGAGGCCGTGGCGAACTGCCGCCGGCTGCGCGACGGCAAGCCGCTGACCGATGTAGTCAACCAACCGACTGGTTGTTAGCTTGAAGGGGCTGGCCGAACAAGAGCCAAGGAAAGGCGACCAATGCCGATCGCAATAACTCCTGAGCATCAAGACCTGGCCGACTCGGTGCGATCCCTGGTGGCGCGGGTGGCGCCGTCCGAGGTGCTGCACGCGGCCTTGGAGTCCCCGATCGAGAATCCCCCGCCGTATTGGCAGGCCGCGGCCGAACAGGGGCTGCAGGGTGTGCATCTCGCGGAATCGGTCGGCGGACAGGGTTTCGGCATCCTCGAATTGGCCATCGTGTTGGCCGAGTTCGGCCACGGGGCGGTGCCCGGGCCGTTTGTGCCGTCGGCGATCGCCAGCGCGCTGATCTCCGCGCACGACCCCGAGTCCAAGGTGCTCTACGAGCTGGCGTCCGGCGCCGCCATCGCCGCCTACGCGCTGGACTCCGGCCTGACCGCCACCAGGCACGGTGCCGCGCTGGTGATCCGCGGCGAGGTCCGCGCGGTTCCCGCGGCCGCCCAGGCGTCGGTGCTGGTGCTCCCGGTCGCGATCGACAGCGGCGAGGAATGGGTGGTGCTGCGCGCCGAACAGCTCGAGATCGAGCCGGTGAAGAGCCTGGATCCGCTGCGCCCCATCGCGCATGTGCGGGCCAACGCCGTCGAGGTCGGTGACGACGCCGCGCTGACCAACCTGACCATGGCAACCGCGCACGCGCTGATGTCGACGCTGCTGTCGGCGGAGGCCATCGGCGTGGCGCGCTGGGCGACTGACACGGCGTCCCAATACGCCAAGATCCGTGAGCAATTCGGCAGGCCGATCGGCCAGTTCCAGGCCATCAAGCACAAGTGCGCGGAGATGATCGCCGACACCGAGCGGGCCACCGCCGCGGTGTGGGACGCCGCCCGCGCGATCGACGAGGCGCGCCAAAATGATTGGGACACCGCCGCTTCCAGCGTCGAGTTCGCCGCGGCCGTGGCCGCGACGCTGGCGCCGACGGCCGCCCAACGGTGCACGCAGGATTGCATTCAGGTGCATGGCGGCATCGGGTTCACGTGGGAGCACGACACGAACGTCTACTACCGCCGGGCGGTGATGCTGGCCGCCTCCTTCGGCCGCAGCTCGGAGTATCCGCAAAAGGTAATGGACACCGCGACGAGTACCGGGATGCGCGCGGTGGACATCGATCTGGATCCCGACACCGAAAAGCTGAGGTCCGAGATCCGGGCCGACGTCGCCGCGCTCAAGGCGATGGACCGCGAGCCGCGCAAGGTCGCGATCGCCGAGGGCGGCTGGGTGCTGCCCTACCTGCCCGAGCCGTGGGGCCGGGCCTCCGGCCCGGTCGAGCAGATCATCATCGCCCAGGAGTTCGCCGCCGGGCGGGTCAAGCGGCCGCAGGTCGGCATCGCGGCATGGATCATCCCGTCGATCGTCGCGTTCGGCACCGAGGAACAGAAGCAACGGTTCCTGCCGCCGACCATGCGCGGCGAGATGGTCTGGTGCCAGCTGTTTTCCGAGCCGGGTGCCGGATCGGACCTGGCCGGGCTGAGCACCAAAGCGACCCGCGCCGAAGGCGGTTGGCGCATCACCGGCCAGAAGATCTGGACCACCGCCGCGCAGTATTCGCAATGGGGCGCGCTGCTGGCGAGAACTGAGCCAAGCGCCCCAAAACATAATGGCATCAGCTACTTCCTGCTGGACATGAAGAGCGAAGGCGTCACGGTCAAGCCGCTGCGTGAGCTGACGGGCCAAGAGTTTTTCAACACCGTCTACATCGACGACGTGTTCGTGCCCGACGAGTACGTGCTCGGCGATGTCAACCGGGGGTGGGAGGTCAGCCGCAACACCCTGACGGCGGAGCGGGTCTCGATCGGTGGCAGCGACGCGAATTTCCTCGCGACGCTTCCCGAGTTCGTCGATTTCGTCCGCGACGGCCAGTTCGACCAGGTGGCGCAGCACCGGGCCGGGCAGCTGATCGCCGAGGGCCATGCCGCCAAGGTGCTGAACCTGCGCTCGACGCTGTTGACACTTGCCGGCGGTGACGCCATGCCGTCCGCCGCGATCTCGAAGCTGTTATCGATGCGCACCGGCCAGGGGTACGCCGAGTTCGCGGTGTCGTCGTTCGGCACCGACGCCGCGATCGGAGACACCAACCAGCCGCCGGGCAAGTGGGGCGAGTATCTGCTGGCCAGCCGGGCCACCACCATCTACGGCGGCACGTCGGAGATCCAGCTCAACATCATCGCCGAGCGGCTGCTGGGCCTGCCCCGCGACCCGTAATCGCCCGAAAAACCCGGGCCATGCCGACCGG
>NZ_JAOPWB010000237.1 GCF_025965855.1 Mycobacterium sp. | reverse complement strand
TCTCGGTGCGCGCGCCCGGCGGCGCTTGCGCCGGTATCGGCACCGGCGTGCCCGGAACGTTCGGAGGCGGATCCCCCGGACGCCCCGCGATCGGGATGCCCGGGGTGGGCGGCAGGCCGTCGGGGTTCGGGGGCGACGTCGCGACGTCCACCGGCGCCGGGAAGCCGGGGCCACCGAAGGGGCCGATGGTCGCGCCCGCGCAGGGCAACGGGTTCCACGGCCGCGGCAGACCCTCGTCCCCGACGGTCACGTTGCCACCGGGATTGGCCGGCGTGTACGAGCACGGCGACCCTGGCGGCACGGCCGGTCCCGGATGATCCGGGGTCCCCTCCAGCACCGGCGGCGCCGGCGGCGGCGCGCCGTTGGGCAACCGGGCGCCGTTCGGGTCGGGCCACCGGAACTCCGGCAGACCGGCGCTGCGCCAGAAGTTCTCCGGGTCAATGCCGCGCTTCTTGAACGCGGCGTCGACCCACGGCTGCAGGATCTGGTAGGGCGCCAGGTTGTGCAGCACCACCTTGAAGAACGGTCCGGACGCGATGGACTCGTTCAGCGACGGGAGGAACCTGCCGACCTCGGTGAAACCGGCGGCGAGGTCGTCTTTGCGCTGGACCAGGATGTCGCTGACCGTGCGCAGCTGTTCCAGCACGTGGTTCAGGTTGGGGTTGTCGTTGATGAATCCCTTCACCTGTTCGGAGAAGGCGGCGATGTTCCCCAGCAATGCGTTGATGGCCTGGCCGCGCTCGTTGAAAGCGGCCAGCAGCACCTTCGTGTTGACCAGCAGCCGGTCGATCTGGTCGCTGCGGTCACCCAGGATGCTGGCCACCTGATTGGCCTGGGCGAGCAGGTGCTTGACCTCCTCGTCGCGCTTGCCGATCGTGTCGGAGAACTTGGCCACGCCATCGAGCGCGGAGCTCAAGTGCGGGTAGGTCTGGTCGATCGTCTCCGACAACACATGCAGTGACTGCTTGACCGTGTCGATGTCCCACCCCTGGGCGGCCTTGGTCACGTCGAAGAACGCGTCATAGATCTGATACGGCGTGGTGCTCTGCCCGATCGGCAATGTGGCCCCCGGCCGCAGCTCCTGGCTGCCCCGATTCTCGATCTCGAGGACCTTCTTGCCCAGGATGGTGTCCGTCTTGATGGCCAGTCGGCTCTCGGTGCCGATGCTTGCGGTGCCGAGATTGAATTTGATCAAGACGTGGTCGCCGTCGATCTTGAGGCTCTCCACCTTCCCGATGTCCAGGCCGGCGATGCGCACTTTGTCGCCGGTGCTGAGACCGCCGGTGTCGGTGAACTGCCCGTAGTAGTGCGGTTTGGCCATCAGCATGGGCACGCTCGTGAAGCTTTGACCGACGCCGATGACGAGGAGCGTCACAAGGATGCCCATCACGCCGATGCGCACCCGATTGGCAGGTTCCAGCGTTCTCATTGCGGCGTGCACCTGCCCGTCGGCTGCTGGAAGAGCCGCACCGTGCGCACCGGACCACCGGCCTGCAACCCGTTGAGCTTGAGGGTGATGTCGCAGGCGTAGAAGTTGACGAAGTCGCCGTAGGAACCGATGGTGCGGCCGATCATGTTCAGCGCGGTCGGCACCTTGTGGATGAAGTCGTTCAGCTGTTCACGCTGATCGATGAGCGGCTGCTGAACGGCGTCGAGGTAGTTGAGGCTGTTGTGCAGCAGGCCGCGGTCCTCGGCCAGCAGATCGGCCACCGTCCCCGCCGCATTGCTGATGTGGGCGGTCCCGCCGGCCAGCTGATCGCTGTGGCCCTTCAGCCCGGTGATCAGGACTTCGAGGTTGTTGACGGTCTGATCGAATTGCTGGCGATGCCGAACCGTGGTGTCCAGGACGATGTTGAGGTTCTTGATCACCTCGCCGATCGCCTGATCGCGCTCCCCGAGCTGCGAGGTCAGCTGCGCGGTCTGGTCGAGGATGTCGTTGATGGTTCCGCCCTGCCCCTGGAACACCGTGACCAGGGCCGTGGCGATGGTATTGACCTTTTGCGGATCCAACGCCCTAAACAGCGGCTTGAAACCGCCGATGAGCGCGTCGAGGTCAAGCGCCGGCGAGGTCCGCGACGCGGGGATGAATCCGCCCGGCGGCAGAACCTTGTCGGAGCCCTCGCCCTCGCCGCGTTTGAGCTCCAGGTACCGGTTGCCGATCAGGTCGAGGTAGCGGATCTGGGCGGAGGTCGACTGATACAGCGGGATCGCGCGGTCGACGCTGAAGTCCACCTGGGCCCGCCTGCCGCCGTCGACCCGCTTCACCGAACTGACCTTGCCGATCTCCACACCCGAGGCCCGGACGAATTGGCCCTGCCGCAGCCCGCTGATGTTGGTGAATTCCGCCGAGTACCCGTAGGTGCGGTCGAAGCGCATCTGGCCGAACACCACGATGATCATCACAGTGAACAGCACCAGCACCAGTGAGAAGATGCCGAGTCGGACGAGGGTACCAGTGATTTTCATGGGTTGATCGTGTTATCCCCTACCTGGCGTCCCCAGACGTACTCGATCGCATATGGCGAACCGGTGTCTAGGTGGTTGTACGGCGCAATGCTGTTGCCGGAGTCCATCACCAACTCGGGCGCGGGCCACAGATCGTGGGTGATCTGCTGCCAACAACCCGGCGCGCCCCCCGGTCCTCCGCGACTGTTCACCCTCGGCAGGTTTTCGGGATATATGTAGGGATTGGGCGCCCCGCCCACGAGCCCGGCCAACCCGCCGAGCCCCGCGAGCCCCTGAGTGGGCAGCGCGAAGAGGCCGATCAGACCGATGATGGTGGTCGCCGAGAGGGGGTTCAGAAGCAGCCCCAAGCCCGACAGCAGCTCGGTGTGGGCATTCAGCGAGTAGCCGTTGCCGCCGAGGAACGTCGTGGCCTTCGGCTCGATGTCGTGGTAGTTGCGCACGGTGCAGAACAGCTCCGGGCTGTAGGTGTCCAGCAGCTCGGCCGTGGGCACCAGGTCTTTGGCCCCACGCGCCAGGTATGGCCCGCCCCTCTCGAAAATGTCGGCGCCGGTGTTGCCGAAGCCGGCCGCCGACAACAACGCCTGGTCGAGATCCTTCTGCTGTTGGTTGATCGTGCGCGACGTGACGACCGCGTTGTTGAGGAAGTCGAAGAGGTCCGGCGCGGCGTTGGCGTAGGTGTCGCCGAGGCCCGCCAGCTGCTGGATGTCGTGACGTGCCTGCGGCATCTGCGGGTTGACGTCGTCGAGGATCGCGTTGGCGTTGACGATTGACTGACCGAACCTGTCACCCAGGCCGGCCAGCGATTGCGCGGCGGCGCTCAGCGTCAGGTTCAGCTTCACCGGGTCGACCTTCTGCGCGATCTCGGTGAGGGTCTGGAACAGCGTGTTGATCTCCGTGGTCACGGTTCTGGCGTCGATCACGGTCTGCGGTGTGATCCGTTGCGGCGACGGGTTTTGCGGCGTCGTCAACGACACGTACTTACCGCCGAACACCGTGGTCGCTTTGATGTCGGCGCTCACGTTCGCCGGAATCAGCTTGAGGTATCTCGGATACACGTCGAGGCTGAACTTGGCGGCCGGCCTGCCGTCGCGCACGATCTCGGAGATGCTGGCGACCCGGCCGATCTCCACCCCGTTGTAGGTGACCTTGGAGCCGGGATCCATGACCAGGCCGGCCCGCGAGGCGACCATCGTCAGCTTGGTCTTCGGGGTGAAGTCGCCCCGGAACTGCCCGTATACCAGGACGAGAAGCACGGCCGCGACGACAAGAACTGCGACCCCGGCCAGCTTGTACGGCGGGTTGCGGGGCGGGTTGATCTTTCCGGCGGGCCCTGATGTGGTGGTCATGGCTACACCGTTAATGCGAAGTTGGGGTTGACGCCGTACAGCGCCAACGCGGCGGCCAAAACTACAACCTGGACCGACACCAGCGAGAAGCGCATCGATCGGCCGACGGCCTCGCCCACGCCGACGGGCCCGCCGCCGGCGTTGTACCCGTAGAAGCAGTGGGTGATCATCACCACCGCCGTGATGATGATGGCCTCCACGAACGACCAGAACACGTCGTCGGGGCGCAAAAACGTCCGGAAGTAGTGCTCGTAGGTGCCATGGGACTGTCCGTACAGCACCGTCGTGGTGATCTGCGGCGACAAAAACGACATGATCATCGCCAGCGAGTAGAGCGGAATGATCACCACCAGCCCGGCCATGATCCGCGTGGTCGCCAAAAACGAGATCGACTTGATGCCCATCACCTCGAGCGCGTCGATCTCTTCGCTGATGCGCATGGCACCCAGCTCCGCGGTGGCGCCGGCGCCGACCGTGGCGGCCATCGAGATGCCGGTGACGACGGGCGCGGCGATGCGCACGTTGATCAGCGCGGCGAAGAAGCCGGTGAACGCCTCGACGCCGATGTTTCCGAGGGACGCGAAGCCCTGGATGGCGACCAGGGAGCTGCCGGACAGCGTCACGAAACCGACGATCGCGACGGTGCCACCGACAACGGCCATTGCGCCGGTGCCCATGCCGATCTGGGCGATCAGCCGCAGGGTTTCCTTGCGGTAGTTGCGCAGCGCGTGCGGGATGTGCCCGAGGGCCACCGCCCCGAACCAGGCCATCTGCCCGATGTCGTCGATCCCGCGGCCGAAGGCACCGCCATAGCGGTTGAGGTTTTCGACCGCCCGCGGGAAGCGGGCGCGCACCACGGCACCGGTCGACATGTCAGCGCCCCGTTCCGAATCGCACACCGATGGTGGTCAGCACCACGTTGACCGCATACAGCGCGACCACGCAGAGCACCACGGTTTCGTTGACGGCGGTGCCCAGGCCCTTGGAGCCGCCGCGCACGGTCAGCCCGCGGTAACAGCCGACGAGGCCGGCAATGAGGCCGAACATGGCGGCTTTGACCGTGGCGATGATCACCTCCGGGAGGCCCGTGATGGTGGTCAGGGTGGCGAGGTACGCCCCGCCCGACACGTTCTGCAGGTACACCCCGAACAGGTAGCCGCCGACCAGACCGACGGTGATAACCAGCCCGTTGAGCAGCGTGGCGACCAGGGTCGCGGCGATCACCCGGGGCACCACCAGACGGTGGATGGGGTCGATGCCGAGCACCTCCATCGCGTCGATCTCCTCGCGGATGGTGCGAGCACCCAGGTCCGCGCAGATCGCGGTCGACCCGGCGCCGGCGACCACCAGCACCGTGGTCAGCGGCCCGAGCTGGGTGACCGCACCGATGGCGGCGCCCGCGCCGGACAGGTCCGCGGCGCCGAACTGGGCCAGCAGGACGTTGAGGGTGAAGATCAGGAGGACGGTCAGCGGGATCGAGACCATGATGGTCGGCAGAAACGCCACCCTCATGATGAACCAGCACTGCAGGACGAATTCGCGCCATTGGAAAGGCCAGCGGAACAGCGCCTTGCCGGTCAGCACGCACATCCGGAAGAACCCACCGATGAGCGTCAGCGGCGTCTCCAACTGGTCGCGCAGATAGCCGACCAAGTAGGGGCCCCGTCGACTTTCGGTCGTCGAAGTCACCGTTTCCCCCTCACCTCGACCTCGCGCGCCTGGCGGGCCCGCGGCAGAACGTGTCGCACGCCGCCACCTTGCCCCGACCATGTGTCTGTGACCATCGGCCCCCTACTCGCAAGTAGTAACGGAGACCACAGGAATGTACCCGATGGCCGCGAGCGTGTGAACTGCATCCGCACAATTAACCCTTCGTCAACAGCGGGCAAACGTTACAGGTTCCGTCAACCTTCCTCTCCGTTCGTTAAATCCCTTGCCGCGGAGGCGCTTTCGGCCATAATGGCGACCCCGTAGCGCATCCGTAGCTCAGTCTTGAGGACCTTCCCGGCCGGGTTGCGGGGCAGGGCATCGACGATCTCGAGCGCCTTCGGATGCTTGTAACGCGCGAGCCGCTCGGCGAGGAACTCGAGCAGATCATCGAGCCGCAGCGGGTCGCCCGCGACCGCCGCAACCGCGATCGGCACCTCGCCCCACTTCTCGTGGGCCCGGCCGATGACGGCGACTTCGACGATCTTGGGATGGCCGGCGAGAACGTTCTCGACCTCTGCGCAGTAGATGTTCTCGCCGCCGGAAATGATCATGTCCTTCTTGCGATCCACCACCCAGACGTAGCCGTCCTCGTCCATCCGAACGAGGTCCCCCGAATGGAACCAACCGCCCGCGAAGGCCTCCGCGGTGGCCTCCGGGTTGTTCCAGTAGCCGCTCATCAACGTCGGCGCCCGGTAGACGATCTCTCCCACCTCGCCGACGGCGACGTCACTCATGTTTTCGTCGACCACGCGGGCGGCGACCGTGGGGATCACCTTGCCCACCGAGCCGCGCTTCCGGATCGCGTCCTCACCGAGCAGCATGCAGGTCACCGGCGACATCTCGGTCTGGCCGAACGCGGCCAGTATCTGGGTCCCGGGGAACGTTGCCGACATCTCCCGCAGCAACGCGTCCGGCGCCGGGGCGGCCCCCCACGACATCACCCGCAAACTCAGCTCACGGGGTCGTGCCTGCTGCTCGGCACACACCGCCTGCCACTGCGCGGGGACCAAAAACAGGCTGGTGACCTTTTCCGCGGCCAACACGTCGAGCAGCTGCCCGGGGTCGAACGCACCCAGCGGATAGATCACCGTCGGGACGCCCAGTAGCAGGCCCGCCAGCAGGTTGCCGACGCCGGCGATGTGAAAGAACGGGACACCGACGAAACCGACGTCGCTATTTATATCGGCGCCGTTGGTGTACAGCCCGGTCATCATCTGGCCGGTCAGATTCGTGTGGGTCAGCACCGCGCCTTTGGGCCGGCCGGTGGTGCCCGAGGTGTACATGATCAGCGCCGGCGAATCGTTCGGGATGTCAACGGGGCCGCGTGGGTCGCCGGGCTCGTTAATGAGGTCTTCGTAGCCGAACCCGCCTTCGTCGGTCGATCCACCGGCCACCACGATGGTGTCGAGCATCGGCTGGATGTCGCGAACCCCGGCGGCCACCGGAGCGAGCACCGCTTCGGTGATCAGCACGCGCGCTTCGCAGTCCTCGACCAGGAAGACGATCTCCGCCGAGGTGAGCCGGAAGTTGAGCGGGACCGCGATGGCCCCCAGCGAGTTGACGGCCAGCACCGCCTCGACGAATTCGGTGCGGTTGAGCATCAGGATCATGACCCGGTCGCCGAAGCCGACCCCTCGGCGGCTCAACGCATCGGCCAGCGCCACCACCCGGCGGTGCAAGGCCTGCCATGTGACCGTTTTGCCCAGGAACCGCAGCGCTGTCGCGGTCGGCTGCATCAGCGCGTGCCGTTCCAGTTGGTTGACCCAGTTCTGCCGCCGAGAGAGGTAGGGCTGCTCGGTGGCATGGGTCAGATGGCCGGCCAATTGCGCGGTCAACTAGTCGCCTCCCCTTCCCCTCGCGCACCGCTTGCGCCAGGTTGATATTTGATAAAACATAGTGTTACGTGGGTCACATTATGGCTTTAGTGCCGCAATGACAAGACCCGCCCAGACCGCGAAACCCCTGGCAGCCCGCGTGAACGCACCGATTTCGACGCAGCCGAGGACCCGGCGGCCACTGCGCCGGGCGCAGCTGTCCGACGCGGTCGCGGGCCACCTGCGCGCGGCGATCATGTCCGGCGCGTTGCGCCCGGGAATGTTCATCCGCCTCGACGAGACCGCGGCCGAGCTCGGGGTCAGCGTCACGCCGGTGCGTGAGGCCCTGCTGAAACTCCGCGGTGAGGGCATGGTGCAGCTGGAACCGCACCGCGGCCACGTCGTGATGCCGCTGAGCCGGCAAGACATCCAGGACATCTTCTGGCTGCAGGCGACGATCGCCAGGCAGCTGGCCTCCGCCGCCACCGACCACGTCACCGACGCCGAGATCGACGAGCTGGACCGCATCAACAACGCGCTCGAAGCGGCCGTCCGCTCCAGCGAGCCCGCGACCATCGCGGGCATCGAGTTCGCGTTTCATCGCGTCTTCAACCAGGCCAGCGGCCGCATCAAGTTGGCATGGTTCCTGCTGAACGCCGCGCACTACATCCCGGCGGAGGTCTACGCGGCCGATCCGGAATGGGGCGCGGCCACTGTCGCCCACCACCGGCAGTTGATCGCGGCGCTGCGCCGGCGCGACGCGCACGCCGCGATAGAGCACACGGTCTGGCAATTCACCGACGCGGCGAACCGGCTGACCGAAATGCTGGACCGGGCCGGAATCTTCGACTGAATCCGGCGCTAGTGGCGGGTCGCCACCATCTGCCTAGTTGGTGGCCAGCTGCTCGGCGCGCTGCTTCAGCTTCTCCGCGAGGTGGTCCAGCACGTTGTTGAGGAGCTGCTTCACCATCGGCGCGGGCACCGGCAAAGAGGTCTCGACGTCCATGTCCACCGTCAGCAAGGTCGACGAGCCGGTCTCCACCGCGCTGAACAGCTGCTCCTGCTTGGAGAACAAATCCCCTTGCTGCAGCACGGTCTGAATCTGGTTTTCCCCCGGGTAGTACACGGCCTGGATCAAGGTGCTCTTCATGCCCTGAACCTCGGCGTCGAGGCGGAGCTGGCTGGGGCGCCCGTCGTCGTACCGGGCGAGCACCCACAGGCCCTTGATCTCCTCGTTCCACTCCGGGTAGCGCTCGAAATCGGCGACGATGCCCATGATCGACGCGGCGGCGGCACTGACCTCGACGGTCTTGCTCAAAACTGGCATTGGCGAAGCATAGCCGGGTGCGCCTGCCGCGAAACCGACCTCCCCGGGCGCGATTTCGCGCTCAGCGACCGACCCGGGCGGTCGACAGCAGCGACCGGATGGCGTCGGGAATGGGGACCGGCTTACGGCTGGTCCGATCGACGTAGACATGCACCCAGTGCCCCAGCGCGGTGATCGGTTGAACCTTCTCTTGGGCTTTTGGGGCCCGGAATACCCCGAGCCGGTAGGTGACGCTGCTGCGGCCCAGCCGCGTGACCGCCAGGCCCACCGCAAGCCTTTCCGGGAAATGCAGCTCGGAGAAGTAGCGGCAGCCCGACTCGGCGACGATGCCGAGCGATGGAATGGTGAGCGGGTCAAGCCCGATGCTCGTGTTGATCCAGGCGTTGATCGCGGTGTCGAACAGCTGGTAGTAGACGGCGTTGTTGAGGTGGCCGAACATGTCGTTGTCGGCCCACCGGGTTCCCACCGGCCACAGCACGGGGAAGTCGTCGCTGGTCAGGTCTTCCGGTGCGGGTGGAACCGAGGGGACCGACTGCCCTGAACTCATGGGTTGTATTCCAACACGTTTCGCGACTACCAGTAGCGCATGGCCTGCCGAAACAGGTCCGCCAGAACCGGTTTGCTGATCTCGCGCGGAGCGTTCTGTAGGAGGCGCTGCTGAGGATAAGCGCCCTCGGTCAGGGCCGCCGCGTCATCTTCGGTGTAGCCCACCCCACTCAGCCCGTTCGGCATGCCCACCGCCCGCATGACGCGGATGAGTTCATCGGCGAGCACCTCGCCCGCGTCCTTGGCGCCGGCGCCCCGTGTGTCGGCGCCGAGCAGCCGCGCCCCCTCCAGGTGCCGCTCCGGACTCACCTCCGCCGTGAAGCGGAACGACGACGGGGCATTGAGGATGACGGCCATGCCATGCGGCACGAGCGGCTCATCGGCCGGGTAACCCGGGGGGCGGAAGTCACGTACCAGCCCCGCCACCGCGTAGGCCATGCCGTGTGGTGCGTGGACGCCCGCGTTGCCAAACGCGATGCCCGCAAGCGTTGCGGCCCACATCATTTGCTCACGGGCCTCGGTGTCGGCGGCGTCGTTCGTCGCACGCTCCAGAAATTGCCCAAGTAGGCGCAGCGCCTCACGGCAGCCCAGATCGCTCCACGGGTTGGCACCCTGACTCATCGGTCGCAGGCTGGGCCGTTCGGGAGCGCGCCGCTGGAGGTAGGGCCGCGCGGTGTAGGACTCCAAAGCGTGAGACAGCACGTCGAGGCCCGCGGAGGCGACGACCTCGGGGGGCAGGCTCGCGGTGCAGTCGGGGTCGACGAGCGCCTCGGTCGGGCGCAGCGCGTGAGAGGCGATGCCCGTCTTGGCCTTCAGCGACAGAAAGTCGAAGATCGCGATGCCGGTTACCTCGCTGCCGGTGCCCGCCGTGGTGGGGCATGCGAGGTGCGGCTTGAGCGGGCCGGGTATGGGTTTGCTCTCGCCGATCGGCGCGTTGACATAGGTCAGCAAGTCGGCGGGATAGGTGGCGTACAGATTGGCGGCCTTGCACGTGTCGATCACCGAGCCGCCGCCCAGCGACACGTAGCCGTCGGGGTTGCACTCTTGCGCGAAACGCGCGCCGTCCCGAAACGACGCGTCGGTGGGCTCGACATGTACGTCGGTATAGCTGACGACGTCCAGTCCGGCCGCGACGAGCGACTCGTGCGCCTTGGCGAAGATGGGCAGTCCGGCCACGCCGGCGTCGGAAAACAACGCCACGCGCCGCAGCCCGAGAGCGCGGGCCCTGTCGCCCATCTCCGTCAGGCAACCGCGCCCGAAGGTCACCCGCGACGCGTCGACCGTGAAGGCTCCGTCGCAGCCCTCGGCAGCAATTGGGATACCGCAGCACGCCATCCGTGCCATCCTAGGGCGGGTCGGGTTCACCAGACGCGCTGCAGGGCCTGGCCCTGCAGCGCGAACAACCGCTCGGAGTCTGACCAGTCCGGCAGCAGCGAATCGAAGCCGTGACAGGCCCGCGGAAACACGTGCAGCTCGGCGGAGACCCTGGCGCGGAGCAGTTGTAGCGCATAGTCGACCGCTTCGTCGCGAACCGGGTCGATCTCCGCACAGTGTGTGGCTGTCGTACTTCTTGATGCGCTAGTGGAGGCGGATCAGCTCTGAGTCGACCGGCGGATACGGGGCTCTCTCGCACAGCAGTGCCTCGGTGGGATCGACTGAATCGCAGGCTATTCCGGCCGCCGCAAGGGCATAGCCCTTGAATCTGCGCGCCGCCGCGCTGAGCACGTGTTGCCCTCGGGTCATCGCGCGGTTGACGCCCAGGGGCCACCCGTCGCCCCACAACGCGACCTCGGTCAATCGGTCGCCCAGGGACGCGAGCACCTTTTCCCGCACGCGCGCGTCGGCGGTGAACGCCTCGGCGCTGACCGCCAGGCTCTGACTGCTCGAGGCCGTCAGGGCCGGGAGCGCCTCGGCGTCCAATGCCCGCACGCCGAGGATCCGCAGCGATCGGGTATCGCAGCCGTGCGGCACCAGGACGGTCACCTCCCATCCGGCCATCACCCGGTCGTAGAGCCAACCCCCGGCCGACTGCACGACGTCGGCGGCGCTGGCCGCGACGACGTCCAGCCGATATCGCAGGAACTCGCCGTCTGTGCGGGTCGCTCGTGCGGCGCTAACCCGGCGGTTGTGGCTGATGTCGAACGTTGGAGTGACCATCATTCCGTTCCTCAACGCTGGGCTTGTTGTCACCGGACAGCGTGACACTTCGAGGAAAATTTGTAAAGGTGGTCACCTCCCCCGCCGGGCCTTGAGTTCGGCGAGAACCTCGTCGGTGTGCTGGCCCAGTTCCGGCGCCACAAAGCGCGGCGCCCACGGCGTGCCATGGAAGTCCGCCGGCGTGGCCACCATCGCGACGCCGGCTTCGCCGTCGGGCACGTCGACGATGCCGCCCGCGGCGTGGAACTGCTCATCGGCCACGACGTCCTCGAGCGAGTTGACCGGCGACCAGAAGAGTTCGGGTTCGCCGGCGAAGACCTGCGCCCATTCGTCGAGCGGGCGGGTCGCGAAGATCTGATCCAGCTCGGCGACGAGCTGCACCGCATTGGCCGCGCGGGACCGGGCGTCGCCGAAGCGGGGGTCTCGGGGATCCTGGCACCACTCCGGGCGGCCGACGGCGCGGCACAGCGGCGGCCAGTGCCGATCGGCCTCCAGCCCGACGATCCAGAAGCGGCGCCCGTCGGCGGCGGTGTAGTTGTTCATGCACGGGTTGCCCATCGACTCGCGCTGGCCGATCGCGATCGGCTGGCCGGTCAGCAGATAGGTGTTGAGGTCGAAGCTGACCGTGTAGGCGCCCTGGCGGTACAGCGAGGTGGTCACCAGTTGGCCCGTGCCGGTGCGTTCGCGGGCGAGCAGCGCCGCACACACGGCCGCGGCCAGGGTCATCCCGGCCGAGTGGTCGCCCATGCCCCCGCGCTGGAACGGCGGCGTGTCACCCGGCCGGGTGAGCAGATGGGCCAGACCCGCGCGCGACCAGTACGCCGCCACGTCGTAGGCGGCGCGCTCGGCGTCGGGCCCGGTTTCGCCGTAACCGGTGATCAGGCCGTAGACCAGGCGGGAGTTGCGCGCCGACACCGATTCGAAGTCGAGCCCGAGGCGTTGCAACGCCCCGGGCCGCACGTTGGTCAGGAAAACGTCGGCGTCAGAGAGCAATTCGAATGCGGTGTCGCGGCCCGGGTCAGTGGTGAGGTCCAGGACGATGCTGCGCTTGGATCGGTTGTCCATTTCGAACGGCGGGTTGACCCCGAGATCGCAGCCCAGCATCCGCCCGAACAGGCGCCCCGGGTCACCGGTCGGCGGCTCGATCTTGATCACGTCGGCGCCCCAGTCGGCCAGGATGCCCCCGGCGGCCGGTCCGGCCACCCAGACCCCGAGTTCGACGACCTTGATGCCTGCTACCGGTCCGGCCATGGCTGGATTCTTACCGGCGAACGTAGGGTTGTGTCACGCGAAACGCGTGATATGCCATCAATAAGCCCACGTTCGGCAAGGTCACGAAAGGGAACACCATGAGTCTGGTTGCCGGACGAGGTCCGCTCAGCGGCGATCCGGCCGGGCGGTTCTTGCCCGCGATACCGGCTGACACTGGGGTCTACGTCGAACCGCACCCGCGGCGCGTCCAGGCCTTCCGGGATGGGCACTCGGTGATCGACACCGAGCGGGCCCTGATGGTGCACCGGCGGGGTCGCCCGCTTGGCTACGTCTTCCCGGCCGACGAGGTCGGCGACCTACCGACCGAGCGGGAGCCCGCGGCGCCGGGTTTCGTCCGCGTGCCCTGGGACGCGGTCGACAGCTGGCTGGAGGAGGGCCGCGAGCTCGTCCACTATCCGCCGAACCCCTACCACCGCGTCGACTGCCGCCCGACGAAGCGCCGCCTGCGCGTCTCGGTCGATGGCACCGCGGTGGTGGACACGGACGACACGGTGATCCTGTTCGAGACCGCGCTCGAGCCACGCCTCTACGTCGCTCCCGAATACGTGCGCACCGACCTGCTGGGGCGATCGGAGACGTCGAGCTACTGCAACTACAAGGGCTTTGCGACGTATTGGTCGTTTGTCGTCGACGGCCGCGCCATCGACGATGTCGCGTGGAGCTACGAGGAACCGCCGCCCGAAAGCCTTCCCATCAAGGGGTTTTTCAGTTTCGACGCCGCGCGCGTCGATGTCGTCGCCGAGCTGCCGTCATCGCTCACTTAATGCCGCGAAAGTGCAACTGGCAACACATTTGCCGAGTGCCCCCGTCGGTAGTTGCACTTTCACGGAAAACTCAACTAGCCGTAGCTAGGGCGCCCGAGCTTCAGCGTGTGCTGGGCGATCATGTTGCGGAAGACCTCCAGGGTGCCGCCGTAGATGCCGACGGGTAACGCGAGCCGGTAAAGGTGTTCTGCCGCACCGTCGGTGGCGGACGCCCGGATGCCGGCGGGCAACGCCGACGCCGTCCCCAGGATGTCCATCAAATCCGGGGAGATGTCGCGCATCGTCTGCGCGATCGCAACGCGCCCGAACATCCCGGGCGTGGACAGCGCCGCCTCCATCCGGGCGATGCCGCGCCCGAGCCGGTATTTCACCGACTCGTCGTCCACCTCCGCGACGAACGCCGCGACGGTGTCGACCACCTCGGCCATCAGGTCGCCGTGAGCCGATATCGCCGCAATGTATTGCAAGCCATGGTCGTCCGGGTCCACGATGCCGTGCTCGGAGTCCAGCGCCGAGCGCATCACCGTCCAGCCGCCGTTGACCTCACCGATGCGGTAGAGGTCGTCGACGCGCACGTCGCTGTAGTAGACGATGTTGGTGCGGTCGCCGTCCAGGGTGCGGATGGCCTGAATCTCGATGCCCGGTGTATCGAGCGGCACCAGAAACATCGTCAGGTTCTTGTGTTTGGAGCCTTGCGGGTCGGTGTTGGTGAGCAGGAAGACGTACCGGGCGTTCTGCGCGTTCGAGGTGAACATCTTGGACCCATTAATAACCCAGCTAGATCCGCCCCCATCCCGCACGGCCCGGGTCTTGCAGGTGGCGACGTCCGAGCCGCCCTCGGGTTCGGTGTACCCCAGACATAGCCGGATCTCGCCGGACAACACGCCGGGCACGACCTTGCCGGCGAGCTCCGGCGCGCCGAATTGCTGCACCAGCCGCGCGACGACGGACGTGGTTCCCCAGTGGTACCAAGGCGTGTGGGCCCGGGCGATCTCGAGATGAAAGATGCGCCGACGGACCGCGCTGAATCCGCCCTCGGACTCAAGCCGCCAATCCGAGGCCAGATAGCCGGCTTCGCCCAACGCCAGATGCACTTGCTCGTCAAAGTTTTCACCGAACTCTCGCTGGCGACGCAGCACTTCGTCGGTGACGTGCTTCGTTATGAACGCCCGGATCTCATCGAGAAAGACCTGGTCCTCGGCGCTGAGCTCGACGGCTGAGAAGTCCATTTACATAACGTCGATCACATGAGTGCGGAACCGATCCAGGGTTTCGAGCGCGTGCGCCATGCTGTCGCCGGGCAGCCCGACGCTGACCCACGTCACCCCCAGGGCCGCAAGCTTTTCCAGACCGCCCAGGTAGGCGTCGGCGTTGAAGCGGTCGTCGGTTGGGCTGCCGCCCTCGAAGTTGGTGAAGGTGATGTCGATCGCCGACCAGTCCCTGCCCGCGGCATCGCAGCGGCGTCGCAGATCGTCGATGCCTTCGCTGAGGCGCTGAACGGAGTCGATGACGGCCGTGCCGGAAGTCTTGGCCAGCTGCGCCGGGGCGGGAAACGGACACCAGCCGTCGCCGTACTGCGCCACTCGCTGGCGAGACGCCGACGTGTTGCCGCCGATCCAGATCGGCGGATGCGGCTGACTGACCGGGCGCGGATGCGCCGTGATGCCACGTGCGGTGAAATGCTTTCCCTCGAACGAAATGTCGTCGCCGGTCCACACCGCCCGGATCACCTGCAGCGCTTCCTCGAACAGCTCGATCCGCTCGTCGTAGGTCACACCCAGCGCCGCGAACTCCCGTTTGAGGTAGCCCACCCCCACCGCGAGCGTGAATCGGCCACCCGAGAGCAGGTCGAGCGTGGCGCCGGACTTGGCCACCACGAACGGGTTTCGATACGGCAACACCACGATGTTGGGGATCAGGCGCAGCGTTGTTGTCCTGGCCGCCGCGAAACCCAATGCGACAAAAGGATCTAACGCGTCGTGCCCCCCGGCCTCCAGCCACCGCTGCGACGGTGCTGGGTGGTCGGTGAAGCCGAAACCGTGAATGCCGGCCGCTTCTGTGGCCGCGGCCACCTTCCCGATACCGTCCCCGCTCACCAACTCCGGGTTGTACGGATGGCTGTGCATGGGGTGGGTGATTGTGAAGCGCATAAACGTCTCCCGGTGCGTCTCAGCGCTAGAAACGCGCGCGCGAGTCGATCGCCGTGTCGCTGGTGCGCAGCGGCCGGATCAGCGCCTCTTGGGCGAAGGAGCACAACAAATCACCCTCTTGCGCGTGCACCGTGCCGCGCACGTACGACATTCCCGCGCCGACCTGGGTGCTCTCATGGGTGTAGAGCAGCCACCCGTGCCAACGCACGGGTTCGTGGAAGGCGACCGAGATGCTCATCGGTGCGGTGGACACGGTCAGGTGCGCCTGGCTGGTGCCGATGCCCGGGTGCGCCCGCATCGTGGCGGAAATCCCCAGATGCCCGGTGAAGTACGCGACGAGCGCCTTGGCCAGGTCGTCGCGGGCCGGGATCGGGTCGTAGTGCAGCCACGCGTACAGCTCGGGCGGCCCGACCTCGTCGGGGCTGTTGACGTCGACGACGTCGACGAGGCGCAGTTCCCGCCCGACCATCGGCATCGGCGAACGGTTAGCGTCGGCCGGGGCCGCCACGTCGGGGCGCGGCAGGTGGTGGCGGATGACGTCGCCCGTCGGGACGTCGGCCAGCACCGTGATGCTCAGGCAGCGCCGGCCGTTCTGATGCACGGCGACGACCGCGGTGGCGGTGGACCGGCCCTCGGCCACGACGTCGAGGACGAGTTCGATCGACGCGCCGACGACCACGGCACGGGAGAATATCGCGTGTGCCGAGCGCACCGACTTGTCCGGGAATCGCTTGGCCACCGCGACAATCGCCTGGGCCAGCACCTGGGTGCCCTCCACCACCTGCCGCTCGTCGCCGACGGCGATCCCGGTGTCGCCGGTGAACCGATCTCGCCCGTCGGCCTGCACGTCGAACAGGTCCAGCAGGCTTTGCACCGTCCACTCAGTCTGCTCCGACTCTGTGGTCAAATCCGTCCGCCTCTCGCGCTAGCAGCTCACGGCTCAGCGTGACACTTTGAGTAGGATTTGTAAAGCTTAGCTAACAAGGCTGCGGGCCAGGGCATCGACCCCACCAACGGAAAGCACACAGAGGCAAAACAATTGGGCATAGTGACGAGCACCGCCGAGGCCGTGTACGACTTCGTCACCAATCCGGCCAACTGGACGAAGACCTATCCGGCAGCGCGCACACCGGCAAGTAGCCGGAGCTTCCGCTGAAGGTCGGTGACACCTGGGAGGAAGCCGGTCCCGACGGCGACCGGATCGACAGCAGGCAGCTGGCGATCGCCGATCGGCCCACTGTTCGTATTCGATTCGGTGGGTCGCCTCGGCCATGACCGCCAGGGCAATGGCGGAATGGTGGGTCGGATCACCGTCTCGTACGGGGTTCGCCAGGCCCGGGCGGGACAACACGCTGTTCTCGCGCCCCATGACGATCGAGGCGTACAAGCACGCGCGGTGCCCGATCCGCTCTTCCAGCAGGCCAATCCGGCGAGGATCGACGCCTACCGCCGGGCAGTGGCGCGCGAGCTGGCCGAGATTGACACCGACGCACGTCGTGCGTGACACTTTGGCAGTGTTTTGTAAAGGCATGAGCCCATGATCCCCGAGCCCTTGGCCAAGGGGTTCTGCTCCGGCGAGGGCCCGCGTTGGTTCGAAGGACTGCTGTGGTTCTCCGACATGCTGGGCGAAGCCGTGCATACCGTGGACATGCGCGGCTCGCTGACGACGTTGCCGCTGCCCGGGCGCTGCCCGGCGGGCCTCGGGTTTCGTCCCGACGGGTCCCTGCTGATCGCCTCGACCGAGGACCGGCAGGTGTTGCGCTACGACGGCGAAACGGTCATCGCCATCGCCGATCTGGCCCGCCTGACGCCCGTCAACCTGGGCGACATGGTCGTCGACGACGCCGGGCGCGCCTACATCGGATGCCAGGCGTTCTCCGGCGGCGCGATCATCCGCCTCGACGCCGACGACACCGCCACCATCGTCGCCGAAGACCTCGACTTTCCCAACGGCATGGTGATCACGCCGGACGGAGCGACATTGATCGTCGCCGAATCGACGGGCCGGCGGCTGACCGCGTTCACCATCGGCGATGACGGTGGGCTGGGCGGCCGCCGGATTTTCGCCGACGGCCTGGACGGACCGCCGGACGGCATCGCGCTCGACGCCGAGGGCGGGGTATGGGCGTCCACGACGCTGGCTCACCAGTTCGAGCGCATCACCGAGGGCGGCGTCGTGACCGACCGCATCGAGATGGGTGAGCGGGTGGCGATCGCGTGCGCGCTCGGCGGTCCCGCGCGCCGCACGCTGTTTCTGCTGTCGAGCACCGACGCGTATCCCCAGCGGCTGATCGGCACCCGGCTCTCGCAGCTGGACGCCGTGACGGTTGACATCCCCGGCGCGGGCCTGCCCTGACACCCGGAAAGTAGACGATGACCGACTCCTACTACGAGCTGATCGACGACGCCGATCCGCTGGGCGAAAAATTCGGGGCGACCGATCTGGCGCGCGGCACCTGGTCGGCCGCGATACAACACGGCGGCCCGGTTTCGGCACTGCTGGTCCGGGCGCTGGAACGATGCGCCCCGCGCGACGACACTCGGCTCGGCCGGGTCGTCATCGACCTGCTGGGCGGGGTGCCGGCCGAGGACGACCTGTGGGTCAGCTCGCAACTGCCGCGGGGCGGGAAGCAAATCGAACTCGTGACCGCCGAGATGCTCGCACCGGGGCCCGATGGCAAACCCCGGCCGGTGGCGCGCGCCAGCGGATGGCGGTTACAGCACCAAGACACGCGGGCGTTGGCGCACGCCGCGGCTCGGATGCCCCGGTCGCGGGCCGAGGCCCGCAGCCGCAACCTCAAGGCGATGGATTGGGATCGCAACTACGTGCACAGCCTGGACTGGCTATGGCTGACCGAACCGCTGAGCGAGGGCCCGGGTGAATCCTGGATCAAGCCAACCGTCGACCTCGTCAAGGGCGAGACCATGACCCCGTTGGAGCGACTGTTCGCCGTGGCCGACTGCGCCAACGGCATCGGCAGCAAGCTGGACATCAGCAAGTGGACGTTCCTCAACACCGACCTCGCCGTGCACGTGTTCCGGGTCCCCGACGGCGACTGGATCGGTATTCGCGCGGAGACAAGCTACGGGCCGGACGGCATCGGGACGACGGTCGGCACTCTGTTTGACGAGGGGGGCGCCGTCGGCGCCATTCAACAATGCGTGCTGGTGCGAGGGCGCCCCGACCGGGAAGCGAAAAATCCGTGACACGCTCGAGATACTTCGTAGAGTTTCTGTTATGAGCCAGCCGGCCCAAGCGGCGGAGATCGACATCTCGACGCGCCAGCGCATTCTCGACGCCACCGCCGAGGTGCTCGGTCGCAACGGCAAGACCAAGCTCAGCCTGTCGGAGGTGGCCGCCCAGGCGGGAGTCTCGCGCCCCACGCTCTACCGCTGGTTCGCCTCCAAAGAGGAGCTGCTGTCGGCGTTTTCGCACTACGAACGGCAGGCGTTCGAGAGCGGCCTGGTCAGGGCCACCGCCGGATTGAAGGGAGTCGACAAGCTCGACGCCGTGCTGCGATTCATCGTCGAGTTCCAGCATTCGTACTCCGGGGTGCGCATGGTCGACGTCGAACCCGAGCACACCATCGCCCAGTTTTCCCGCGTCATCCCCCAGATGCGCGACGGCCTGCAACGGCACCTCTCCGGACCCAACGCCGCGGTGAAGGCCGCGACGGTCATCAGGATCGCGATCTCGCATTACATCGTCCGAAGCGACGATGCCGAACAGTTCCTCGAGCAATTGCGCCACGCGGTAGGCATCAAGGGCTCGGGCTGATTAAATCCCCCGCTTAAATCCCCCGCTTAAATCCCCCGCGAGCGTGCGTGTCTGTACGGCGACACGCCGGATCGGGCGTACAACTGCGCACCCTCGCGGCAAAGGGGATCAGTCGAACAACACGGCCGCATTGAGGTAACCGGTCGGGTCGAAGGCGGCCTTCACCGCCCGCATCGCGGCGATGTCGGCGGGCTCCCGCGACATGCCCAGGTACGGGCGCTTGCGACTGCCGACGCCGTGCTCGGAGCTGACGTTGCCCCCGCACCCCGCGATGAGGCCCATCATCGGCTCGTAGAGCGCCCGCTCCCGCTCGACCGGGCAGCGCAGCACGTTGAGGTGCAGGTTGCCCTCGCCGATGTGGCCGAACAGCACGGGCAGCGCCTCGGGAGCATGCGAGCCGAGCAAATCGACCGCCTTTCTTGCGAATTCGCCAATGGACGACAACGGCAACGACACGTCGAACTTCAGCGGCGGCCCGTACACGCCGAGCACGTCGGCGAGCGATTCGCGGACACGCCACAACCGTTGCTGCGCAGCGACATCCACGCCGACCGCGGGATCGCCATACAGCCGCACGCCCTCGAGTAGGTCGGCGAGCCGATCGGTCTGGTCGTGGTCGGCGGCCAGCTCCACCAACAGCAGCCACTCACCCTGCACCGGTGCGCCGACCCCGAGGTGTTCGGCGGTCAGCGCCGCGGCCCGGCCGTCGATCAGTTCCAGCGCCGCGATCCCGTCCACGTCACGAAAGGTGCGGGCAGCATCGACCAGCGCCTCGAGATCGACGAACCCGCAGACCGCCGTCACCCGATGCGACGGCGTGGGGTGCAACCGCAGGTCCAGCGCGGTGATCACGCCGAGGGTGCCTTCGGCGCCAACGAACAGCGCCGGCAGGTCGTAGCCGGTGTTGTCGCGGCGCACCAGGCTGTGGCGGCGCATCAGCGAACCGTCGGGCAGCGCCACCTGCAGGCCGACGACCTGCTCGCCCATGTTGCCGTAGCGGACGGTGCGCAGGCCTCCGGCGTTCGTCGAGGCCATGCCACCGACGGTCGCGGTGTCGCGGGCGGCCAGGTCCACGCCGAACACCAAACCCGCTGCGGCAGCGGCGTTTTGCACGACGGTCAGCGCGGCTCCGGCGCCGACCTCGACGCGGCGCTCCACGGTGTCCACGTCGCCGAGGGCGCATAGGCGTTCGGTGGACAGCAGCACGTCGTCGTGCTCGGGGACCGTGCCGGCCACCAAGGAGGTGCGGCCGCCCTGCACCGTCACGTGCGCCCCCGCGTCGCGGCACACCCGCAGCACCTCGGCGACCTCCTCGGCCGAACCGGGCCGCACCAGCGCGCTGGCCCGCCCGCGATAGCGGCCCGTGTGGTCGACGCTGCGGCCGGCCACTACGTCGGGGTCGGTGACGACGTGGGTCGATCCAACGATCCTTTCCAGATCCTCAAGGCTGCCTGGCATGCTCGCGGTTATAGCACCGCCGGTTCCTGCCCGACGAGCAGGACCCTGTGTTGCTTGACAACTAGCGATTCAGCCGACGCTGCGTTTTCTTCGCTCGCTAAGGAAGTTTGACCAGGAAACCACCTCGGGGTGCTGCTGGAGTAGGGCTCGCCGCTGGCGCTCCGTCATGCCGCCCCAGACACCAAATTCCACTCTGTTGTCCAGCGCCTCTGCTGCGCACTCCTGCATGACCGGACAGTGACGGCAGAACACCGCGGCCTTGCGCTGGGCGGCGCCGCTGACAAAGAGTCCGTCGGGATCAGTGTCGCCGCATAAGGCTTTCGACACCCAGCCGGCCGGCTCCTCGGCAGCCGGGCTGCGGACCAAGCCCCGCACAACGGTCCGGTTTGTCTGACCGGCGGGCTTCGACCCTGACATGAGCTGTCCCCTTTTCCCGGCCCGAGATTCCCACGCAGGTGCGTCCCTGCATGATTCCCCGCGCCGCGCCGCTTAAACGACACAAGTTGAATACTGGAAGGCCGCCGCCTAAACGAGGGCCCAAGCACCTGCAACGCCCCGGTTAACGGGCCGACCGGCTACGGCGACTCCCGCCCTAGAACTGCTTGTGCGGCACGTCGGTCACCAGCCCGCCGTCCATGACGAATTCGCTGCCCGTCGTGTAGGACGACTCGTCGCTGGCGAGGAACAGCACGAACGTCGACACTTCCCGCGACTCGCCCGGGCGGCCCAGCGGGATGGTGACCATGTCCTCCGGCAGCTTGGCGGTCATCGGGGTGCGGATGAAGCCGGGGTGTATCGAGTTGACCCGAATGTTGAACGGCGCCAACTCCAACGCCGCCGACTTGGCCAGGCCGCGTACCGCCCACTTGGACGCGACGTAGGGATGCACGGCGGGCGCGCCGCGCAGCCCCTCGATCGACGACACGTTGATGATCGAGCCGCCCCCGGCCTCGGTCATGGGATCGACGGCCACCCGCATGCCCAGGAAGGTGCCGGTCAGGTTGACGTCAATCACCTTCTGCCACTTGCCCAGATCGAAATTCCTCAGTTGCCCGAGCGCCACGATGCCGGCGTTGTTGACCAACACATTGAGCTTGCCGAATTCGCCGGTCGCCGTGGCGACCGCGGCGTCCCACTGGTCGGGCTGGGTGACGTCGAGGTGGACGTAACGCGCCGCATCACCAATTTCAGCGGCCAGCGCTTTTCCCTCGTCGTCGAGGATGTCGCCGATCACCACCTTGGCGCCTTCTTCCACGAGCAGACGAGCGTGCGAGGCGCCCATCCCCCGGGCGCCTCCGCTGATGAGCGCAACTTTGCCGTCTACCCGTCCCACTGAGATTCCTTTCGGTTACGTAACTACCAGGTCGTTTGGCGCGTAAAGACCTATCCCGGTGACCAGCGGAAGGTCCAGCGTGGTCCGGATGCCCGGCGGCGCCGCGACCACCGCGGGAATGGCGTTGACGATGCGCCCGGCCGCGCCGACGATCGCCGCATGGTTGTGGTCGCCCTTGCGGCTGCTCGGGACGATGTCGACGGCGTAGGACGGCTCCCCGGTGATCTCGACGCGATACGAGCCGCCGCCAGAAGCGGGTTGCGGCCAGTCGGGTCGCAGGTCGGGCCGCAACCGCGTGATGTGCTCGACGACGACGGCCGGACGGCCGCCGGACATGCCGCGGATCTCGAACTGCAGCGCGGCCATAGTGCCCTTGGCAACGTGCCCCACCGCGATGTCGAAGTCTTCCGGTGCCGGCTCGCGCTGGTGGGACTCGGTGATCTCGTCGACCTCGATGCCGAGGCCGGCCGCCAGCTGGCGGATCGCCGTCCCCCAGGCGATGCTCAGCACGCCCGGCTGCAGCAGCATCGGCATCTCGTCGAGGGGCCTGCCGAACCCCATGTAGAACATGACCTCGGAGCCGTCGTAGGTGGCGTAATCGGCGATCTCCATGCAGCGCACCTGCTCGATGCGCTGGCAGGTACCGGCCAGCGCAAACGGGATGAGGTCATTGATGAACCCGGGGTCGACGCCCGTGATGAAGATACTTGAATTCCCTTGCCGTGCAGCGTCTTCCACCCGGGCGATGTACTTGTTGGGCATCACACCCCACGGGTATTGGAGCAGCCCCGGCGAAGACCCGACGACGTTGATCCCGGCGGCCAGGATGCGCATGACGTCCGCCATCGCATCGGGTAGCCGGGTATCGCCCATGGCGCAGTAGACGACGCACTCGGGCTTGGTGGCCAGAATGGCGTCGAGGTCTCCGACGGCGGGGACGCCCGTCGCGGTGCCGGCGTCCAGGCCGACGCCGCACAGTTGCCCGGCGTCCTTGCCCACCTTCTCCGGCGTGGACACGCACACGCCCGTCAGTTCGAACTGAGGATTCGTGATCAGTTCGGCCAGGGCCAGCCCCCCGACATTTCCGGTACCGACGTGCGCGACGCGGATAGCCATGAGAGTCTCCGTCCCTCGAACGCTCGAAACGTTTCTAGACAGTAGTCCACAATTTCTGAGACGCCTACCGGGCCCGACTTCGGTCCGGGCCCGGCAGAATGGAAACCCTGATGGCGCAACGCGAGGACGTCGAATTCAGATCCGGCGACGACCGGATCAGCGCATGGCTCTACCGGCCGGCGGGCGGCGACGCCCCGCCGATTCTGGTGATGGCACACGGCCTGGGCGCGGTGCGCACCATGCGACTGGACGCCTACGCCGAACGGTTCAGCGCGGCCGGCTACGCCTGCCTGGTGTTCGACTACCGCAACTTCGGTGACAGCGAAGGCCGGCCGCGGCAACTGCTCGACATCGGGATGCAGCTCGCGGACTGGTCGGCCGCGGTCGCCCACGCCCGCACCCTGGAAGGCATCGATCACAATCGAATCGGTGTGTGGGGCACCTCTTTTGGCGGTGGACACGTGATCGCCACGGCGGCCCGGGTGCCGGGCATCAGGGCCGCCGTGGCCCAATGCCCGTTCACCGACGGTGTCGCTTCGGTGCGGACACTGAGCCCGGCCATCTTCGGGCGTATCGGCGTCCTGGCCGCGCGCGACATCATCGCCGCCCGGTTCGGCAGATCACCGGTGATGATTCCGGCGGCGGGCAAGTCGGGCGAGGTCGCCTTGATGAACGCGCCCGACGCGTACCCCGGCTACCTGAGGCTGGTCCCCGAGGGCCAAGCGGTGCCGAACGAGGTCGCCGCCCGGTTCGCGTTGAAGGTCATCGCCTACCGCCCCGGTCGCCAGGCCGCGAAGATCGCCTGCCCGATCCTGTTCTGCGTGTGCGAGGCCGACTCGGTGGCTCCATCGGTGCCGACGTTGCGTTACGCGGCCATGGCTCCGCGCGGTGAGGTCAGGATGTATCCCGAGGGGCATTTCGAGATCTATGTCGGCGACGCGTTCGAGCGCGTCGTCGCGGACCAACTTGCCTTTCTCGACAGGCACCTGAAAAACGCCAGAGCGTAGCCCCGAGCAACTTATGCGAAACGCCAGACTTCCCGCCAGGACGGCTCTAGTCTCTGTCAATACCTAATACCCACGGTCGCGGGTAAGTCCCGTTTGACCGGGAGGGGTCCCGGTCTGTGGGGAAGGACGGGGAGATGGCAGATTTAATTACCGCCCCTGAAACGTTGGCGTCGACGGCCGCCGACGTGCAAGGCATCGGTTCGGCGATCAACGCGGCCCGCGCGAATGCAGCGGGACAGACAACCGGTTTGCTGGCGGCGGCCGAGGACGAGGTGTCGGCGGCCATCGCGAAGCTATTCGGCGCGTATGGCCAGGAATATCAAGCGGCCCTTTCGCAGGCCGCGACCTTCCATACCGAATTCACCCAGGCATTGGCGGCCGCGGCGAGCGCCTACGCGCAGGCCGAGGCCGCCAACGCGGCCCTGGTCTCCGGTCTTTCGAACGAGGTCAGCGCGCCGGTCCGGACGCTGCTGGGGCAGACGCCGATCGCCGGCGGCGCGTCCACCGGCGCCAGCCCGCTGCAAGTGGTGCAGTTGGCCGCCGGGGATCCGCTATACGCGCTGATCATGGGCGGCACCAACAACCCACAACCGGACCCCAAATACGTAACAAGCATTTTCAACTCGTACATCAAGCCGGTCTCACCGCCAGGCACCATCCCGCAAGGCCTGTTCACCCCCGAGCAGTTCTGGCCTGTGACCCCGCAGCTCGGAAACATGACGTTCGGCCAGTCCGTGGCCAAGGGCGTCACGTTGCTGAACAACGCGATCAATTCGACACTCAGCAACCCGTCAAATAGCGCCCTGGTTTTCGGCTACTCGCAAAGCGCCACGATCGCCACCAACGAGATAAACGCCCTCATGGCGGCCGGCTCACCCATCGATCCAACCCGGTTGTCCTTCATGCTGATCGGCGACCCCAACAACCCCGTCGGCGGCATCCTCGAGCGTTTCCCCGGCTTCTACATCCCCTTCCTGGATGTGGCGTTCAACGGCGCTACGCCGCAATCCCCTTGGCACACCAGTATTTACACGCTTCAATACGACGGCATCGCCGACGCCCCTCAATACCCCCTCAATCTCGTCTCCGACCTCAACGCATTCATGGGCTATTTCTTCGTCCACGGCAGCTATCCCGACTTGACGGCCACCCAGGTTGCCAATGCAGTTCCATTGCCGACGAACGGCGGGAACACCAACTACTACATGCTGATGTCCCAGAACCTGCCGCTGCTGGAGCCGATCCGCGCCATCCCCTATGCGGGTCCGCCGATCGCCGACATCTTCCAGCCGGATCTGCGCGTGCTCGTGGACCTGGGCTACGGCGACTTCGGGCCCGGCGCAAACTATGCGAACATTCCGACCCCGGCCGGGCTGTTCGACATACCGAACCCGTTCACGGTCGTCCCCGACCTCGCCTTGGGCGCCGTGCAGGGCCCCTACGGCGCCGCGATAGAGACCGGGGTGGAAGCCGGACTGTTGTCGCCGTCGCTGTTCCCGAACACCTACCCGTGGGTTCCGTCCATCGATCCCGGCCTGAATTTCTCCTTCGGCCAGTCGAGCACGACGCTGCTGTCCCTGCTGAGCGGCGCGACCGGGAACGTGCTGCATCTCATTCCCGCACCCGTTTTCCCCTGACCCGCCGGCTAGGGCCCGAGCGGGGAATGCTGCCGGATCGACTCGTCGCGGATCAGACCCCGCAGCAGCGCGGTGCTGAACTCGGCGGCGATCTCCTTGGCCGTGCGCCGCCCGCTCGGCCGCAGCCAGCGGTAGCTGCCCAGCGTCATCCCGATGTAGCCCAGGGCCACCACGTGCGAGTCGCATTGGTAGAACTCGCCGCTGGCAATGCCCCGGTCGATGAGCCCGTGCACGTGCTCGTAGACCTGGGCCTCCTTCTCGCGGACCTCGGCGACCTGCTCGCTGGTGAACCACTCGGTGATGTAGGGCTGCTCCTGGAAGTACACGGCGGCCCGCTCCGGATTGGCCGCGATGCCGGTGAGCAGCCGGACGGTGTACTGGTAGAGCGCCTCGCGGGCCGTCCACGATGGATCGTCATGCACGGCGGCCAGCGTGCCCTCGGCGGCCTGGCGGTAGATGTCGAAGAGGATCAGCGACTTGCTGGCGTAGTAGTGGTAGACGGTCGCCTTGTTCAGCCCGATCACGTCGGCGACATCGTCCATCCGGGTGCCGTGGTAGCCGCGCGCGGCGAACAGCTTGGTGGCAACGGCCAGCAACTCCTCGCGGCGGGTTAGCCCGTTCTCGGATGGCATTCGTACTCTCTATCGTCACTGCCGGCGGGCCACGCTGACGCCCGGATAAGGCAAAGTATCAATCAACTGGTTGGACAGTTTAAGGCCACCGCCAGCTGTCGCACCGGCGCGTATGCGACTAGGATGGCGTGTCGAACTGGTCGCGAGTCGAGAGGTGGGGCGATGGATCCGGATCCGAGCTACGACATGAGCGACGAGATCGAGTTCTTCTTCAAGTACGTTCCGTGGGGTCTGCGCGGCGTCGTCGACGGCAACGGGTACCCGCCGCCCGCCTATCCGCCCGTCTAGAGCCCTATAACGCCTTAAGTTCCTCGGCGACCTCGGTCACCGACTTTTTCGCGTCCCCGAACAGCATGGTGGTTCCGTCGGCGTAGAACAGCGGGTTGTCGATGCCCGCGAAGCCCGAGTTCATCGACCGCTTCAGCACAATCACCGACCTTGCCCTGTCCACGTTGAGGATTGGCATGCCGTAGATCGGGCTGGACGCCTCGTTGCGGGCCGCCGGGTTGGTGACGTCATTGGCGCCGATGACGATCGCGACGTCGGTGCGGGCGAACTCGTCGTTGATGTCGTCCATGTCCTTCATGGCGTCGTAGTCGACCTCGGCCTCGGCCAGCAGCACGTTCATGTGTCCGGGCATCCGGCCGGCGACCGGGTGTATCGCGTACTTGACCGGCACGCCCTTGTCCTCGAGCAGCGACGCCATGTCCTTGACGGCGTGCTGGGCCTGCGCGACGGCCAGGCCGTAGCCCGGCACCACGATCACCTGGTTGGCGTAGGCCATCTGGATGGCGGCATCGGCGGCCGACGTCGCCCTGACGTGCTTGTCGCCGCCGCCGTCGACGCTGGGGGCCACCCCGCCACCGCCGAAACCGCCCGCCACGATCGCGGGAATGGAGCGGTTCATGGCCTTGGCCATCAGGTTGGTCAGGATCGAACCGGACGCGCCGACGATCATGCCCGCCACGATCATCGCCGTGTTGTTCAACGCCAGACCGGCCGCGGCGGCCGACACCCCGGTCATCGCGTTGAGCAGGGAGATGACCACCGGCATGTCGGCGCCACCGATGGGCAACACGACCATCAGGCCCAGCACGCCGGCGGCGGCCAGCAGGCCGATCATCCACCACAGCGACGCCCCACCGGTGCCGGGATGTGCGTGTAGGCCGATGACCACCGCCGCGGCCACCGCGCCGGCCAGCAGCAGCAGGTTGATCGGTTGCTGCCCCCGACCGAAGCCGATCGGCGATCCGGAGATGATTTCCTGCAGCTTGCCGAACGCGATGATCGAGCCCCAGAACGAGATCGACCCGATGATCGCGGCGAACAACGACGCGACCACGATGTGCACGGTCGGCGACTCGCCGTGTTGGAAGGCCGAAAAGCCGTGGGTCTCAATGAATTCCGAGAGCGCGATGAGCGCGACGGTGCCGCCGCCGACACCGTTGAAGAAGGCCACCAGCTGCGGCATCGCGGTCATCTTGGTCCACCGGGCCGGCGGGACGCCGAGCACGACGCCCACGACCAGACCGAGGATGATCAGCACCCATTGGTCGGTGTGCCGGATCTTGATCAGTGTCGCCGTCACGGCGAGGGCCATGCCCACCGCGGCGATCAGGTTGCCGCGCACCGCCGTCTTGGGGCCGGTCAGGCCCATCAGCCCATAGATGAACAGCGAGAAGGAGATGATGTAGAGGACCGTGACCAGGTAGTTCATTTGGCCGCCGGCTCCTCTACCTTTGCGGGCGTGCGTTTCTTCCCCTTGAACATGCCGAGCATCCGGTCGGTGACGATGAAACCGCCGATGACGTTCAGCGTGCCGAACACCACGGCGACGAACAGGATGATCTGCACCGCGAGCGACGGGTGCTCGACCTCACCGAACACCACCAGCGCGCCGAGCACCACGATCCCGTGGATGGCGTTGGTGCCCGACATCAGCGGCGTGTGCAGCGTGTTGGGCACCTTGGAAATCACGGCGAACCCGACGAACCCGGACAGCACCAGGATCGCGAGGTTGGCCAAAAGTTCGTCGTACATCTACGTGTCCTCCCCGCGGGTCACACACGACTCCGCGATGACCTGGTCGTCGAAGTCCGGCGCCAACTTCCCGTCCGTGATCAGCAGATCCAGCAGCGCGGTGATGTTCTTGCTGTACAGCTCGCTGGCGTGCTCGGGCATGGTCGCGGGCAGGTTCAGCGGCGAGGCGATGGTGACGTCGTGCTTGACCACCGTCTGGCCCGGCTCCGTGAGCTCGCAGTTGCCGCCTGTCTCACCGGCGAGGTCGACGATCACGCTGCCGGGTTTCATCGCCTCCACCGCGGCGGCGGTAACCAGCCGCGGCGCCGGTCGGCCCGGGACCAGCGCGGTGGTGATCACTATGTCGAAACCCGCGATCGCGTCTTCCAAAGCCTTCTGCTGCTGGGCGCGCTCCTCGTCGGTGAGCTCGCGGGCGTACCCCCCCTCACCGGCCGCGTCTATCCCGACGTCCAGCCACTGCGCCCCGACCGAACGCACCTGGTCGGCCACCTCCGGACGCACGTCATAACCGGTAGTGCGCGCGCCCAGCCGCTTGGCCGTGGCCAACGCCTGCAGGCCGGCCACTCCGACGCCGAGCACCAGCACGGTGGCCGGCTTCACGGTTCCCGCCGCGGTGGTCAGCATCGGGAAGAAGCGGGTCGATTCCGAGGCCGCCACCAGGACGGCCTTGTACCCGGCCACGTTGGCCTGCGACGACAACGCGTCCATTACCTGAGCACGCGAGATGCGCGGGATCGCCTCGAGCGCGAACGCCTGCACCCCGGCCTGCTTCAGCGCACCGATCGCGTTGTCGGCGTTGCGGGGCGCCAGGAAACCGATCAGCGTCTGCCCGCTGCGCAACCGGCTGACCTCGTCAGCGGTCGGCGGCGCGACCTTGACCACCACGTCGGCGCCCCATGCGTCCCCCATGCTCGCCCCGGCCTCGGTGTAGAGCCCGTCGGGAAGCAGCGCGCCTTCGCCCGCACCCGATTCGACCACCACCGCCAAACCACTACCGACCAGCGACGCGACCGCCTTCGGCACCAACGCGACGCGCCGCTCGTCGGTCCCGGACTCGGCGACTACCCCCACCGTCGTCTGCGCATCTGTCATGGCGCGTACATCTACTTTCCTTACTTTGGGCTTGCGGCAGACACCCTATCGGTCCGCTACCAGAGCGGAATATCTTGGCCGTGTTCCGACGCCGGGCGGGGGCCAAAGTAGCGGCGCTCGGACTCCTCGATCGGCACGTCGTTGATGCTGGCCTCGCGGCGGGCCATCAGTCCCGACGGGCTGAATTCCCACAGCTCGTTGCCGTAGCTGCGGTACCACTGGCCGGTGTGATCGTGGCACTCGTACTGGAACCGCACGGCGATGCGGTTGTCGTGGAAGTCCCACAGGCTCTTGCGCAGCGAGTAGTCGAGTTCGCGCTCCCACTTGCGGGCCAAAAAGACGACGATCGCGTCGCGGCCCACGATGTGTTCGTCGCGATTGCGCCACTGCGAATCGGGCGTGTACGCCAGGCTGACGCGCTCGGGGTCGCGGGTGTTCCAGGCGTCCTCGGCGGCCTGAACCTTCTGCATTGCCGTTTCGAGGGTGAATGGCGGAAAGGGCGGCTTGGACTCGGTCATGGCGTCTATCGTGCGCCGAGCCTGTAAATCTGCAGACGTCTACTCGCACTTTGTCTGCAGGATTACAGCCTCGCCGGGCTAGGTGCCCTGAAACTATGCGCCTGAGCACGTGTCCTATCGTGACGGTCATGGACTTCGCGATGTCGGCCAAAGCCAGTGATTACCACAAGCGATTGTCCGACTTCATGATCGAGTACGTCTTTCCGGCCGAGGCCGCATACGACAAATACCGTCACGAGGCCGGCCCGAATGACCACACCGTTCCGCCGGTCATCGAGGAACTGAAAATCAAGGCCAAACAGCAGGGGCTGTGGAACCTGTTCCTGCCGGCCGAGTCCGGCCTGACCAACCTCGAATACGCCCCGCTGGCCGAGCTGACCGGCTGGAGTCTCGAGATCGCGCCCGAGGCTCTCAATTGCGCGGCGCCGGACACCGGCAACATGGAGACCCTGCACCTGTTCGCCACCGAGGAGCAGCGCAAGCGGTGGCTGGAGCCATTGCTGGCCGGGGAGATCCGCAGCGCCTTTTCGATGACCGAGCCCGCGGTCGCCAGCAGCGACGCGCGCAACATCGAGACCTCCATCGAGCGTGACGGCGGCGACTACGTCATCAACGGGCGTAAGTGGTGGACGTCCGGGGCGGCCGACCCGCGCTGCAGGATCCTCATCGTGATGGGCCGCACCAACCCCGACGCGGCCAGCCACCAACAGCAGTCGATGGTTCTGGTGCCAATCGATACGCCGGGCGTGACCGTTGTCCGCTCGACGACGGTCTTCGGTTACCAGGACCAGCCCGGGCACTGCGAGATCATCTACGACAACGTCCGGGTACCGGTCACCAACCTGCTCGGTGAAGAGGGCGCCGGCTTCGCCATCGCTCAGGCGCGGCTCGGACCGGGCCGCATCCACCACTGCATGCGCGCACTCGGTGGCGCCGAACGCGCGCTGGCCCTGATGGTGGACCGTGCGCGCAACCGGGTGGCGTTCGGCCGCCCGCTGGCCGAGCAGGGCGTGGTGCGGGAGGCAATTGCCAAGTCCCGCAACGAGATCGACCAAGCGCGGCTGCTGTGCGAGAAGGCGGCGTGGACGATCGACGAGCACGGCAATAAGGCAGCGCATCTGCTGGTCTCGCAGATCAAGGCGGTCGCCCCGCAGGTGGCTTGCAATGTGATCGACCGCGCGATCCAGGTGCACGGGGCCGCCGGAATAAGCGACGACACGGTGCTGGCCCGGATGTACGGCTGGCACCGCGCCATGCGGATCTTCGACGGACCCGACGAGGTGCACGTGCGGACCATCGCGCGCTACGAGATCGGCGGGGAGCAGGCCGCGCTCGCCGCGGCGGTTACCCGGCATGGCTGAGGCGGCCGTCCGGGACCTGCCGGGCGCGTGGAATTTCCGTGACGTCGCCGACGGCGCGACCGCCTTGCGTCCCGGCCGGCTGTTCCGGTCCAGCGAGCTGAGCCGGCTCGACGACGACGGGCGGACGACGCTGCTCCGGCTGGGCATCGCCGACGTCGCCGACCTGCGCGCGGTTCGGGAGGTTGCCCGTCGCGGCCCGGGGCTGGTGCCCGACGGGGTCGAGATCCACCTGCTGCCGTTTCCCGACTTGTCCGACCAGCAAGCCGACGACGATGCCGAAACCGGCGTTGCGGCGCCGCACGAAGAGGCGTTTCAGCGGCTGCTGCGAGGTGAATCCGACGGTTCCGAAGAGTCGGTGAACGAAACCGCCGTCCGCTTCATGACCGACGAGTACCGGCAATTCCCGACGCGCAACGGGGCGCAGCGCGCGCTGCGCCGCGTCGTCACGCTGCTTGCCGCCGGGCGCCCGGTCCTCACGCACTGCTTCGCGGGCAAGGACCGCACCGGCTTCGTCGTCGCAACGGTGCTGGAGGCCGTCGGCGTCGATCGCGACAGCATCGTCGCCGACTTCTTGCGCAGCAACGACGCCGTACCCGAGCTCCGGACGCATATCTACGAGATGATCCAGCAGCGCGGCGACACCGAGCTGACCCCGGAGGTGGTGACCTTCACCGAGGCCCGGCTGTCCGACGGCGTCCTCGGTGTGCGTCCGGAATACCTGGCCGCCGCCCGTCGAACGATCGACGCTGAATTCGGTTCGCTGCGCTCCTATTTGAGCGACGCGGGTATTACCGAGGCCGACGTCGACCGCCTTCGCGGCGCGCTGCTCGGCTGAGCCGACCGCCGTCGGCGTAAGCGGAACAGGCGCGCGAAATCCCTTCGTGCTCAAGGGTGCCGAAGTTGGGCAAAAGGGCTTGACGCAAACGCCGGACAGGATTGCCAGATCACCTTACGCTGACGGGGTCCAGGTCTTTTGGTCGGGAAAGGGTGGGGCCGATGTCGTATGTCATCGCTGAGCCGCAGATGCTGGCGTCGGTCGCGGCGGAGATCGAAGGGATTGGTTCGGCATTCAGTGCCGCCAATGCCGCCGCAGCGGCTCCGACCTCGGGTATCGCGGCGGCGGCCGGCGATGAGGTGTCGGTGGCCGTCGCGGACCTATTCGGCGCAGTCGGCAAGGACTATCAGTCCGTCGTCGCGCGGTTCGAGGCATTTCACCACCAGTTCCGGCAGACGCTGGCGTCCGCCGGAATCGCCTATGCGGAAACCGAGGCCGCCATCGCCACGAGCCTCGGACTGGCGGGGCCCGGTGCGCCAAACCCGGCGCTGCCCGCGGCGACGATTCCCCCGTTCACGGCAAATCAGGTGTCGTATTTCATCGGCGGCACCGGGACTCCCATTCCTTCACCGTCATTCGTCTCCCGGGCCAACAACCTTTATGTCCGTTCGGTGGGCAGCCTGGTGGCGCTTTTCACGCCCGAGCAGCTATACCCACTGACCGGTGTCAAGAGCCTGCCGCTCAACACGTCGGTGCAAGAGGGCGTGACCATCCTCGACAACACGCTGTACAGCACGATCCATGGCCAGGGGCAAACGGTAACCGTTTTCGGCATTTCCCAGAGCGCCATCATCTCCTCGCTGGAAATGCAGAACCTCGCCAACGGTACGTCCCTCTTTGGCGCGAACCCTCCCAACGTGAACCAGCTCAACTTCGTGCTGGCCGGCAACGAAGTGAACCCCAACGGCGGCCTGCTTTCGCGGTTCCCGAACCTCTCCCTGCCCGCCCTCGGGCTGGATTTCTACCCCGGGATGAACGCCAACACGCCCTACCACGTGGCAAACTACACGCTGGAATACGACGGATTCGCCGACTTCCCTCGGTATCCGATCAATCTCCTCGCCGACCTCAACGCGGTCGCGGGCATCGTCTTCGTGCATCCCACCTATCTGGATCTCACGACGACCCAGGTCAATTCCGCCATTCAATTGCCGACGTCGCCGGGTTACGCCGGCAACACCACCTACTACATGATTCACACGGCGGACCTGCCGCTACTGAAACCTCTGGACGCCATACCGGTCATCGGGAAGCCTCTGGTCGACTTGATCCAGCCGGACTTGAAGGTATTGGTTAATCTGGGCTACGGTCCGGACCCCTCCCTCGGGTACTCGACGAGCTACGCGGACGTGCCGACGCCGTTCGGTTTGTTCCCGGATGCCAACCCGGGCACCGTCTTTAACGCGCTGGCCGCCGGCACCGGGCAGGGAATCCACGACTTCTCGCTTGACATGCAGCAGATCGCCTCGCAGCCCACCGCGGTCGTGCCGCAGTTCTCCTTGCCGACCGCGCCGGGGCCGACGACGACACCGGCGAGCCTCCCGTCGCCGCAACAGGTCTTCGACGCTGTCAATCGGATCGTCTCGACCGACTACGCCGTCGTGCTTCCGACCGCCGACATCGGCTACTCCCTCGCCACCGAGCTGCCCTTCTACGACTCCGAGCTTTTCCTGAGCCAGCTCGCGCAGGGCAACCTCATCAACGCGATCGGATATCCGATTGCGGCTGACATGGGATTGGGCACGGTAGCGGGCGGGGTGGAGGCCCTGACCCTGCTGTCAGCGGTCACGTCAAACGTCAAGGACATCCAGAGCCTCATCCCCTGACGCGCCCGTCCCAAAGCCGTTGCCGGGCGGATTTTCCCGCTCCACGCCCAAATCCGGGGCAACCAAAACCAACGGCGCAAAACGCCAACAAGAACGCGCGATCGCTCTAAGCTGGCTCCTGCCGGTTCCAGCGATGCTCCTGGTCATCGGGTTGGCAGCGTGGTCGGGACCAATACGAGTGCCCTGGTGTCCGGAAGGGAAGAGCCGATGACGAGCTTGATCACACAGCCCCAGATCTTGACGACGGCCGCCGCGGATGCTTCTTCGATTGGTTCGGCGATCAACGACGCCCGGGCGGCCGCCGCCGGCTCCACGACCAATCTCGCGGCAGCGGCCGAAGACGAAGTGTCGGCCGTCACCGCACAATTCTTCGGCTCGTTCGGTCAGGAATACCAGGCGCTGCTGCAGCAGGCGACCGCGTTCCACGGGCAGTTCGCCGCGGCGCTGGCCGGCGCCGGAAACGCTTACGCGCAAGCCGAAGCCGAGATCGCGGGAACGCTTGGGTTGACCGGTGCGGCCGCCCCGGTATTCGGAGCGGTGCAGACCGCGGCCGACCCGCCCGTCAGTGCGATCCTGATCATGACCGGCAGCGGCACCGCGAACCCGCCGCCGAGCTATATGGCGAACGTTTTCAATCGCTATCTGAGCCAATTCACCGGCATCCCCATCAGTGCGTTGACACCCGTCACCACCGCCGAGGGGCTCTATCCTTTCACTGGCGTCAAAGACCTGACACTGGATATTTCCCTGGCCCGCGGCGTCACTTCGCTGAATAACGCGATCGCCCAGGTAATCCCGAACCCCGCCACCTACACGGGTGATCCCGTTGCGATCTTGGGCTACTCGCAAAGCTCGATCATCTCTTCACTAGCGATGCCACAACTTCTCGCCCATGGCTACACCAGTACGCAGCTAAATTTCACTCTGCTCGGTGACCCGGCCAATCCCAACGGCGGCCTGCTTTCGCGTTTCCCGGGCCTGAGCTTCCCGAGCCTGGGTATTACCTTCGGCACCTCCACGCCGAGCAATGACTTCCAGACCACCATTTGGTCGCTCGAATACGACGGCTTCGCCGACTTCCCGCGCTATCCGATCGACATCTTCTCCGACCTCAACGCGTTGGCAGGCATCGTGTTCGTGCACGGCACCTACCCACACCTGACGCCCACTCAGCTTGCTTCGGCCTTTCTATTGCCCGGGTCGCACACCCTCGATCCCACGAACGGCCTGACCGACTACTACATGATTCCCACGGAGAACCTGCCGCTGCTGACGCCGCTGCGGGCACTACCGCTTATCGGCAACCCGCTCGCGGACCTGATTCAGCCGGACTTGAAACTCCTCGTGAACTGGGGCTACGGCGACCCGAACTACGGCTTCTCGACCAGCCCGTCCAATGTGCAGACACCCTTCGGATTCCTGCCGCCGCTGAGCGCGACGACGGAACTGGGGGCCCTCTTGCCCGGCGCCACCTCACAGGGAGTCGGTGCCTTCGCCAACGACCTGTCGAACCTGGCGAGCTCCCTTCCCGGAGCCGCATCATCGGGCGTTGCCGCACTGACCCTGCCGCCCTCGGCGTCGATCCCGACAACGCTCACCGGTGTCATCCAGGGCATCGAGTCCGCGAACACCAACATCGTCGGCACGCTGACGGGCGACTTCTCGACCGCTTACGCGACGCTGCTCCCGACCGCGGACATAGCGACCGCCATCGCGGTCACCCTCCCGTCGTACGACCTCAACCTGTTCCTCGACGGCATCACGCAATCGATCAACGGCGATCCGGTTGGGGGGCTGATGAATGCGTTCGGCCGTCCGATCGCCGCCGATGTCGGATTGGTCACGCTCGCGAGCGGTTTCGAACTCATCAACTTCGTGAACGCGGGCCAGACGATCTTCACTGGGGTACCGAACCCGGGTCCCCAGTGATCGACGTGTGCTCGGTTGAGGGCTAGGGCTCCAGTACCACCTTGCCGAGCACACCGCCGTCGGCCAGGCTCTGCAGCGCGGCCTGTCCCTCCGACAACGGATAACGCTGTGGCGGAGGCGGTTTCAGCCCCAAGAAAACCAACTGGCTTAGCCCCCAAGCGAACAGGGCGGCCGACCCGGGAACCTTGTTGAGGTACTCGCCCCACGCCACGCCCACCACGCTGACGTTGCGCAGCAGCAGTCGGTTGACTTTCACGGTGGGAATGCCGCCGGCGGCGAAGCCGATCACCAGCAGCTTGCCGTCGATCGCCAGCACGCGAACCGCGTCGTCGAACGCCGGGCCGCCGATGGGGTCGACGACGATGTCGACCCCGCGGCCATGGGTGTAGTCGCGCACCCGGTCGGCCCAGCCGTCGGCCAGGGGTATTACCAGGTCGGCGCCCAAGGACGCGACATAGTCGGCCGCGGCCTCGCGGTGCACAACGGCCAGCACCTTTTTCGCGCCCATCGCCCGTGCGACCTGGATGGCCGCCGTGCCCACTCCGCCGGCGGAACCCAGCACCAGGACCGTGTCGCCCGGCCGCATCGCGGCGCGGCGGGACAGCGCGAAGTACATGGTGTTGTAGTTCACCAGCAGCGAAACCGCTTCGGCGTCATCGAGTTCCGCGGGGCTGCGCATCACGTTGGGCACCGGAACGGCCACCTGCTCGGCGTAGGAGCCCAGGATCCCGAACGCCGAGACCCGCTCCCCCACCTGGAAGCCCGAACCTTCCGGCGCCGAACGCACCACTCCGGCGGCTTCCATGCCGGGAACGAACGGCGGGGGCAGCTTCAGCTGGTACTCGCCCTTGGTCAGCAGCAAGTCCGGAAAGCACACCCCGGCGGCGCGGACGTCGATGACGACGTGGTTGCCGTCGGCGCTGACGTCATCGACATCGGTGAAGACCATGCCCTCCGGGCCGGACAGCTCTTGTACCACACAGGCTTTCATGACCCTACAGCTTGAATCCGGCCTTTTGCGCCGCGGAGAGGTCCGTGATCTCGGTCCAGTGCGCGGCGACATCCTGCACCGACGGCGGCTGGTCGAAGTCGACGCCGTCATTCTGGAAAAGCGCGACCCGCTGCACCTTGCCGCCACCGACCACGAAAACCGATCCGCTGTCGGCACATTCCTCGGTGCACAGGTAGGCGATCACCGGCGCGACGAAATCCGGCGTGAGCTTCTCGAACACCTCGGGCGGCAGGATGTCCTGGGTCATCCTGGTGGCCGCGATCGGGGCGAGCGCGTTGGCGTTGATGTTGTACTTGGCGCCCTCCAGCGCCAGCGAGTTGATCAGGCCGACCAAGCCGAGCTTGGCCGCCCCGTAGTTTGTCTGGCCGAAATTGCCGAACAGCCCGCTGGTGGAGGTGGCGACGACGACGCGGCCGTAGCTCTGCTCGCGAAAATGGGGCCAGGCAGCGCGAATGACGTTGTATCCGCCGTACAGGTGCACCTTGAGCACGGCGTCCCAGTTCTCCGACGTCATCTTGTGAAAGGTGCCGTCGCGCAGGATCCCGGCATTGCTCACCACGCCGTGCACGGCGCCGAATTCGTCGAGCGCGGTCTTGATGATGTTCTCGGCGCCCTCGGGCTCGGCGACGCTGTCGTAGTTGGCCGCTGCCCGGCCACCCGCGTCCTTGATCTCCTTGACCACCTCATCGGCCATGTTGTGGCCGGCACCGGTGCCGTCACGCGCACCGCCAAGGTCGTTCACGATGACGCTGGCGCCCTCCCGGGCGAGGGTCAGAGCGTATTCACGCCCCAGTCCCCCACCGGCGCCGGTGACGACGATGACGCGATCCTGCACTCCGGGCATAAGGTTCCTCTCTGCTGTGAAAAATCCGACCTAGCAAGTGATTTGGCGAAGCGACGCCGTCAGAACATCCTGCGAGCCATCTTGAAGGCCCGCTCCGTGTACGGCGGGTAGATGAAGCTGGAAAGGTCGGGCCGGGTTGGCTTGGTCAACACCGACTTGCGGTGGCTGAACTCTTCGAAGCCGTACTTGCCGTGGTAGGCGCCCATGCCCGAGGCGCCGACGCCGCCGAACGGCAGCTTGGCCGTCGACACCTGGAACGCCAGGTGGTTGACCAGCATGCCGCCGGCGGGCACCTCCTTGATCACCCGCTCGCGGATCTCGCGCGCCTTGGTGAACAGGTACGCGGACAGCGGCTTTGGCCGCGAGTTGACGAAACGTATTGCGTCGTCAAGGGATTGGACGGTGATCACCGGCAGGATCGGTCCGAAGATCTCGTTCTGCATCAGCGGCCCGTTCGGGTCGGGATCGACGACGACCGTCGGCTGGATCCGCAGGGTCGAAGCGTCGCAGGCGCCGCCCACGGTGACCCTGCCATCCCCGCCCGAAAGATAACCGCTGATCCGGTCGAATTGGCGCTGGTTGACGATGCGTATACCCTGCGACTCCTTGGACCGGAACTTCGTGATGGCCGCGCCGATCTTGTCGACGAGTTCGTCGCGGATCTTCGCGTCAGCCAACACATAGTCGGGCGCGACACACGTCTGCCCACCGTTGAGCAGCTTGATCCACGCGATCCGCTTGGCCGCGACGTCCACGTCGGCGTCTGCGGCGACGATCACCGGGCTCTTGCCGCCGAGCTCAAGCGTGCAGGGGGTCAGGTGGGGCGCCGCGCCCTCGTAGACCTTGCGCCCGATCTCGGTGCCGCCGGTGAACATCAGGCGGTCCAGGCCCTGCGCAATGAGTTCCTGGCTCACCGCGCCGTCTCCCTCCACGACCGCGATGGCGTCGTTGTCGAGATAGCGCGGCACCAGCTCGGCCATCAACCGCGACGACGCGGCCGCGATTTCCGAGGGCTTGAGGATGACCGCGTTCCCGGCGGCGATCGCCCCGACCGCCGGGCCCAGCGTCAGGTAGAACGGGTAATTCCAGGCGCCGATGATCAGCACGGTGCCGTAGGGCTCGTACTCGATAAAGCCCCGCCCGGGTAGCTGCGGCATCTCCAGCCTTTGGTAGCTGCGGCGCGCCCACTTCCGCACGCGCTTGGCCGCGTACTTCGCTTCACCGGCGGTCGTCGCGATGTCCGCGATGAAGGATTCGAATTTGTTGCGGTCCAGATCCGCGGCGAGGGCGGCGCTGATGGCTTCCTCGTTCTCCTCCATCAGCTTTTGCAGTTGCAGCAACTGCTGCCTGCGCCACCCGATGTCGCGGGTACGGCCGGAGGCGAAGGTCTTCCGGAGCCGAGCGACCGTGGCGGGAACGTCGATCGGTGCGGCCTCGGACTTGGAGGGGGCTCCGTTCGTGGATTCCGATGTCTTCGGTGCAACCGATTCGGTGGTCATCATTGTCCTTCCCGAGCAGAGTCGCCCGCTGCAGTGCGGGTGACCGCTCATCGGTGATAACCGCGATCCTAACCATCGGGTTGGGACAGCAATAGGAAGGATCCGCCCCGACCGAATCCGAGCGATCCGGCGGGCCGCCAGGTCAGGGTTTGGTTGCCGTCACGAAGCTGTTCGTGAACGGCCTCTCCTCCGACTGCGGCGCGCGGCCCAGCCGCAGGCCCTCATCGCGCGCGCTCACCGCGCGAGTCGTCCAGCCGTGGGCGCCGAACCAGTCGGCGCAATCGGGGCGGCCCTCGTCGTCAAACCAGAGGTCGAAGGGGTTGAACGAGGTGTCTTGGCCGCGCGCTGCGCGCTTCGCCCGCAGCTCTTGCCACTTTTGCTCTGCCTCGCGCCGCTTCTCCTGGTCGACCCCGAACATTTCGACCGCCACCCGGCTGCCCGAGCCGCTCAGCTCGTCGATCGAGGCGAACATGGCTTCCTGCGCGGCCGCCGGCAGAAACGGCAACAACCCTTCGGCGAGCCAGGCCGTCGGACCGGTCGCATCGAACCCGGCGTCGCGCAGCGCTTGGGGCCAATCGTGGCGCAGGTCCACGGGCACCGGTCGCCGGTCGACGACCGGGGCGGCCCCGTGGGCGGCGAGCGTCTCGGCCTTGTACTGAAGCACCTTGGGCAGATCGATCTCGTAGACGACGGTGCCGTCCGGCCAGTCGAGCCGGTAGGCACGCGAGTCCAGACCGGCCGCGAGGATCACCACTTGGCGGACGCCGGCGGCCACCGCATCGGCGAAGTAGGCGTCGAAGAAATGGGTCCGCACCGCCTGGTAATTGATCATGTGCCGGGAGTCGACGGTGAAATCCGCGGCCGCCTCAGCCCCCTCAGCCTCATCCTCCGGCTCCGGCGTCCACCAGGCGGCGACCTGCTCCCGAACCCCCTCGAGTTCGGGAGTAGACACCAGCGCCTCGGCGAACTGGTCGGAGATCAGCGGCTCGGCGCTGGCCGTCTCGGCGGCACGGGCCAGCGCGACCATCACCGCGGTCGCCCCGACGCTGGTGGCGATGTCCCAGGAGTCGTCCGCGGTGCGCGGCATTTACAACCGCTCCGCGATCACGAAGTCGGACAACGCGTCCTTGTCGTCGGTCAGGGGGACGTTCTCGATCCAGCGCCCCAGCCGGCGCATCTCGTCCATTGAGTGCCGCGCCGTGGCGCGCCAGCCGTTTTCGTTAAGCCAGTCCGCGACGTCCGCGCGGTGGTCGTCGCGATACATCAGCTCGCCGACGTCGACGGTCTGTTCCAGGCCGATCTCGTCGGCCACCTTCTTGAAGCGTTCCCGCATCTGCTGCCGCCGCTCGTCGGCGTGGTTGGGTGCGGTTTCGGCCGAGACCCGGCTGCCGGCCGGGCTCAGCTCGCCGATCAGGGTGAACAACCGGTCCTGGGCCTCGGCGGGCAGGTACATCAACAACCCCTCGGCCAGCCAAGCGGTGCGCTGGGTGGGGTCGAAGCCCGCGGCACGCAGCGCGGCCGGCCAGTCCTGACGCAGGTCGATGGCCACCTCGCGGCGATCGGCGGAAGGGTTCACGCCGTTTTCGGCCAGCGTGGTGGATTTGTAGGCCAGCACCTCGGGCTGGTCGATCTCGTAGACCGTGGTGCCGGCCGGCCAGTCCAGCCGGTAGGCGCGGGAGTCCAGTCCCGACGCCAGGATGACAACCTGGCGGATCCCGTCGGCGACGGCGTCGGTGAAGAAGGTGTCGAAGAAGTGCGTCCGCACCGCTTGGTAGCCGCGCATGTGGTGCAGGTGGGCCGCGGAATCCTCGTCGAGGGCTTCGACCTTGGCCGCGATCTCGGGGTCGAGCATGGCCTCCCACAAGACGGCGGCGCCGGAGTTGCTGACCAGCAGCCTGGCGTACGGGTCACGGATAAGCGGGTCGGGCCGTTCGGTTTCGACGGCGCGGGCCGCGGCCACCATGACCGCGGTGCTGCCGACGCTGGTCTTGATGTCCCAGGTGTCGTCGTGGGTGCGCAGTGAGCTCATCGCGTTGCTCCTTGGTCCTTTAAAAGCGGAAGTCAGCTGTTCGGCCCGCCGAGACGCGCCCGCAGCAGCGTGCTGCGGACGGCCTCGTCGTCCAGGTCGTCGGGGACGGGGCGGCCCAATCGGGCCATTTCGTCGCGGTTGTTCACGGCGTCTACCCGCCAGCCGTGGTCGGTCAGCCACTGAGCGGCGTCGGTGCGATCGGGCTCGTGATAGGTCAGCGCCTGGACGTTGACGTCCAGACCCAGTCGCTCCCGCATTCGCAGCCAGCGCTGGGAATTGCTTCGCGAGTTCATGCCGAACGCCTCGATGGCCACCCGGCTGCCCGGCGCGCTGAGCGCAGTGAACATTTCGAACAGCCGGTCCTGGGCGTCGCTCGGCAGGTATGGCAGCAACCCCTCGGCAAGCCACGCCGTGGGTTGGGTGCGGTCCAAGCCGGCGGCGGTCAGGGCCGTGGGCCAGTCGTCACGCAGATCCACCGGAACGGGGCGCCGGCTGGCGGTGGGAACCGCGCCGTGCTGTTCGAGGATCCCGGTCTTGTACTCCAGCACCTTGGGCTGGTCGATCTCGTAGACCGCCGTGCCCGGCGGCCAATTCAAGCGGTAGGCCCGCGAGTCCAGCCCGGCGGCCAGGATCACGACTTGCCCGATCCCGGCGCTGACGGCGTTGGAGAAGTACTCGTCGAAGAAGTGGGTGCGCACCGCCTGGTAGTCGATGCTGAGTCGGTGCGCGCGTTGTCCCTGCGGATCGCCGTCGAGCCAGGCCAGCGCTGCGTCGGCCAGTCGCGCCCACGCCGGACCCGCCGACGACACCAAGACGCGGGCAAACTCGTCGCGGATCAGCGGGTCGGGCCCGGCCGTTTCCGCCGCACGCGACGCCGCGACGCCCAGCGCGGTGGCGCCGACCAGTTCGGTGATGGCCCAGCTGTCACCGTCAGTCCGTATCGAAGGCGGTAACGAGGCATCCAGATCAGTCATGTCCCGACCATGCTACCGAGTAAGTTAGTTAGCCTATACGCTTTGTGCGCAACTTCACTGCGCCCGGCGCGGCGCCGAGCCGGTCAGACCTCGGGGCGCCAGAGAGCGCCTTCCAGCAGTCGCCGCAGCACGTCGCTGACGGCCAGCAATTCCTCGTAACTGCTGACATAGCCGGCATAGAACCCCACACCGCAGAGCAGGATGAGCAGCGTCTCGACCAATGCGGCGGGGTCGATATCGGTCGCGACTTCGCGGTGCTCGATCGCCTCGTTGACCGTCCACATCAAAAAATCGCGGCCCATTTTCACCGAATCGTTTTCGGCGGGGCTTAATTCGGGATGCCGTTGCGATTCCAGCACGGCGCTAATCAGAAACGCCGACACTGCGGGATTGTCGGAATTGGCACGCACCGCGGCGGTAATGAATGCCGTCAGCCGCCCGGTCAGCGTGGTCTCGCGCTTCGCTTCTCGAATGCCGGTCCCGATGACGAGAGCGTTTGTCTGCTGCAATACCTCCCGATACAGCAGCCGCTTGGTGGAAAAGTAATGGTTGATCGCCGGTCGAGTCAGGTCGGCGCGGGCCGCGATCGCCTGGAACGTCGCGCCGTCGTAACCACGTTCGCTAAATACCAGACGAGCCGCCTGCATAATCCGTTGGCGCGTCTCGTCTGCCTTGGCGGCGGGCGGACGTCCCGGCCGGCGACTCGCCGTTGGCGACATTACTGAATTGTGCCACCGCCGTGGTGCGGCATTAGCGCATTTGGCGGAATGCTGCCAAATTTTCCGGCTTGGTAGTCCTCTAGCGCCTCGACCAATTCCGCGCGAGTGTTCATCACGAAAGGCCCATAGTGGAATACCGGTTCGCGGATCGGCTGCCCGCCCAGCAGCAGCACGTCAATTGCCTCCTGATGGGCCCCCACGGTTATCCGGTCGCCCGGTCCGAGCAGGGCCAATTGCCCTGAGCGAATCGGATGGGAGACGGGACCGACATATCCGCTCCCGGACAGCACGTATACCAGCGCGTTGAAATCGCGCCGCCACGGAATGTTGAGCCGCGCCCCGTGTTCAATCGTCGCGTGCGCCAAGGTGATTGGGGTGTGGGTGATACCCGGGCCACGGTGACCGTCGATCTCGCCGGCGATGATGCGGAGCAGGGCTCCACCATCGTCCGACGCGAGCAATTTGGCGTCCCCGCCCTCGATGGCCTGATACCGGGGTGCCGCCAATTTGTCCCTCTTCGGCAAATTCACCCACAGCTGGATGCCGTGGAAGACGCCGCCGCTTTCCACCAGCTCGGCCGGCGGCGTCTCGATGTGCAGGATGCCCGAACCCGCCGTCATCCATTGCGTCGCGCCATCGGCGATCAGGCCGCCGCCGCCGTGCGAATCCTGGTGCGCGAATCTTCCGTCGATCATGTACGTGACGGTTTCGAACCCGCGGTGCGGGTGCCAATCGGTGCCTCTGGGCTCACCAGGCTGGTACTCCACCTCGCCCATCTGGTCCATATGCACGAAGGGATCCAGGGCGGCGGTGCTGACCCCGGCGAACGCGCGGACCACCGGAAAACCCTCGCCCTCGTGGCCTCGCGGGCCGGTGGTGATCGATCGGACCGGCCGTTCGGTCTCGGCCGGACCGGCGGCGCCGACGCGTGGCAGCGTCAGCGTGTCTGCGGTTACAGCAGGCATCTTTGTCTCCTCTTACGTCCTCGGTAGCGAATACCCGTATAACCGGACTGTGGTCCGGATATTCCCGAGCGTGCGCCCGGTGGTGCTGCATAAGATGGCTTGATGCTTGGGGTCAGGCGCGCGCCGTGAGCGAACCGGCGGACGACGAACCCCATCCCGCGGAGGCCCCGGCCCGCGCCGCCGGCGGCCGCTTCGGGGCATCGATCCGCAAGTCGGGCTACCTGCAGAAGTGGCTGCTGCTGGGTGTCACGATCGGCGTCATCGCCGGCCTGGGAGCGGTCGTCTTCTATCTGGCGCTGAAGTACACCACCGAGTTCCTGCTCGGCTACCTCGCGGACTACCACACCCCGACGCCCGTCGGGGAGGGCGGCAGCCACGGGTCGGCGGGCTTTAACCGGGCGTGGGCGATCCCGTTGGTGACGACGGGCGGAGCGTTGCTGTCCGCGTTGGTCGTGACGAAGCTGGCCCCGGAGGCCACCGGCCACGGCACCGACGAAGCCATCGAGGCGGTACATTCCGATCCCCGCGCCATCCGCTTCCGGGCGGTGCTGGTCAAGATGGTGGCCAGCGCGCTGACCATCGGATCGGGCGGCTCGGCCGGACGCGAAGGCCCGACAGCGCAAATCTCCGCCGGCTTCTGCTCCTTGCTCACCCGGCGGCTGAACCTGTCCGACGAGGACGGCCGGACCGCGGTGGCGCTGGGTATCGGAGCCGGCATCGGCGCGATCTTCGCCGCGCCCCTGGGCGGGGCGGTGCTGGCCGCTTCGATCCCCTACCGCGACGACTTCGACTATCGCAGCCTGTTGCCCGGTTTCATCACCTCGGGGACGGCATACGCGGTGCTCGGGGCTTTCCTGGGCTTCGATCCGCTGTTCGGCTATATCGACGCCGAGTACCGGTTCGAGAAGGCCTGGCCCCTGCTGTGGTTCGTGGTGATCGGTTTGGTCGCGGCGTCGGTCGGCTATCTGTATGCCCGGACCTTCCACGCCTCGGTGCGGCTCACCTACCGGCTGCCCGGCGGGCCAGTGCTCAAGCCGGCGTTGGGCGGACTCCTCGTCGGCCTGCTGGGGCTGCTGATCCCCCAGATCCTGAGTAGCGGCTATGGCTGGGCGCAGCTGGCGGCCGACCGCACATCGCTGATGGCGATCCCGTTGTGGATCGTCCTCGTCCTGCCGATCGCCAAGATCGTCGCCACGTCGCTGTCGATCGGCACCGGCGGATCCGGCGGGCTGTTCGGCCCGGGGATCGTGATCGGCGCCTTCGTGGGAGCCGCCGTATGGCGGCTGGGCGAGCTGTCGGGCGTGCCCGGGGTGCCGCACGAGCCCGGGATCTTCGTCGTGGTCGGGATGATGGCTTGCTTCGGCAGCGTCGCCCGCGCCCCGCTGGCGATCATGATCATGGTCGCGGAGATGACCGGCTCGTTTTCGGTGGTGCCGGGCGCGATCCTGGCCGTCGGGATAGCGGCGTTGGTGCTGTCGCGCACCAACGTCACGATCTACGAGGCGCAGCGGCTGACCCGGGAGACCGCCGAGGCCGAGCGCACGCGCCAAGCCGCAGCGGTCGCCGACGGTGAACTGCCCCCCAATAGCTAGGACTTGCGGCGAGCGGTGCTCGCGGCGGCCTTTTCGGTGCTCTTGCCCTCGTGGGTCAGCTTGCCCCCGGCGCTTTCCAGGTGCGCCCGGACGAACCATTGGAACTTCTCCAGTCGACCCGCCTGCCCGATCAACAGGTCCTGGGTCACCTGGTCGAGTTGGTCTGTCTCGTCGATGGATTGGCGGATGTCCTCGATGACGCCGTTGTAGACCAGATCCAGCGCGGCCAGATGCGCCTGGACCGTGTCCCGGCCGACGGAATAGTCGTCCCAGGAACGATCCTTGATGATCGCGCCCGGCGTACCCTGCGGCGAAGCACCAAGCGCCGCAATGCGTTCGGCGACGTCGTCGGCAAAGTCACGCACCGCTTCCACCTGCGGATCGATCATCTCGTGCACACCGATGAAGTTCGGACCCACCACGTTCCAGTGGATGTGCTTCAACGTGAGATGAAGATCGTTGTAGGTGCTCAGTTGCCGTTGCAGCAGTTCGGTGAGCCGCGCCGCCTGCTTGTCGGTCAATCCCGGAATGGTGAACTGAGTCATTGCTTTTTCCTGGCTTCCTTCTCTGCGGTTCGCACACGGTAATTGCCTTGCTGGGTACCCGATGGCCAACCTGGAAAACACGACAGGTCAGAGTGTGTGGATTTGCTGCACCGGTAGCCGGGCGCCGCGCCGCGGTTCGTATGCCAGCCCGCTGGCCTCGAGCAACCGAACCACCCGGTGGCGGTGCGGTCGCATCGGTTCGAGTAGTTCGAGCATCACCGCGTCGTCGACGGGGCGGCCCAGCAGCGTCCAGCCGATCATCTTCGGGATGTGGTAGTCGCCCACCGACACGGCGTCGGCGTCACCGAATGCGCGCTGCGCGGTTTCGGCGGCGGTCCACTCACCCACTCCCGGCAGGGACGTCAACGCCTGGCGGGCCTGTTCCACCGGCCGTGATACCAGCCGTTCCAGCGAGGCCGCCCGTCGCGCACAAGTCACCACGGTCTGCGCCCGTCTCGGGTCGACGTTGGCGCGATGAAACTCCCACGACGGGATGTGCCGCCACGCCTCGGCCGACGGCGGTATCCGCATCCCGGCCGGCGCCGGCCCGGGCGCGGGCGTCCCGTGCTTGGACACCAATACACGCCATGACCGAAACGCGTCGGCGCCGGGCACCCGCTGCTCGATGATCGCCGGGATCAGGGCTTCCAGTACCCGTCCGGTTCGGCCCAGCCGCAGGTGCGGCACGCGTCGGTGGGCGGCGGCAACGATCGGGTCGAGCGGTTCGAAGTCCGAAGCGTCGTCGTCGGCGCCCAGCATCGCGGGCAGCATCTCGATGAACTCCTGCGCGCCGCCGCCCCAAGCCACGCAATGGGCCGCGTTGGCGGCCGCGCGGTCGATCCGCGCCGTGACGGGCCCACTGGGCAGCAGGCTGGTTCGCCAGATGGTGCCGTCACCAGGGACCCGGAAGCACGGATCCCGAGGGCCCCTGCGCAAGGGCGCCAACGTATGCCCGAAGCTGGCCGCCCCGGGGAACGTGACAGTTCGCGCGCTCTTCACCAACTAACTCTTCATTCCCGACAAGTCACAGCCAGCTCTACGGGCCGTGCCGATTGACCGTTAACTGTTCCCCAAGACACTATTGCGTTGTGATGACGCCATTCGATGGCCCGCACACAGAGCTCGCCTGGATGTTCTTGCAGAGCTTGAGCGAGGGCGGCGACTTAGATGAGGGCTTCGCGTTGCTGAGCGACGACTTCACGTACTGGAGCCTTTTCACCCGCATATCCTTCGACAAGGCAACGTTGCGGCACTCGATCGATTGGCGCAAACAGACCTTGGAGCTCAACGTCGATCTGCGCCGCTGCTTCACGGAGGGCGACACGGTGGTGGTGGAAGCCAACGCATCCGGCACAACCACCGACGGCGTCGAATACGACAGCCCCTTCGTGTGCATCTTCGAGACCCGCGACGGGCAGATCGTCTCGATGCGCGAATACAGTGACACCCGCGCGCAGGCCCGGGCGCTGCCCCATTCACCCAGTGGGGGCTAAGCCCCTACCGAGCCGAGACGCTGATGTCCGCCTTGTTGGGGTAGAACGCGACGTGCCCGGCGATCGCCGCAACGGCCGGGTAGGGCTGCTCGTACGTCCAGATCACATCGTCGACGGTCTCGCCGGCCGAGGTGGTCACGCTGTAGTAGCTGGCGTCACCCTTGAACGGGCAGTAGGTGCTGGTGTCGGTGCGGGTCAGCCGGTCGGAGATCACGTCGCCTGTCGGAATGTATTGCACCGCAGGTAAAGTCGCCTCGCGCAACTCCAGTGCCGCGGTCGTGTCCGCGACGAGCTCGCCGTTGACACGGACCTGCACCCGTCCCTTCGTCGGCTCGATGGTGATCGGGTGCCCGGCGCTCGGTTCCAGGACTTGCCGGTGGGCCATGGTCGATACCTCCTCAGACGCGGATGCTGGGTGTAACGCCGGCCCGCGCTCAACACTTCCCGATCAGGCCGGCCCGAATGCGTAGCGGTGGTATTGCACCATGTCGGCCGGGGCGGGAACCAGCGAGATGACCCGCTCATCGCTCGCTGGCGCGCGGCAGCCGCTCGAGGCTGCACGGCAAGAAATTGGCAGCATGGTCTGCGGGGGCCCGTGGAGGTCGACCGGAATGTGTTCCACCGGGCCGAGCCTATTCGGCCGGTGCGGCCGTGCTGTCCTGCGTGTCTTTCCGAGCGGTCTGCGCGCTCTTCAGTGCCGCCCAGAACCGGGCCGCCTCCCGGATGGATTCCTCCACCGGGCGGGGCTGCCAGCCCAGTTCCCGCTTCGCCTTGCCGCTATCGACCTCGGCTTCGGCGCGCATCATGCGCACCGACTTGAGGCTGAGTTCGGCGTCCTTGCCGGTGAGCCGGGCCCTCAGGGTGCCCATCGCGGCCAGGGCATACAGCGTCGGCACCGAGATCGTGCGTTGCGGCGGTGGCACGCCGGCCTCGTCGGCCGCGATTCGCACGACATCATTCAGCGCGATCATCCGCTCGGAGACCAGGTACCGCTCGCCGATGCGGCCGCGCTCGGCGGCCAGGATCATCGCCCGGGCGGCGTCGTCGACCCCGACGACCTCCAGCTGGATGCCGTTCATCAGGAAGGGAAGCTTGCCGAACACCGCGCCGGCGATGAAGGCGCCATGCGGAGTGCCTCCCCAGTCCCCGCTGCCGTACGTCGTCGAGACGCACATCGCGACGGCGGGTAGCCCCGCCTCGGCCACGTATCGCATCACCAGATTTTCGGCCTCGACCCGGGATTGGACGTAGGGGGTCAGTCCGCGTGGATCGACGGTGTCTTCTTCGGTCGCCACGTGCCCGTGTCGCCGGCCCACCGTCGCGTAGGTGCTGGTGAAGACGAACCTGCGCAAGCTCGGGTCTTTGACGGCGACGTCGAGGACGTTGCGCAGCCCCTCCGCGTTGGTCCGGAACAACGGCGACGGGTCGCGCAGCCAGGCCCGGGTGTCGACGACGCAGTAGTAGACGTCGTCGACGCCGTCCATCGCCTCGCGCAGCGCGTCGGTATCGAACACGTCGCCGTGAATTCGGGTGACCTGCAGGTCGTCGATGCTGCGGGTGTTGGCGGTCGGGCGCACCATCGCCCGCACTTGGGCGCCGCCGGCGACGAGCTGGCGGGTCACGTGCGAACCCAGAAAGCCGTTGGCGCCGATGACCAGTTTGGGTTTCGTGCTCACTTACGATCCTCCGTATTGCTGCATCCAGCGCGCCGCGTCCTCGTCGAGGGTGCCCAGCGCCTGCGCCTTGCGGCACCATTTCATCCCCGCCTTCAGGAAGCGCAACGGGTTGTAGATGTCTTCTTCACGGCTCCACTGGCCGTCGCCGGCGTAGGTGATGATCGTGAGGTTGGTCGCGGTGATGACGCTACCGTCGCCGGGGTCGCGCATCGGGTTGTCCAGTTCGAGGATGACCCGCCCGGTGGCCTCGTCGATGACCGACCACAACGTCGGGAACGCGATCATGTGGCTGCCCGGGAAGGTCGTCATCGTTTGCTTGATCCAATCGCGCACCTCGTCGCGGCCGTGCATGGTTCCCGCCGCGTGCTCGATGTACTCGACATCGGGCGTGTACTGCTCGACCCAGGCGTCCCAATCCCGGGTTTCGGCGGCCCGGGCAACCGTTTCCTCGAATTTCTCGAAGGCGGCGGCCAGTTCGCTACGGGAGAACGAACGGGTAGTCACTTCGCGGCGCCATTGCAGCTCATCGGCGGAGTGTAGCGTGGGCTCCATCTGGGCGCGGTCGTGGCCGATCGGAAAGGCAAGCAATGACAGATCCTCAAAAAGCGATCCTCGCCGGCGGCTGCTTCTGGGGCATGCAGGACCTGATCCGCAAACAACCCGGCGTGATCTCGACCCGGGTGGGCTACAGCGGCGGAGACGTCCCCAACGCGACCTACCGGAATCACGGCACGCACGCCGAGGCCATCGAAATCATCTACGACCCGACGGTCACCGATTACCGCACCGTGCTCGAGTTCTTCTTCCAGATCCACGATCCGACAACGAAAGACCGGCAGGGCAACGACGTGGGGCTCAGCTACCGGTCGGCGATCTTCTACCTCGACGACGAGCAGAAGCGGATCGCGCTGGACACCATCGCCGATGTGGAGGCGTCGGGACTATGGCCCGGCAAGGTCGTGACCGAGGTCAGCCCGGCCGGGGATTTCTGGGAGGCCGAGCCCGAGCATCAGGACTACCTGCAGCGCTACCCCAACGGGTACACGTGCCACTACGTGCGGCCAGGCTGGAAGTTGCCGCGCCGGGCCACCGCCGCCAACTGATTGAGTCCCCGTTGGTTCATCGCCGGTGGACCACGATGCGCCCGCCATTCTTGGGGGTGTAGGCGACACCGCGGCAGTGCCAACGCTCTCCCGGCGCCGTGGTGGTCTCAATTGCGAAGTGGCGCAACACCGTTCGTAGCACCACGTCCATCTCCATGTTGGCGAATGCGGCTCCGACGCAGCGGCGGGTCCCGCCGCCGAACGGGATCCACGCGAAGGTGGACGGCTTGTTCCCGATGTAGCGTTGCGGGTCGAAGCGCTCCGGGTCGGGATAGATGTCTGGATTGTCGTGGATCTGCGCGATGCTCACGATGATCGAATCCCCTTGGGAGAGGACCCATTCGCCGAGTTGGAAGGCGGGAGGATAGACGTGGCGGGCCGCGAAATCGATGACGGTCCTGGCCCGCTGGACCTCCAGGATCGTCGCCTGGCGCAGCTCGCCGCCGTCGTTGTCGGCCTCCTCGACCAGGGCGGACAGCACCTCCGGGTGCCGGATCAGCCGCTCGAACGCCCAGCCCAGCGTGGAAGCGGTGGTTTCATGGCCGGCGGCCAGCAATGCGAGCAGCTCGTCGCCGATGTCCTTGCGCGACATCGTCGAACCATCGTCGTAGGTGCTGCGCAGCATCAACGCGAGCACATCGGTGCGTCCGGCGAAGTTCGGATCCGCATGCTCGGCGGCAATCAGCTTGTCGATGACGACGTCGTATTGGCGCCGCCACTCGGCCAGTCGGCCCCAAGGGCTGAACCGGCCATATGTCCGTTCGGGTTTCGGCACCGCGGCCAACCGCGAGCCCAGGGTGACCCACGGCGGAATGATCCGGCGCAGCTCATCGAGTTCGGCGCCGTCGGCCCCGAAGACCGCTCGCAGGATGGCGTTGAGCGTGATGTGCATCATCGACGGCAGCGTCGGGAAAGGCCTGCCTTCCGGCCAATTGGCCGTCTCGCGCAGGGTCTCCTCTTCGATGATGGCCTCGTAGTTCTTCATCCTCTTGCCGTGGAACGGCGGCGCCAACAAGCGCCGCCGCCGGCGGTGATCGTCGCCGTCGAGCCCGAACACCGAGCCTGAGCCGAACATGCGGCTCAGGTTGGGCTGGATGTTTCCGAGCTCCTCCGGGCTGGTCGTAAAGATCTGCTTAGCCAGCTGCGGGTCGCCGACGATCACGACGCGACCGTAGATCGGGATGTTCAGCGTGAACACGTTGCCGTGGCGGCGCGCCAGGCGGTTGATCATCCCGCGCCGCGAACTCGCAAAGATCATGCCGCACAACAGCTTCGGAATTCGGGCCGCAGGGGGGAGCCTGACTGCCGGGGGCGCCGGCGGGGCAGTGACTACTTCGCTCATGGCGTTGCTGCTCCCCTTCTACCCCTCGGATCCAGGGGTGGTACCGCGGTGTACCAAAACCTTTCCCGATACGGTACTCTGTGGTACCAAGCCTGACAAGGTGCCGTATTCGCCGAAGGGGGCGCCGCCCATGACATCAGCGGCGACAGCAGCGGCCGACGACGCGGTCCTCGGCGCGCCCCTGGCCAAGCCGGATGCGTTTCGGCTCCGGCTGCTCGACGGCCTCGCCACCTCGATCGGTGAGCGCGGGTACCGGACCAGCACGGTCGCCGACATCGTCCGCCACGCCCGCACGTCCAAGCGCACCTTTTACGACCAGTTCGCCAGCAAGGAAGAGTGCTTCCTGGAACTCCTGCGGACCGACATCGAGAAGCTCGGCGAGCACATCGGCGTGGCCGTCGACCCAGAGGCCGACTGGCACCGGCAGATTCGTCAGGCCGTCGAGGCCTACGTCGGATACATCGAGGCCCGCCCGGCCGTTACCCTGAGCTGGATTCGTGAGCTTCCGTCGCTGGGTGGCGTCGCTCGCCCAGTCCAGCGTCGCGGGCTGCAGTTGTTGTCCAACCTGCTGATCGACCTCAGCGCCAGTCCGGGCTTCCGGCGCGCCAAGCTGCCGCCGTTGACCGCACCGCTGGCCGTGATCCTGTTGGGCGGCCTGCGCGAACTGACCGCGCTGGCCGTCGAGGATGGCCGACCCGTGCGAAGCATCGTGGAACCGGCCGTCGACGCCTCCGTAGCCCTGCTCGGCCCGCGACACTAGGCTCGTCGCCGACCCCCGACAAAACTTGGAGGACGCGATGCGGCTGTCGACCCGCAACCAACTCAAGGGAACCATCACGAGATCGATCTCGGCAGCGTGATGGCGATCGTCAAGGTGAAGCTCGACGGCGGCGACCAGATCGTCACGTCCTCGGTCACCAAGGACGCCGCGACCGACCTCGGACTGGCGGTCGGTCAGCCGGCGACGGTGTTCATCAAGTCCACGGAGGTCGCCATCGGCGTCGAGTGACCTCGAAAAGCGCAGCAGCGATTTAGGTTTCGGCGCGCAGGAAGGCCCTGAGGCGATCGAGGACCAGCTCGGGCCGCTCCTCGACGATCCAGTGACCGGCGCCTTCGACGATCTCGACCTCGAAATCGCTGATGCGGTCGGCATATCCGTCCAGCAGATCCACTGTGAGCACCGGATCTTTCGTGCCACTCAGCCAGCGGACCGGCACGTCGACTCGGGCGTCGTTATATTCGCCGCGCAGCCAGCGGAACAGCTCCGTGCTCAGAAAGGTGCGATACCACCGGGAACCCGCCAGCGCGTGCCCGGGCTGGCGCATGCACTCGATGTAGAAGCGGACATCGTCGTCCGGCACCAGGTAGCCTCCGCCGACCCACGACGCCAGAGTCCGGTAGAACCGGGCTTTGGGATCGCCGACCACCCGCGGGCCGATCACCGGCAGCGATATCGGGACTTGGTACCAGAACCGCCAGACGTTGCGGAGCAGCTTGAGCTCGGGCTTGGTCCATGGCCCGGAGGTATTCATTCCGAAAAACCCGGTGACCTTCTCCGGATGGCGCAGCATCATGATGAACGCGACCGGCCCGCCCCAGTCATGGGCGGCAAGTTTGACGGTCGCGACGCCCAAGCGATCCAGGACCGCGGCCAGGTCGTCGGCCATGTCGTTCTTGAGGTACCTGGACGGCGGCGCCGAGCTCCACCCCGCGCCGCGCAGGTCGGGGCACAGCACGCGATAGCCCTCGGCGGCCAGCGGACCGATCAGTTCGTGCCATTCCCACCAGTTCTGGGGAAAGCCGTGCACCAGCATCACCGCCGGACCATGGGCCGGACCGGCATCCGCGACGTGGATGGTCACACCATCCCCGAGCTCGATGTACCTGTGTTCGACACCTTCCAGCGCGGGCATAGCGACCATGTGTTGAGAAGGTACGCGATGCCCGCCCAACCGGATCAAGCCAGGAACCGTTCTACATAGGGCGCGAAGCGCGCCCGCAGGCTGTCCTCGGTGAGCCCGAACATCTCGGACGACGTTTCGACGTTTCCCAGCCGGCCGCGCTGATGGGCCGCCAGGTAATCGGCGACGGCCCCACGCGCTTGTTCGGTGAACGGTTCGCCGGCCAACGCGTACACCCGCCCGGCGACGCCGAGTTCGTCGGCCATGAATCGGTCGAATCGGATGTCGATCGAGCGTTCGGGACCGATCGTGTCGCGCTCGCGGACCAGGGCGGTCAGCAACTGATCGAGACGGTCGACCCAGTATTCCGCGATCTCCCGCACCGGCACCGGCGAACGGTGCATGCGCGCGGAGTAGGTGATCATCGCGATCATCGACAGCGCCACCGGGACCGGGTCGCGGTGGGTGAACACGACGATGCTGCCAGGGAAAACCCGATCGAGCACCGGCACCTGCTCGAGGTGCTGGGGCGACTTGAGCAGCCAGCGCCGCCCGCCACCCAGAAATTGCATGGCCTTGAGTTGGCGGGCGAGGTACTCGTAGTGGGGCGTCTGGTCGTGCGCCTGGTAGTAGTCGCGCCAGCGCGGCACGTCGGCCAGCGTCTCGAAGAGCATCGTCGAAAAGTCGTTGGCCAGCAATTGGATTTCTTCGTGGACGTGATCACTGGTCATCTCGTGCATCAGCGGGAAATACGGCAGCACGGTGTTGATGACCCCGACCCCGACGTCCATCCGGATCCTGCGCGGATCCGGCTCGAGTCCCGCCTCCCGCGGCAGCGGGAACGGTTCGACACTTTCCCAGTACGGCATGGTGCGGAAGGTGGGCGCCGCCGCCAGCAGGTTGTGCAAATGAGTGGTGCCCGTGCGGGGCAGGCCGGCGATCACGATCGGCGGCTGCAGTTCGATGTCATCGATTTCGGGGTGCCTGCTCAGGAGGTCGGCGAACAGGAGCCGGTTCTTGAGCAACTGCAGCAGCTGTGCGTAGAAGTTGACCGCGCCGGCGGCGTGCAACCCGTCGATGTCGCGCAGCGCGGCGAGGTAGACGCCGAGCCGTTCTCGGTAATCGTCGGGACCGAAATCGTGCAGGCCGGTGTCGGCAGTGGCCCTAGCGTGCAGCGAATCGGCATCCAGGGGGCAGTCCGCGGCCATCGCGGTCATCATGTCCAGGATCTGCTGGGCCTCGGCGCCGAACCGGGGCTGGGCCAGGTCTTCCAGACGAACGGGGTGGCGGACGACGCCGGTGTCGGTCATCCGACTTATGTTACTCTGAGTTTCGTAATGGTTGTTGATTTTGGCCGGCCCCGCGACCCGCGTATCGACGGTGCGGTGCTTCGCGCGACGGTCGATTTGCTCGCCGAAACCGGCTACTCCGGGCTGCTGGTCTCCGCCATCGCCGAGCGGGCCGGCACCAGCAAGCCCGCGATCTACCGGCGCTGGCCGAGCAAGGCGCACCTCGTGCACGAGGCGGTGTTCCCGATCGGCGCGGCCACCGAAACCCCGGACAGCGGAGGGCTGTGCGACGACCTGCGCGAGATGGTGCGCCGCACGATGGCCGTCCTGACCACGCCGGCGGCCAGGGCGGCCCTGCCGGGACTCGTCGGCGAGATGGCGGCGGATCCGACGCTGCATTCGGCGCTGTTGGAGCGGTTCGGCGACATCATCACCGGCGGCCTCGCCGAGCGGCTGGAGCGCGCCGCGGCCCGCGGCGAGGTGCGGGCCGACATCACCGCCGCCGAACTGGCCTCCGCGATGGCCGGCATCACGTTGCTGAGCCTGCTCACCCGTCCCACCGAACTCGACGACGCCTGGGTCGACCGCACGACGATGTTGCTCCTGAAGGGAATCAGCGCATGACCCACGAATCGACGGCCGCGTGGCAGGAGCTGCTCGCGGCGCTCGGCACCCTCGACCGCTCCTTCCTCGAGGGCGACCGCGCCGTCACCGACGACCGCCACATCGCCGACGGCTACCGCACGCTGGCCATCACGCTGGGCGTCGCCTTGGACGCCTACCTGTTCCCCGAGCCCGGCCGGCCACAGTTCGTCGCGGTGAACACGCCGTTCCGCCGGGACCGTCGATGGGGCGGCGACAACACCGACGCCTACTACTTCCTGTGCCCGGTCGATCCGAAGCGGCGCTACCGCATCAGTGGCAATCGCGGTGACAGCGTGTACTTTTCGGTGACGGCCTACAACGAACCGTCGCCCGGCGCCTGGTCGGACCGGGTCGTCGCGATCGTCCGGGACAGCGATCTCGACGTCGACGCCGACGGCAACTTCAGCTTCGAATTCCCCCCGACGCCGGACGCGGCCGTGCTGATGACCCGCGACTACCAAGCCGACCCGCTGACCGGGCGCCCGGTTGTCTGGAATATCGAGGCGCTCGGCGAGCCGGATCCGATACGACATGGCGACGCCGAGACCGCCGCAAGCCTGCGGGCTGCGGCCACCTGGCTGCGCACCATGTTTGCCATCGTGCCGTTGGCCGTCGGGACGCGGGTGGACGGGGAGTACGCGCTGGGGCACGAGACCGCCCACGCCGCAAACGAATTCGCCGATCCCTATCAGGTGCCCGACGCCAACTTCGGCTGGTCGGCGCGCGATGCGTGCTATTCCTACGGCAGTTTCGTGCTCGGCGACGACGAAGCGCTGGTCATCACGCACCGACCGCCACCGTGCCGGTTCTGGAACATGGTCGTGTGGAACCAATTCATGGCCACCTATGGCGCCGCCGATGCCCGGTGCTCCGTCAATGGCAACAGCGCCGTGCCCAACAGTGATGGCTCGGTGACGGTCGTGGTGTCCCGTGGCATGGCGGCCCACCCGAACTCACTGACCACGCTGGGCTATCCGCAAGGCAACCTCGCCTTCCGGTGGTTTCTGGCGGACGGGGTGCCGGAGCGGCCCGAGGTGAAACTCGTGAAGTTATCGGAAGCCCCCGCAGCGGTGCACTGAATCTCCTGAGGGTGCGGGGGCCAATCTATCCGCGGGCTGGACCATGAAATGCGAGAATGGTCGCGTGAGCGACGGGCGCGTACGGTATGCGCGCAACGGGGATGTCCGGCTGGCGTACCGCGAGTTCGGGGATGGTGACACCACACTCATTTGGATCCCGGGTTGGTTCAGCAACGTGGAGATGTACGACGACCCGGCAAGCCCGTTCACAGCCGTCATCGAACAACTGGCTCAAGTCCTGCGGGTCATCGTCTGGGACAAACGCGGCACGGGCCTTTCAGATCCGGCCGCCCACGTCCCGCCACTCGAAGAGCGCATGGATGATCTCCATGCAGTTCTCGATGCTGTCGGGGTCGATCGTCCGGCCCTCTTCGGCCAGTCCGAGGGTGGCCCGATGAGCCTTCTGTTCGCGGCGACATATCCAGAACGGGTCCGGTCACTGGTGATGTACGGAACGATGGCGCGGTTCTCTCGAGAATTGCCCGACCATCCATGGGGATTTACCGCCGAAGAGAAGGCCGTTCATCTGGAAGACATCGAAAGTCATTGGGGTGAAGGGGCGTTGGCTGAGGTGTTCTTTGGCGCCGCGATTGCCGACATACCAGGATTTCGCGACCTCTATGGGCGGTATCAACGAACAAGCGCCAGTCCGACGATGGCGTCGTGGCTGTGGCAGGCGCTCTTGGAGATAGACGTTCGCGGCGTTCTAGGTTCCATCCGCACCCCGTCTCTCGTCCTGGCGCGCCCGGGTGATCAAATGGCCCCGATTGACGGCGTTGCGGCGTTGGCCGCTGCAATTCCTGGAGCCGAGTTCAAGACGCTGGCCCCAGGGCCGCACGGGCTGATCGATGACACGCTGGGTTCGGCCATCCTCGATTTCGTGACCGGCAGGCCGAGTATTGCCGTCGACGAACGAGTGCTCAAGACGGTGCTGTTCACCGACATCGTCAGTTCCACCGAACTGCTCAGTGCTCGTGGTGATGCGCGGTGGCGACATCAGCTGGACGCACATGACAAGCTGGTCGACAGCATTCTGATGAAGTACAGCGGCAGCCGCGTCAAACACACGGGGGACGGCGTGTTCGCGCTGTTCGACGGCTCCACCAAGGCGGCCGGCTGCGGGCTCGAACTTGTGCCCGCGCTGGCTTCGCGCGGTATTTCCATTCGCGCCGGTATCCACGTGGGCGAATGCGAGCGTCGAGGCGGCGAGTGGAGCGGCATGGCGGTGCACATCGGTGCCCGCATAGGCGCGATGGCCGGACCCGACGAAGTGCTCACGAGTCGCACGGTGCGCGATCTTTCAGCCGGCTCAGGGCTGCACTTTGAAAGCCTCGGTCTCCGACAGCTCAAGGGCCTTGTCGAGGAAACGGAAGTTTTCCGCGTGACCAAGCGAACAGGCGTTCCGTTCTAACCCCGCAGCCGAATAACGTTGGTCGGACCGTGGTTTGGGCCGGCCATGGGCTCGGGGCTACTACCCCGGCAGATCAGTTCCTCGGATATCCCGCGCTGGGATGACGTGATCACGAGGCGACGATACCGGCCATCGCGACCATAGAGATCGTTTCCGCGCCCTGTTGAGATCTTCGGCTTCAGCGGTACATGAAGTGGCCCGATGCGATGCCTTGACGGCGATCGGGGAGCTCGACTGGCGCTCTCGAAATAGACAAGATATGAGGTTGCAAAACTTCGCCTCGGAGCCACCATGAGCGCCGCCGAATGCCGACATCGCTGTTGCCACTCCTCCGAGAAATTGGGTTCGGCTGCTGCCCCGGGGCTGCCGACACCGATCTTTCGAAGCTCCACTCGGCCCCATTGTCCAGGTTCACCGGCTCCACGTCGACGATCGACATCTGATCCATACCGCCCTCCCGGTGTCGCCTTTGACACGTCAGTTATGTGGCGGTTGTCTGAAATGAACTGGCAGAGCCAGCAATTCGGCCGCACCCCTGCGCGGGGAGCAACGAGTGCGTCATGACGGCGATGGGTGTCTGCCAGCAAAGCCCTCCCTGCGCCGAAGCACGGGAGCTGGAATTCGGTGTCCTTCCGGTGTCGCGTGACTTCAGTTAGACTGCGTTTCATTCCCAGCTTTGGCTGGC
>NZ_JAOPWB010000214.1 GCF_025965855.1 Mycobacterium sp. | reverse complement strand
TCGGTGTGGCCAACCAGGAGGGATGCGCCAACGCGCGGGTGATCTACGCGCTCAGCGGCACCGACGAGGCCGGTCTGGCCAACGCGAACCGGCTCGGCGAGATGATCTATGAGGAACTCGTCGCACTGCCGTCGTTCATCAGTACCGCGCCCATGTACCCGAACCGGGACTTGTTCGAGCACCTCGAGTCCTCAAGGCTCACCGAGGATTTCTATCGGGTGATCGGCGGGGAACACCTCGAGGGCGCCATCGTGGTGTCGCAGTTTGATTCCCCTGTCGACTATTCGACGATGTTGTCGGGCCGGGTGGCCAACCTGGTGCCGGTGGACAGCGTCGAAACCGTCACCGCCGCGGTCAACGCCTACACCCAGACGATCGGTATCTACCCTGAGTCGCTCAAACAGCAACTGCGCGATGTACTTCCGCTGTTCGGCGCGCAGCGTTTGACAAGTCTGGGCTACGCGTGCAGCGTGGCGATTGCCAGCCCGCAGGACGCCGTCGAACCGATTCGCCGCATGTGCAAGTGGATCGTGGACGAAGAGTGTGATCCCGAAACCGTTATCCCGATGTGGCGTCTCGGTGGCGCCGACACCACTTCGGTGGCACACCTGTAGGAGGCCGGGTTGACACAATTGGATTCCGGGCAGGACACGCGGAAAGTCCTGCTGCCGGCGGACTTTGACGTCACTGATCCTGATACCTACAACCGCGGCATCCCGTTTGAGGAATTTGCCCGATTACGTCGCAACGCGCCGGTGTGGTGGAACCCGCAGCCACCTGGCGTGGGTGGGTTCGATGACAACGGGTTCTGGGTCGTGTCCACGCACCGCGATGTGCGCGAGGTGTCGCGGCGTTCGGATCTGTTCTCCTCCGCGCGTCGAGGGGCGATTCCGCGGTTGGAGGACGGCATCACCCCGGAGGAGTTCGAGGCGACGCTGGCAGTGCTGATCAGCAAGGACGCTCCCGAGCACACCAAGTTGCGGGGGTTGGTATCACGACTGTTCACCCCCCGCGCCATCGAGGCAATCCGCCCGGCGCTGGAACAGCGAGCAGAACGCATCGTGCGTGCGGCGCTCGACGGCGGTCAGGGCGAGTTCGTTCGCGAGGTAGCCAGTGATTTGCCGATGCAGGCCATCGCCGATTTGATCGGGGTGCCTGAGGATGACCGCGTCAAGCTCTTCGAATGGAGCAACCAGATGACCGGCTACGACGACGCCGACATCGACGTTGACTCGCGCGTTGCCGCGGCCCAGATCTTGGGCTACGCCTATCAACTGGCCGAGGAGCGCCGTGAATGCCCAACCGATGACATCGTGTCGCGTTTGCTCGGTGGCAGCATCGATGGCGAGCAGTTGACCTCGGAGCAATTCGGCTTCTTCGTGATCATGTTGGCGGTGGCCGGCAACGAAACGACCCGCAATGCCACCACCATGGGCATGATGGCGTTTCTGGAGAATCCCGATCAGTGGGAGCTGTACAAGCGCGACCGCCCGGCCACCGCGGTGGATGAGATCGTGCGCTACGTGTCACCGCTGCTCTGTCTGCAGCGCACCGCTGTACACGACACGGTCATCGGTGACACCCCGATCAGGACCGGGCAGCGGGTAGTGATGCTGTACTCGTCGGCCAACTTCGATGAAGCGGCCTTCGCCGATCCGCGACGGTTCGATATCACCCGGAATCCCAACCCGCACCTGGGATTCGGCGGAACCGGCGCGCATTATTGCCTCGGCGCGAACCTAGCCAAAGTCGAGCTCGACCTCATCTTCAATAAGATTGCCGACCACATGCCGGACATCAGCTCGCTGGGGGAGCCCACCCGGTTCCGGTCGGGTTGGATCAACGGCATCAAACGGTTCGACACCCGCTATTGCCCGGTGGCACACTAGCTCAGGATGTCAACCCAGTGAGCCGCGCTCGCGGGCCTGGAATTACGTGACCCTCGGACTAGGCCATCCCGGCGGCGCGGCGTTGTGGGCCGATTTCGTGCATAACCTGCGCGCCGTCGGCTATGAGGGCACGCTGAACATCGAACATGAGGATGCGTTGGTGAACTCGGTGGACGGTGTGGGTCGAGCTGTCGATCTGCCTTCATTGCCGACCGATGCGACGCGTCAGCGCGGCAGGCCGAGCATTCGTTCGGCCACCAATGACAGCAGGACTTGCGCCGAGCCGCCGGCGATGGAAAGCGCTCTGGTAAGGAGGAATTCGTGGCTGTCAGGGCCGTTACATATTCCATCAGCACCCTTGAGTGTGAGTAGTAACTCTGCGACCTGTTGGCGTTGGCGCACGCCTACCAGCTTGTGCAAGGACGCCTCGTCACCCGGTTGCGCGCCGTTCATCCGGTCGAGGATGCTGCGGTGTCCGAGCAGGCTGTTGGCCGTGGCCAGGGCGACTAGACGTCCCACCTCGTCGATTACCGCGTCGTCGTCGCAGTCCTTGGTTAGCGACAGCAGGTCCCCGGTGGGACCGCCCAGTGTGCCCGTGTTCATCTCGACGCGCTCGTTGGCCAGTGTGCTGCGGGCCAGCCGCCACCCGTCATTGACCTGGCCGAGCACACAGTCGTCGGGTACCAAGACATCGTCGAGGAAGACCTCGTTGAGCATCGGCTCGCCGGTCAAAGCACGCAGGGGGCGCACGTCGATACCGGGGGTCCTCATGTCCAGGAGGAAGTAGGTGATACCCCGATGCTTGGCGGCCGTTCGGTCGGTGCGTGCCAGGCAGATCGCCCAGTGGGCGTCGCGTGCCTGGGTGGGCCACACCTTCTGTCCGTTGAGTCGCCACCCGCCGGCCTCACGGGTGGCAAGTGTGCGCAGTGACGCCAGGTCCGATCCGGCCTCGGGCTCGCTGAACAACTGGCACCAGATGAGGTCGCCGCGCAGTGTCGGCATGATGTAGCGGTCCAACTGTTCGGGGGTGCCTGCTTCGAGGATGGTGGGTGCGGCCCACCATCCGATGATCAGGTTGGGGCGCTCGATTCCCGCCAGGTGCATTTCTTCGCTGATCAGCAGTTGCTGCGCGGTGGACGCACCTTTGCCGTAAGGGGCGGGCCAGTGCGGAGCCAGGTAGCCGGAGTCTGCCAGTGCGCGCTGTCGGTGTTCCGCGGGTAGCTCCGCGATCGCTTCGAGGTCCATGCGAACGTGCGGTCGT
>NZ_JAOPWB010000185.1 GCF_025965855.1 Mycobacterium sp. | reverse complement strand
TTGACGACTTCGGAACCCCGAATGCCTACAACCACTACGCGGTCGGCTGGGCACACGCCATGAACACGCCATATCAGTGGACCAAGCAGGTGGCCTCACATTGGGGCGGCACCCGCAACGGCACCATTGTGCACTGGCCCAACGGCTTCACCGACAAGGGCAAGACCCGCAACCAGTTCCACCACGTGATCGATGTCGCCCCAACCATCCTCGAGGCCGCCGGACTACCCGCGCCGATCTCAGTGAACGGTATCCAGCAAGCACCGCTGGAGGGGGTGAGCATGTTGTCGACACTGCGCGACGGCGATGCGCCCGAGACACACCACGTCCAGTACTTCGAGATGCTCGGTAACCGCGGCATCTACCACAACGGCTGGACCGCGGTAACCAGACACAGCACCCCCTGGAAAACCGACCCGCCACCAGCGTTCGACGACGACGCCTGGGAGCTGTATGGACCCGACGACTGGACCCAGGCCCACAACCTGGCCGCGGAAAACCCCCAGAAGCTGGCCGACCTGCAACGCCTGTGGCTCATCGAGGCGGTCAAGCACAACGTGGTGCCGCTGGACGACCGCAGATTCGAACGCCTAAATCCAGATATCGCCGGGCGCCCGCAGCTGATTCGCGGCAACAGCCAGCTGCTGTTCCCCGGCATGCGGATCAGCGAGGCATGCGTGGTCAACGTGAAGAACAAGTCGCACACGGTAACCGCGAACATCACCGTGCCCGAGTCCGGCGCCTCCGGAGTCATCATCACCCAGGGCGGCAGCGTGGGCGGCTGGTCTCTCTACGCGCACCAGGGCCGGCTCAAATACTGCTACAACTTCTTCGGCATCGAGCACTACATGATCACCGCCGACACACCCATTCCAGCCGGAAAGCATCAGGTGCGCATGGCATTCAAATACGACGGCGGCGGCCTGGCCAAAGGCGGCGACGTCACCCTGTACTGCGACGGCAAACCCGTCGGCACCGGGCGCGTCGAACAGACCGAGCCGATGGCCTACTCCGCCGACGAAGCCTGCGACGTCGGTGCCGACACCGGTTCACCCTCATCGCCGGACTACGGCCCCACCGGCAACAAGTTCACCGGCGAGATCGACTGGGTCCAGATCGACATCGGCGGCGATAGCCAAGACCACCTCATCAAACCGGAGGACAGGCTCACGATCGCGATGGCACGGCAATAACGTTGCCGCCCTGGGTGACTCAGACGTAGAGTCGACGATCGACCAGCCTGGATCCGGTGAAGCGGCCAGAGACGCATCACGGAGCAGTACGGACCCAAAGAGCCGAAAGCTATCGGCGCCGATCGGACCTCAACGACTCGGAGGAAGTGTCACGACCGATCGCTCTCGGACGAGTTTGCCGATTCCTTATCGGCCGGCGGCGGGGTTGACCACGTATGGTGCGGGACCCCGACACGGAGTTCGCGCCGATTCAGCGCCCCGCGTCGGTGCCAACATCGGCTACTGGCCGGACCCGCGAGAACTGATCCATCTCTGGTGTGTCAGAGGCGTTCATCGGTGGGTGCAGACGGCAGCGTAGTGGGCCGGAGCCTGATACCCCAGGGCGGAGTGCCGCCGGTGGTTGTTGTATTCCTGCTTCCAGTCAGCGATCACGACCCGCGCGTGGGTCAGCGACCAGAAGATGTTGATGTTGAGGCATTCGTCGCGGACTCGGGAGTTAAATGATTCGACGTAGCCGTTTCGGCGGGCGTTTCGGCCGGCGCTTTGCACATTTGAGCAAGGGCGTTGGCCTGCTCATACATCACGTGAAGAGTTGCGTCTCGGCTGCGTGATGAGCTCCTGGCATCCCGCATTACTCGGCCCCATCACAAATTCTCCAACTGCCAACACATTACGAAGGCCGACTGTGTGCTCAGCCTCGAACGACGCGGCATGAGACAACTGTCGAGGTTGCTATCCGGCGGCGGGTGGTCGTGCGACGAAGGTCGGCCGGAAGCCATACTGAGGAACGGCGCGACCGAAGCCCTGACCGGTTATCGTGCCCACAGGCATGCCAGGCATGCCAGGCATGCCAGCCGCTATTGCTGGAGGGGGCGCGAGCATCGGTGTGCCTGCCAATGGTGAGGCCAGCTGGCCGGCCAACGGTGCACCCGCGGTCCAGCCTGCCGGAACTGATAGCGTCCCGACGGCAGCCGCGTTGCCCACACCGCCCGAAATCATTCCTCCTAGGCCGCTTATCCCCTCCGACGGGCCTGTGATTGCGCCACCGAGCGCACTTGCAGCGGCGTCGCCCGATGCGACCCCGGCCGCGCCCGCGCCAAATAAGCTGGTAAAGGGCCCGATCGTGTTAGCCGGGGCGAGGAGCCCGCTGCCAGCTATGGTGTTCAAGAGCCCAGAATTGAGGACTTTACCCCCGGCGGTGTCGCTTCCGAAGATGGCATTCAGGAGGCCGAGCGGTCCGGTAGCGACGTTACCTGACCCGGGATCAAATAGATTCCATCCCGACGTAAGCCAGTTTGTGATGTCGGCAGGAGCCGACGCCGACGACGGCGACGCAAGTCCCTGCAGCGCAGAGGGCGTCGCGGAGACCAGCTGGGACAGCGTCGTTGGCTGCTCCGCGGTGGCTGCGGCTTGGGCCACTGCGGCGGACTGGACCGCCAACCCGCTCGGGCTCGTGGTCCGGTTCGGCTGCCGGAACGGGCTCAGTTGGCTGGCCGCGGCCGAGGCGCCGGCGTAGCCGTACATGGCCGCGGCGTCTTGTGCCCACATCTCGGCATACTGAGCCTCAGTCGCTGCGATCGCGGGCGTGTTCTGGCCCAAGACATTCGTGGCGATTAGCGCCATCAGCCGCGCACGGTTCTCGGCGATAACCGACGGCGGAACCGTTGCGGCAAAAGCCATCTCATAGGCTCCCGCGGCGGCCTCCGCCTGCGCGGCGGTGTGCTCGGCTTGCACGGCGGTGGCACCCATCCACGCGACATAGGGTGAGGCGGCGGCTGCCATCGATACTGATGCCGGGCCGTACCATCCTTCGCTCGTTAGAGCCGCAAGCACCGAGCCGTAAGACAGCGCGGTGGCATGCAATTCGGCAGCCAGCCCCCTCCAGGCCGATGCTGCGGCCAACATTGGTCCCGCACCGGCCCCGGAATACATGCGCCCGGAATTGATTTCGGGTGGGAGCATCGCGAAGTCCAGTGCGGCGGTCATTGTCGGCCTTCTGGAGACTTCCGGACTTTGCTGAGCATCACGCGCTGCCGACTGCTCTGTTCGGGTGCTGCGTTGATCACCCGCCCGACGGTATCGACCACATCCTGAACCCACCCTGAATGACTGGCGTCAAGCTGTTGCTCGCGCTGGGCAGGACGGCCGAATGCCCCGGGGATGCAGTGAGCAACGTGAACTGGCTGGCGATGCCGGAAGATTCCGGCATGCCGGGCCAGCGGCGGCCAGCCACGGCACCGCGCAGCCCGAGTACGCCAGGACCTCGAGGCGAAATCGCTGAACACCATCGAGGCCATGGTGAAAGGCGAACACCACCCCCGCATTTGTCCGGCGGCACCGGCACCACCGGCGTGGGTGGCCACGGCGGCAACGCCTTCGCCATGACTCCGACCAATGCCTTCGGCGGGTCCTTCGGGACCGGTGGGTCGGTGCCGGCGGCGCTGGTCTCGACGGCTCCAACGGCACCACCGGAATCGCATAGCGGCTCGCCCCGCTCACCTCCGCGAGGGTCGAGGCCGCGCGACTCGTAGGGTGAAGGCTCATGAACGCCCCCCCGCAGGCACCGATCGAGGTGTCGCCGCTGGCCTGGCTGGACGAGGTGGCGGCGCAGCGCCGCGAGGCCGGCCTGCGGCGCTCCCTGCGGCCGCGGCCCGCGGTGGCCACCGAGTTGGACCTGGCGTCCAACGACTACCTCGGCCTGTCGCAACATCCCGACGTGATCGAGGGCGGCGTTGCGGCGCTGCGCATGTGGGGTGCCGGGGCAACGGGCTCGCGCCTGGTCACGGGCGACACCGAACTACACCAGCAGTTCGAGTCCGAGCTCGCCGAGTTCGTCGGCGCCGCCTCGGGGCTGCTTTTCTCTTCGGGCTACACGGCCAACCTCGGGGCCGTCGTCGGCCTATCGGGTCCCGGTTCGCTGCTGGTTTCCGACGCCCTGTCGCACGCGTCGCTGGTGGACGCGTGCCGGCTGTCGCGGGCCCGGGTGGTGGTGGCGCCGCACCGCGACGTGGCCGCCGTGGACGCGGCCCTGGGCTCCCGTGACGAGGAGCGCGCGGTCGTCGTCACCGATTCGGTCTTCAGCGCCGACGGCTCGCTGGCCCCGGTGCGCGAATTGCACGAGGTGTGCCGGCGCCACCGCGCGCTGCTCATCGTCGACGAGGCGCATGGCCTCGGAGTCCGCGGCGGCGGGCGCGGGCTGCTGCACGAGCTCGGGCTGGTGGGCGCGCCTGACGTGGTGATGACCACGACGCTGTCGAAGGCCCTCGGCAGCCAGGGTGGCGCCGTGCTCGGCCCGGCGCCGGTGCGCGACCACCTGATAGACGCCGCCCGTCCGTTCATCTTCGACACCGGCCTGGCCCCGGCGGCAGTGGGCGCCGCGCGGGCGGCGCTGGTGGTGCTGCGGGCCGAAGCGTGGCGCCCGGAAGCGGTGCTGCGCCACGCCCGCTTGCTGGCCGAGGCCTGCGACGTCCCCGAGCCGCCGCAGGCTGCGGTGGTGTCGGTGATCCTGGGCGCGCCGGAGGTGGCGCTGGCCGCGGCGACGGCCTGCCTGGACGCCGGCGTGAAGGTGGGCTGCTTCCGGCCGCCGACCGTGCCCGCCGGGACGTCGCGGCTGCGGCTGACCGTGCGCGCGTCGTTGGACGCCGCCGAACTCGAGATGGCCCGCCGGGTGCTGGCGGACGTGCTGGCCGGGCTTGTCTAAGGCCCGCCGTTGACCGTTCTGGTCGTCACGGGCACCGGCACTGGGGTCGGCAAGACGGTCGCCACCGCGGCGCTCGCGTGCCACGCCCGCCAGGCCGGCCTCGACGTGGCGGCGTGCAAACCGGTGCAGACCGGCACCGACCTCGGCGACGACGACCTCGCGGAGGTGGGCCGGCTGTCCGGGGTGACCGAACTCGCCGGATTGGCGCGGTACCCGCTGCCCCTGGCGCCGGCCGCCGCGGCCGCGTGGGCGGGGACGGCGCTGCCTACGGGTGAGCGGGTGCTGCAGCTCATCCGCGGCCTGGATCGCCCGGGCCGGCTGACGTTGGTCGAAGGCGCCGGCGGCCTGTTGGTCGAACTCGCCGACGCCGGCGTCACCGTGCGCGACCTCGCCGTCGAGCTGGGCGCCGCGGCGCTGGTCGTGGTCACCGCGGAATTGGGCACCCTCAACCACACCGCCTTGACCCTGGAATCGCTTGCCGCTCACGGGGTTCCATGCGCCGGGCTGGTCATCGGGAGCTGGCCGGCCCAGCCCGGCCTGGTGGAGACGTCGAACCGGTCGGCGCTGGCCGCGCTGGCC
>NZ_JAOPWB010000148.1 GCF_025965855.1 Mycobacterium sp. | reverse complement strand
CTCGACGTCCGTCGTCCCGGCCGCGGCGACCACCGCGTCCACGGCGGCCCGCGACAGCGGCGCCCGGCCCAGGTTGGTGTGCACGACCACGCCGGTGGCGTTGATGACGGGCCGCAGGCTCGACGCGGTGGCGGGAAGCGCGGCGACGGCGTGCTCGGCGACGCGCTCGGGCTCGATCTCCCCGGCGCGTGCCCGCCGCTGGGCCTCGACGATCACCGATTTCACCAACGCGCGCCCCAGCACCCGCTGCGCTTCGGCCAGGCGCGGGTCGGCGAGCAGGACGTCGGTACGCGGCACGAGCCGTCGCTGATCAGTTGGCTCACTCATGTCAGGCCCGAAGGAGCATGGCGGAGGCGGACGGGAATCGAACCCGCCAGCGGCAGCGTCTGCCGTTCGACGGTTTTGAAGACCGCGCCGGTCACCAGACCGGGCACGCCTCCCTGGACCATGGCGACAAGTATGGACTTCGTGACTTCTCGTGCGACCTACCGACTGACCCAGTACGCCCACGGCGGCGGCTGCGCCTGCAAGATTCCGCCCGGCGAACTCGAGGCCGTGCTTCGCGGGTTGGAGTCGGCCGCGCCGCGCGACCCGCTCGGCGAGTTGCTGGTCGGGCTCGACAGCGGCGACGACGCGGCGGTGGTACGCATCGCGGGCGGTACGGCGCTGATCGTGACGACGGACTTCTTCACACCGGTGGTGGACGACGCCTACGACTGGGGCCGGATCGCGGCAACCAACGCGCTGTCCGACGTGTACGCGATGGGCGGGCGCCCGGTGGTCGCGGTGAACCTGCTGGGTTGGCCGCGCGATGTGCTGCCGTTCGAGCTGGCCGCCGAGACGCTGCGCGGCGGGCTGGACGTGTGCGGCCTCGCCGGCTGCCATCTTGCCGGTGGTCACAGCGTCGACGACCCGGAACCCAAATACGGGCTGGCGGTCACGGGGATCGCGGACCCAAACCGCCTGCTGCGCAATGACTCCGGCAGGCCCGGCACGCCGTTGTCGCTGACCAAGCCGCTCGGCGTCGGGGTGCTGAACAACAGGCACAAGGCCACCGGTGAGCGCTTCGACGAGGCGGTCGCCGTGATGACGACGCTCAACGCCGACGCGGCCGGCGCGGCGCTGGCGGCAGGAGTTGAATGTGCAACCGACATAACCGGTTTCGGTCTGCTCGGACACCTGCACAAGATGGCGCGGGCCAGCGGTGTCACGGCGGTGATCCACTCGGCGGCGGTGCCCTATCTGGATGGCGCGCGGGAGGCGCTGGCGGCCGGCTACGTCAGCGGCGGCACGCGGCGAAACCTCGACTGGGTGGCGCCGCACGTGGACCTGTCCGCGGTCGGCGAGGACGAGGCCCTGTTGCTCGCCGACGCGCAGACCTCCGGCGGGCTGCTGATCGCCGGCGAGATCCCCGGGGCGCCCGTCATCGGCGAGCTGGTGCCGCGTGGCGAGCACACGATCGTGGTGCGCTGAACGGGCGGGGTTTCGGTGTGACGCAGTAGGGTAAGGGAATGGCGATGCGGAAGATCTTCCTGGAATGGCCCTTGGAATGGCCCGTCGTGCGTCAATTGCGTTCGGGGGACAAGCTCGGCCGCGGATCGGCCGTGACGTCCAAGCGGACCCGCGCCATCACCCCGCGCACGACCACCGCCGACCGGGTGGTGCAAAGCGTGTGCCCGTACTGCGCCGTCGGCTGCGGGCAGCGGGTGTACGTCAAGGACGAGCGGGTCGTCCAGATCGAGGGTGATCCCGACTCGCCGATCTCGCGGGGGCGGCTGTGCCCGAAGGGCTCAGCCAGCGAGCAACTCGTCAATTCGCCTGGCCGGCAACTGAAGGTGCTCTACCGCGCGCCGCGGGCCACCGAATGGCAGCCGCTCGAACTGAGCACCGCGATCGACATGATCGCCGACCGCTTCCTGGAGTCCCGCCGCCACACCTGGCAGGACATCGACAAGAAGGGGCAGCTGCTGCGCCGCACCATGGGCATCGCGTCGCTGGGCGGCGCGACGCTGGACAACGAGGAGAACTATCTCATCAAGAAGCTCTTCACCGCCGCGGGTGCGATCCAAATCGAGAACCAAGCTCGTATTTGACACTCCTCAACGGTTCCCGGTCTGGGAGCCTCCTTCGGGCGCGGCGGCGCCACCCAATCACTGCAAGACATGGCCAACGCCGATTGCATCATCATCCAGGGCTCCAACATGGCCGAGTGCCATCCGGTCGGGTTCCAGTGGGTGGAGGAGGCCAGGGCCCGGGGCGCGCGCGTGATCCACGTCGACCCCCGCTTCACCCGCACCTCGGCGGTGTCGGACAGGCACATCCCGATCCGGGCCGGCTCGGACGTGGTCTTGCTCGGCGCGCTGATCAACCACGTGCTCGCAAACGACCTGTGGTTCAAGGAGTACGTCCTCGCCTACACGAACGCGGCTACCCTGATCAACGAAAACTTCCGGGACGCTGAGGATCTCGGCGGGCTGTTCTCCGGCTTCGACCCCGAGACCGGGCAGTACGACATGTCGACGTGGGCGTACGCCGACCCGGACGGTGGTCAGCTCGACGCCCGGCCCGGGTCAGCCGGCGAGCACGGCGCCGAGGCGTCGGCGCGCGCCGCGGGTGACGAGCTTGGCAGTGGGGGACCGCCGCTCGGGCACGGCCGGGTGCTGCGCGACGACACCTTGCAGCACCCGCGCACGGTATTCCAAATTCTCAAGCGGCACTATGCGCGCTATACGGCACAGATGGTCAAGGACGTCTGCGGCATCGGCACCCAGGATTTCGACTATCTCGCCCGCTCCATCGTCGATAACTCCGGGCGCGAGCGCACCACGTGCTTCGCATACGCCGTCGGGTGGACACAGCACACCCTGGGGGTCCAATTCATCCGCACCGCAACCATTTTGCAGCTGCTGATGGGCAACGTGGGCCGGCCGGGGAGCGGCATCATGGCGCTGCGCGGTCACGCCAGCATCCAGGGCTCCACCGACATCCCGACGCTGTTCAATCTGCTGCCCGGGTATCTGCCGATGCCCAAGGCGGGCGCCCACGACACCTTGCGGGCGTACCTCGACGCGGTGGGATCCAAGCAGCAGAAAGGCTTTTGGGCCAACGCCGACACCTACATGGTCAGCCTGCTCAAGGCGTGGTGGGGCGACGCGGCCCGCGGGGACAACGACTGGGCCTACGACTACCTGCCGCGCCTGACCGGCCCGCACGGCACCTACCAGACCGTCACCGGGATGCTGGCCGACGAGGTGGAGGGCTACTTCCTGCTGGGCCAGAATCCCGCGGTCGGTTCGGCGCACGGCCGGATGCAGCGCCTCGGCATGTCCCACCTCAAGTGGCTGGTGGTCCGCGACCTCAACCTCATCGAGTCGGCCACCTGGTGGAAGGATGGTCCCGAAATCGCCTCCGGTGAACTGAAAACCGAGGACATCGAGACCGAGGTGTTCTTCTTGCCCGCGGCAACGCACGTCGAAAAAGCTGGATCGTTCACCCAGACGCAGCGCCTGCTGCAGTGGCGCCACAAGGCGGTCGAGCCGCCCGGCGATTGCCAAAGCGAATTGGCGTTCTTATACGAGCTGGGCAAGCGCATCAGGCAGCGCCTGGCCGGCTCGACCGACGAGCGCGACCGGCCGCTGCTGGACCTGACGTGGGACTACCCGACCGACGAGCACGGCGACCCCGACGGCGAAGCGGTGCTGGCCGAAATCAACGGGTATCAGCTCGCCGGCGCTGACGCGGGTAGGCCGTTGTCGTCGTACACCGAGCTGCGCGCCGACGGGTCGACCGCGGCCGGTTGCTGGATCTACACCGGGGTGTACGCGAACGCGACCAACCAGGCCGCGCGCCGGGTGCCGGGCGGCGGCCCGTCGCCCAGCCAATCGGAGTGGGGCTGGGCATGGCCCGCCGACCGGCGGATCCTCTACAACCGCGCGTCCGCCGACCCGGACGGCAAGCCATGGAGCGAGCGCAAGCGATACATCTGGTGGGACGAGCGGATGGGTCGATGGGTTGGATATGACGTGCCCGACTTCGTGGCCGACCGGGCACCGGGCAGCCGGCCCGACCCCGAGCTCGGTGGCCCCGACGCGCTGGCCGGCGATGACCCGTTCATCATGCAGGCCGACGGCAAGGGCTGGCTGTTCGCCCCGAAGGGTGTGGTCGACGGACCGCTGCCCACGCACTACGAACCGCAGGAGTCGCCGGTCGCCAACGCGCTGTATCCCCAGCAACGGAACCCGGCGCGAATCATCTTCCCGCGCAAGGACAACCTGAGCGCGCCCAGCGCCGGCGAGCCCGGGGCCGACGTGTATCCCTACGTGTTCACCACCTATCGGCTCACCGAGCACCACACCGCCGGCGGCATGAGCCGGTGGCTGCCCTACCTGTCGGAGCTGCAACCGGAGATGTTCTGTGAGGTGTCCCCGGAGCTGGCCGCCGAACGCGGTCTCGAGCCCTACGGGTGGGCCACCATCATCTCGCCCCGCGCGGCGATCGAGGCCCGGGTGCTGGTCACCGAGCGCGTGTCCCCGCTCGTGATCGGCGGACACACGGTGCACCAGATCGGGTTGCCATACCACTGGGGTGTCGGCAGCGACGCGGTGGTCAGCGGGGACGCGGCCAATGACCTGCTCGGCGTGACACTGGATCCCAACGTGCAGATCCAGGAGTCGAAGGTCGGATCGTGCGACATCCAACCCGGCCGCCGGCCGCAGGCCGAGGCACTTCTCCGCCTGGTCGCCGAGTACCAGTCTCGCGCGGGCGCCACCATCGAGACCGGCAACGTACGGGTGAGCGACGCCGCCCGGGAAGGGGGAGCCGATGGGCCAGCTAACCGGACCGACTGACCCGGCCACCGACGCGGGTTGGTCAGATCGCAAGCCGCGCAAGGGATTCTTCACCGACACCTCGATCTGCATCGGCTGCAAGGCCTGCGAGGTCGCGTGCAAGGAATGGAACCGCAACCCGCAGGACGGCGAGCTGGAGCTGTTGGGTTCGTCCTACGACAACACCGGCGCGCTGGGTGCCAGCACGTGGCGACACGTGGCGTTCGTCGAGCAGGGCCGCGACCGGATCGAGGAGGCGCGCGAATCCGGCCGCACCCTGATCAATTTGGGTATGCCGGCCATCCCCGCACCTCCGGATACCAAACCGCCGGACACACCGGAATTCCGCTGGCTGATGTCCTCCGATGTGTGCAAGCACTGCACGCACGCCGGGTGTCTCGACGTATGCCCGACCGGCGCGTTGTTCCGCACCGAGTTCGGCACCGTCGTCGTGCAGGCCGACGTCTGCAACGGGTGCGGCACGTGCGTTGCGGGGTGCCCGTTCGGCGTGGTCGAGCGTCGCAGCGACGGAACGTACACGACGCCGGCGAACCGACCGGATCGTCCCGGCGAGAAACCCGTCACCGGAGTCGCCCAGAAGTGCACCCTCTGCTACGACCGCCTCGTCGAGGACCAAACGCCGGCGTGCGCCCAGGCCTGCCCGACCACCTCGATCAAGTTCGGCGACCACGACGACTTGGTGGTCAAGGCGCGGGAGCGGGTCGCCGCGCTGCACGCCCAGGGGCTGACGGAGGCCCGCCTCTACGGCGCCAACGAGCACGACGGTGTGGGCGGCACCGGGTCGATCTTTTTGCTGCTCGACGAGCCGGAGGTCTACGGCCTGCCGCCCGACCCGCGGGTGTGCACGGCCGACCTCCCCCAGATGTTCAAACGGGCCGGCCTGGCCGCGGCCGGCATGTTCGGCGCGGCGGTGCTGGCGTTCTGGAGGAGCAAGTGACCACCTCCGAATTCGACAGCGTGCGCCCGCCCGAGCCGACTGGCGGCAGGCGCCGGAACGGAAAAGGCAAGGGGCGCAGGGGCGGTGGGGACGGTTCGCGTGAGATGCCGATGGTCCCCGAGGCCGAGTTCAGCTCGTACTACGGGCGTCCGGTGGTCAAGCCCGCACCGTGGGGCCACGAGGTCGGGGCATACCTGTTTCTGGGTGGCGTCGCCGGTGGATCCGGTCTGCTGGCTGCCGGGGCCCAGCTCACCGGACGAGACACATTACGCCGCAACACACGGCTGTCCGCCCTGATCGCGGTGATGCTGGGCGCGGTCGCGCTGGTCAAAGACCTGGGCCGGCCCGAGCGTTTCGTCAACATGCTGCGGACCGTCAAGCTGACCTCGCCGATGAGCATCGGCTCGTGGATTCTCAGCTTCTTCAGCGCCGGTATCGGGATTGCCGCGGTCTCCGAGGTCGACCGGATGACCGGCGAGCGGCTCCCGTTGGGACCGCTGCGCCCGGTGCTGCGCGCCGTGGAGGGACCGGCCGGATTGGAAGCCGCTGTCTTCGCGCCACCGCTTGCCGTCTACACCGCGGTGCTGCTCAGCGACACCGCGACCCCGACGTGGAACGCCGCGTATAAAGACCTGCCCTTCGTGTTCGCCAGCTCGGCGAGCCTGGCCGCCTCGGGATTGGCGATGATCACCACCCCGGTCTCCGAAGCCGGGCCCGCTCGCAGTCTGGCCGTCATCGGTGCGATCGGTGATCTGATCTCCGCCAGGTACACGGAGCACCGGATGGACCCGGTGACCAGAGAACCGCTGCACCGAGGCAGGCCCGGGCGGCTGCTGGCAGGGAGCGAGTGGCTCGCCGCCGCGGGCGGTTTGGGCGCGTTGCTCGGCGGGCGACACCGCGGTGTCGCCGCCTTGTCCGGCCTGACGTTGCTGACGGCGTCGGCACTGCTGAGGTTCGGTTTTTTCGAGGCGGGTCTGGAATCGGCCCGTGACCCCCGCTACACGATCGAGCCGCAGAAGCGCAGGCTCGCTGCCCGTCGGGCGGCCGGCGTTACCGGGGACTCCATCACCACCGCGGACTGAACAACGACTTTGCTGGAATCGTTCCGCGAGCGTAACGCCACGGCGATTTTCGGCTCGGTTTTTCGCCGTGGCGTTACGCTCGCGGGCGCCCGGGTACCCGTGTCGGTATGACGAATTTTGGCTACACTTTGATGACCGAGCAGAGCGGACCGAAAGACCTTGTCCAGTATGCCGTTTCGGCCGAAGATCGCGGGTTCGACTTCGAGGTGTGCAGTGACCATTTCTCCCCCTGGCTGACGTCGCAGGGACACGCGCCCAACGCCTGGGCGGTGATGGGCGGGGTGGCGCACGCCACCGAACGGGTGGACCTGTACACCTACGTGACCTGCCCGACGATGCGGTATCACCCCGCGATCGTCGCGCAGCAGGCCGCGACCGTGCAGATCATGTCCGACGGCCGGTTCACCCTCGGTTTGGGCAGCGGGGAGAACCTCAACGAGCACGTCGTCGGCAGGGGTTGGCCCGCCGTCGAGCGCCGGCATGACATGCTGCGCGAAGCCATCAAGATCATCCGGGAGCTGTTCGGTGGTCAGCTGGTGAACTGGCGCGGTGAGTACTTCCAGGTGGATTCGGCGCGGCTGTGGGACGTGCCCGACGTCCCGGTCGGCATAGCGGTGGCCATGGGCGGTAGTAAGGCCGTCGACAGGTTCGCCAAGCTGGGCGATCACCTGGTCGCGGTGGAGCCCGACGCAGAGCTTGTCCGCGAGTGGCACGCCGCACGCCAGGCCGCCAACCTCGCCGGGGGCGGACGGGTGGTCGGCCAGATACCGGTGTGCTGGGATCCCGACCGCGACGCCGCCGTCCAGCGCGCGCATGACCAATTCCGCTGGTTCGGCGGCGGCTGGAAGGTCAACGCAGACCTGCCCACACCGGCCGGTTTCGCCGGTGCGACCCAGTTCGTGCGACCGGAAGACGTCGCCGATGCCATCCCCTGCGGCCCGGACCTCGACGCGATCGTCGACGCCGTCCGACCGTACTGGGAAGCCGGGTTCACGGACATCGCGCTCGTCCAGATCGGCGGCGAGGCGCAGGAGCTCTTTCTCAAAGAGGCCGCCCACCCTTTGCTCGATGCGCTGCGCGACGCATCCCGCTGATTGCGCGTTTGGGCGGTGCCTGCACGGGTACCCGAGTGCCAACGTGGCCATCGGGCTACCACCGGCAGTTTGACGTATGAACGAAGACTTTAGGGCCGGGCGGGCGGGCGGCCTGCAAAATTGCTGCACGACAGCTGATTTGCGACAGCCTATGCCCTGCTCGGCAAGGGAGTCGACGATGAGTTATCGATCTGGCAACGCCAGCGCACCTTTGGCGAAAGCGCTCGCCGGCGCGAGCTCCGGGCTGGGCCTCGCCGAGCTGGCGCCCCCCGGGAAAGTTGCTGCTATCGCGGGCGTGGATGACACGCGCGTGTCGCGCCGGGTCATCCGCGCGCTCGGCGCGCGCGAATGCGGCCACGGCGCGGCGCTGCTGGTCGGTTCCGACAGGCTGGTCTGGACGAGGGTGGCCGGCGACGTCCTGGATGCTTCGCTGCTGCTGGCAGGGGTGGCCGCCCGCGGTCCAGGGCGCCGGCGGCGGGGCACATTTTCGGCCGCGGTCCTCGGC
>NZ_JAOPWB010000121.1 GCF_025965855.1 Mycobacterium sp. | reverse complement strand
AGCTGGCGCGGATCAGCGCCGAGCGGGTGGCCGCCGAGCTGGACAAGATGCTGCTCGGCGACGACCCGGTGGCCGGCATCGACCTGCTGGTGGAGACCGGGATGGGCGAGGTGGTGCTGCCCGAGGTAGGCGGCATGCGGATGGCCATCGACGAACACCATCAGCACAAAGACGTCTACCAGCATTCGCTCACGGTGCTGAGTCAGGCCATCGCGCTGGAAGATGACGGGCCCGATCTGGTGCTGCGCTGGGCCGCGTTACTGCATGACATCGGCAAGCCCGCGACGAGGCGGCACGAGCCCGACGGCGGGGTCAGTTTCCACCATCACGAGGTGGTGGGCGCCAAGATGGCCCGAAAGCGGTTGCGGGCGTTGAAGTACTCCAAGCAGATGGTCGACGACATCTCGCAGCTGGTGTTCCTGCATCTGCGATTCCACGGCTATGGCGAAGGCAAGTGGACAGACTCCGCGGTGCGCCGCTATGTCACCGACGCGGGGCCGCTGCTGGCTCGGCTGCACAAGCTGGTCCGCGCCGACTGCACGACCCGCAACAAGCGCCGGGCCGCCCGCCTGCAGGCCAGCTACGACCGGCTGGAGGAGCGGATCGCCGAGCTGGCGGCCCAAGAGGACTTGGCGCGGGTGCGCCCCGATTTGGACGGCAACCAGATCATGGAACTGCTCGGGATCCCGGCCGGTCCCCAAGTCGGCGAGGCCTGGCGGTTCCTAAAGGAGCTGCGGCTGGAGCGCGGGCCGCTGACCACCGAGGAGGCGAGCGCCGAGCTGCTGGCGTGGTGGGCGTCACGCGTGAACGAATAGCGCGGCCACCCGTCCGAGTAGGCATGGAGAACTAGGCGACGGCCTGGCCGCGCCTTCACCGCCCCGACCACGCCACTTTCGGCGCGCCACTGGGCACGACTCGAACGTGCGACCTAGGGATTAGAAGCGCCTCAGATAGCCTGTGACCTGGCCTTTTACTATTCTGGGCAGTTCTCGGCTACTGATGATGGATGAGATGATTCTGTTTGGGCCGCAACGTATTCCCTATGTATAAGTCGCGGCGATTGATGACTGGGAGTGAGTGCCCTGCGGACTGTCTGCGGACTGTGGGTGCAGGCCGCCGACCGCTCGCTTACAAGGTAGCTAAATACCGTATGAGCAGGTCTGCGGAGGTCTGTCTTGTAACAGGGCATGGCTGTGACCTGCAGAAACACGTCCGCGCAAGTCCGGGAGGGTCCATCGTGTCACAGTGAGTTTCGGATGAGTTGATGCAACGTCGTGACAACGAACGCTCGATACGGAGAGCCCGCGGGCTGCGGACTGCTCGCCGGGCCAGGCAATCGTCGTCCGGGGTGCGCGACGGCGGCTGGCTCAGGCCGCGGCGATGACGTCGTCGATGTAAACCCGAATTTGGTGGACGTAGAAGCATGGCCGCGTCCGAAGGGGGAAAGGACAGGATCAGTCAGACGTCCCAGGCGTTCACGCGGATGTCTGGAGAGAAGTAGTCGCTCGCTCGACTAGGTCACGTAGGTTGGGGGCGGGGTCGTCGCGGTAGCGGTTGATGACCCGCTGGTAGACGGCCCGCGCCTCGGCTGGCCGGCCCAGCCAACCGAGCACGACGCCCTGGTTGGTCAAAGCAATGGCGACCTGCTCGCGCAGGGTGGGGGCGGGGTCGTCGCCGTAGTGGTCGATGACCTGCTGGCAGGCGGCCAGCGCCTCGGCGGTCCGGCCCAGCTGACCGAGCGCGAAGCTCTGGCTGGTCAAAGCGTCGGCGACCACCTCGCGCAGCTCGGGGTCGGGGTCATCACGGTAGGGGTCGATGAGCCGCTGCTGGTAGGTGGCCACCGCGTCGGCGCACCGGTCCAGCTGAGCGAGCATATGGCGCTGGGGGTTCGTCGCGATAGCGACCTGCTCGCGCAGGGCGGGGGCGGGGTCAGCACCGTAGCGGTCGATGACCTGCTGGAAGGCGGCCACCGCGTCGGCGAACCGGATCAGCGCACCGAGCACCAAGCCCTGGTTGGTCAGCGCTCGGGCGACCTGCTTGCGCAGGGCGGGGGCGGGGTCAGCACCGTAGTCGTTGATGACCTGCTGGCAGGCGGCCAGCGCCTCGGCGGACCGGCCCAGCCCAGGGAGCAAAGGGCCATGGTGGGCCAGCGCCTGGACGACCTGCTCGCCGGGCTGGTAGGCGGTCCCAGCGTCGACGGACCGGACCAGCTCACTGAGCACCAAGCCCTGGTTGGTCAGTGCTCGGGCGACCTGTTCGCGCAGGGCGGGGGCGGCGTCGTCGCGGTAGCGGTCGATGACCTGCTGGTAGGCGGCCACCGCGTCGGCGGACCGGTTTATCTGAGCGAGCGCGATACCGAGGTTGACTCCTCCGGCGGCGGCGTATTGGTCGACCGACGACTCGCGGGCGCGGGTGAACGCGTCAGCGGCGCCGGCCCAGCGAGCGTAGCTGGCGGCGGCGGCCCCGACGGCGAATGCTTCAGTGGGCAAGGCGGTCTCGATGGCCGCTGCCCAGACCGGATCCGGCGGGACCCCCGCCCCGGGTCGGTCGCTGATCAGTCCCACCACGTAGTCGTAGGCCCGGTAGCCGTCGGCGCCCTGTTGAAGAAGCGCAATTCTTCCAGCCACCCGATCCAACGCCCAGTCCCTGCCGACGGCGAAGCCGCCATCGCTCAGGGCGACCCCGGCCGCCAGGTATGTCGGCCACAGGTGGCGAAGTGTGTCTTCGCTGATCGCACTGGTGCGTCCGCATCGTGCCCAGTCGGCTGCGGCGCCGATGACCGCGACCCCTTCTGGGGACGCCTCGGTGTCGAGCCTGGTTTCCAGGCGGTCTCCGGCAACCAGGTAGGCGGCCAGCCCATACTGACGCGCCGTCTCAAAGTCCGCGGAGAGTTTCTCCCGCAACGGCTCCAACTCGTCGTCAGTTGTCGGCGTAAGCGTGATCTTGCGGGCACGTGCCAGTAGGTCATCGGCGAGATCGGTTAGCTCGTCGGCCGGCCCCGAGTTCTGTCTGGTGACTTGGCCTTTATAGGTTGCCACTACGAACCGGGTCCGCCCCGTCTCTCGCCAACGCCTCAAGGTCTGCCATGTGACGCCCTGGGTGAGATATGGCTCAAGTTCATCCAGCCACAACACGGCAGGCTGTCGGGCCGGCAGTACTTTCTCCCCCAGGTCGATCATCTTCTGCAGCGCGTCGCCGTTGATCGGAGCCACCAGCTTCAGCGGATCGGTCTGCGAGTCACAGGCCCGCAACGCCTCAAACAACGTCCTGGACTTACCGACTTTAGAGGGACCGCGCACCACCACCAGCCAGGAGCCCCGGCCGTCACGTGCTTCCTCAACAGCCTCGCGCAACTCGGGGTCGACCTTGCGTGGCAGGTACTCGGGCAGCGTCTCACCCGCGAGCACAGTCTGGGGCGCCGGGTCGACACCGATCTCCGTCGGATCGACCTCGCTGACGCGAGCCACTGGCACGCGCAATCGATCGACCGCCCTCTGGCGCAACAACATCCAGGACATCACCACAAGCGCCGTGGCACTTATTGCTGCCACGATTCCACCGGCGACCTGCAGCCACAAAATGTTCAGCGGCTTGCCCAGATTCGCCCATGCCCCCGCGGCAGTCAAAACAGCCGCCACCACGGGTTGCCACCAAGTCAACGCCCCCGACGACGCTCGCATGCGCACCCACAAACCGTACAAGTCGTTTCCGCATTTCGCGGGAAGCTTGACATCTTCGAACAGCGATCCAGAAAAGCTGTGGCGGCCGGTGCGCGCGGAGGGGTGCGGGGTTAAATCGACGCCGGCCTGCCCCCAAAGGTAGTTGCCTGCGGCACGGCGGGGTGGGCCGTGTCAGTCAGGGAGGTGCCGGCCCCTGCCGCGTCCACCGCCGCCTTTGTGCCGCTCGTTGTCGTCAAAACTCCCAGACCCGTAAAGGCGGGAATCAGCAGTCCCGGCCGGTGCGCGCTACCACCCCGGGTAGCCTTCCCCCGGCAGGGGTCTCGGCGGCGCTGACATGGCGTTGTCGTGCTGGATGTACCAGCGCGTCGTGCGGCCGGGTTACTCTGCTCTTTCCCACCGCAACTAGAGGTCGGCGGCTCATGGACCAAGCACAACAAGGCATCCCTGATAGACAACTAAGCGCGGCGTATTTTCTGGACGACAACTGGGAGCCGGTCGAAAGGATTCCGGCCGCGCTGCGTGGCGAACACTCACGGGACCGGCTAAGCGAGTTCGAACACCGCGAATTCAGCCGGGAATACGGCCAGCCAAGCAGTGCCAAGTCAGCCGACGACCAGCAGATGCTGAATTGGATCCGGGGGACCTCAATCAAGATCGCGCCGCGGGCAGAAACAGTTAAGCTAACGCCGCCTCCAGACTGCGACTTTGACTACCTAAAGTCAGAACTTGGTATGAACATAATCCTCCCGAAAGGGCGCATCGATGAATTGCGCTTTAACGTCAGTCTTACTCAAGTAGGCGGCACGCAGGAGACGTTTGCCACGGACGGCTTCCCCAACAGCAGCATCCACCACACGACCATCGTTGGCGGCCAGATAAAGATTGGAATCACGCAGGCATTCAGGCTCATCCCGGTCGTTGGCCACGTCGTCGCCGAGCTCCTACCGATATCTGTCAATCTCAATCCCTGGAGCTTTCGCATTGGATCGCTGAAGCGCATCGATGTCGCCTTCAACGGCGGACTCACCACGGAGCCAGAGTGGTACTTCAAGAACGCCGGAATAAAGACTGACGAGATCAGGATCGCGATGATACTGAAGAAGCAGAAGAAAACTACCGGGGTGAGTGCAGAAGTAAAAGCCGCGTGGCGTTATAACCCCGGCGGCTTTTTCCCCGAGAAGCCAGTGGGCTCCGATATCAAGGCTGTGACCATCTATGGCGCTGGATGAGCGCGGCGTTGCAGGTCATAGCCGAACATGGCTGCACATACCAGCGAGTTATCTGTAGCTCGGTTTGAGGTGTGTCGATCGTGCCAATGATGGAATTCCGGAGACTTGTAGGGGTGGGAAAGAGCCTCAGAAGGCCTCTGACCTGGGCGTTTGCCGTTTTGGGTAGTTCTGGGCTATTGATGGCACTTACGAGCGAACACACTGGGGCGCAACATATTTCGTATGTATCAGTGATGGATATTGATGGCGAGTGGTGAGTGCTCTGCGGACTGTGTGCGGACTGATCTCCAGCCGGATCACGTCGGTGGAAGTGGACGGGCGCAACGACAGTCCAGCTATGGTAGGCGGCAAGTCCCAGAGCCTAAGGACACGCCAGCCGATACGACGCAACTCAGAGTCGGCCAGTCGGTCAGGCTCTTGAGTCCGGGCTGCCTTGGCGTCCCCGTATTCGGCGCTACCTCCCGGCCCTTCCGTCGCACCGTCACTCGGCGGATTTTCAGTCCGCTTTTCAGCGCGTTTGTGAATGTTGGCACGCGTTGGCGCTCATAGCGGAATACCAGCTAAACATGCATTTTAGGTGGATTTCCGTTGGCATGATCGGCGACGTTTCGGGGACGTGTGCATACAGCCTGTTTACAACAGCTCTGTCTACTACCCTCCCTGAATCGGGCGCACGCGTTTTCGAAGGGATCCGAGCTGCCCGAAGGCCGCTTCGATGGCTTCCCGTATCACTGCGCCCCGCCGTCGTAGGCTTACGTCGATGACTCCGATCAATTGGGAACGGTTACCCGGCGACACAGTTGAAGAGTACGTCGAAGCACTGATCCTCACTACGGTTAATCCACGAGCCACCCGTATTACGCCTTCTAGGGGTGACAAGGGTATAGACATCCTCGGCCCCGTCGGCGAGGCATTCGATGTGTATCAGGTTAAGCGATACACACGCCCATTCGGAAAATCTTCGAACGAGGAGAAAAGCATAGTCGGTTCTTGGGATCGATTCGTGCAGGAGATTTTGCCTAATTACCCAATCCGTCGATGGATTCTAGTAACACCGTGGAATCCTACAACCGAACGATATGAATGGATGCTCAACGAGTTGACTGCGGGCGTCGCAATCGAGCGAGATTGGCTTGGACGCGGCTCGCTAGACGTTTGGTCTTCTGAGAACCCTGGATTGCAGGATTATTTCTTTGGAGACGGACAGCGCAGAACACTGGAGCTAGTGGCTGCTGCTCTACGCGGGCAAAGAGATGTAACCGAATTGACTGGGGAACCGCTAGTAGATGCGATCGCGGCGCGTGAATTGGAGCTAGCTCGTAGTTTGGACGAAGTCGATCCGTTCTACCGGTACGAGAGCTCCATCAGGACTGGCCGGCTTCCCGATTCTGTCGAGGAACATGCACGGACCGTTGACCCCAATGCTGCATTAGTCACCTTCCGTGAGCTCGACGATAACCACTTTCACCAGCTAGCGATCTACCCAAGATGCGCTGAGTCTCTCAGGCTACGTCCAATATCAACGACTGTTTCCTTCGGCGGAATCACCGACGAAGCGGCGTTAAAGGCGGCGCGGGACATGATCGCCTACGGCGCGCAGCCAGACCGCCCCCTCCCAGTTCGCGTCATCCGATCAGAGGGGCCGCCGGGAGTAAGTTCGTTCGACGGTCCAGCGATGTTGTACGTCATGAACGAAGCCCCACCGGCCCGACCCGACCTAGAACTCCGACTGGGCGAACGGCGCACGCCGTTTCGGAATATCAGCATCACTCGTGGTTTTGATGGAATCCAGCTACATGGCGAAGATGCATCAGGAGTATTCAAAGTCACAATCACCGTCAGCAATGGCGGTGAACTTCAGTCGGTCGAGGTCCTGACATTGCCAGTCGGAGGGAAGCTCCCCCACGCGGTGATTTCTGGATTTGAGTTCCTTCGCGAATGGGCACACGGTGGATCTGCCATTCTCGCGATACCGTATGGCCGCATCATCACGCCACTCGGATCTCTACCGGAAGCCACTTGGTTGCGTGACGACGTCGAAATATGGCTTGCAACTGCACAGAATTTAACTCGTTTACAATCCGTGTCTGACCGCCAATTTTTGATGCCTTGGGCTCTGTCAAGCGCCGAAGGAAGTGCAATGGGGGATGCGGTCCGCCTACTTAACGGGGAGATACTGAAGTCTGAATGGTCAAGTACCAATTTTGAAGTTCGGAATGTCGAAGCCCTTGGCTCTTGTTTGACATCCGGTCCTCTCTTTCAGTTTCTGAGCTTTTTACCATTCGTCATCGAATACGATGGAAGTCGTTACGATTTGGACGGTGTGGTGGCGACATGGGGCGTGGCGCAATTGGCGGATCCTTCGGCGGTCGAAAGCATCGCTCCTGGTGACCAGGTAGCGATAGTTCCCGGTGCGGACGGCACGTTATATCGTCAATACGGCTCCCCCGAAGCCGCTAGTACGTTGCCCGTTGTTTAATTGCGAACCAGATCAGAGTCGACTTCCGTCGACACGCAGCCATCGGCATACACCGCGCGGAGAGTGTGGGCGCTGGCAGTGCGAGGCGTCCTCTGTCGCGATGGAACGTTAACCCCACACCTTCGGCGTCTCTGCTAAATCGACTCCGAGTCGTCAGGTCAGCGGACGTTCAGTTGTAGCCGGTCGAGTCGGCGGACAAGGATGCTGGGCAGCCATTGGCCGACGTGGGCGGCGTGAATCCACTCGGTCTGGTCAAGCAGCATCCGCAAGACGATCTGGGCCTCCAAGCGTGCCAGTGCGGCCCCGACGCAAAAATGTGCGCCCTTGCCGAAGGTGACGTGTCCTTTAGCGCCGCTGCGGTCGAGTCGGAACTCATTGGGTGTGTCGAACTGCCGGGGATCGCGGTTGGCGGCCCCCCACATCAACAGCAAGCGCGAATCGGCAGGCACCTCGACGTCGGCCAAGGTGGTGTCTCTGACTACGTGGCGATAGTGGCCGCGAAACGGCGACTCGTAGCGCAGCGTCTCCTCGATGAACCCACCCAGCAGTTCGGGATGGGCGCGGACCTGTTCTTGGATGTCGGTATGGCTCACCAGAATCCACGCGGCGCTGCCCAGCAAGGAGGCAGTGGATTCACCGGCGGCGCTGAACAGCGTCAGCATGATCGCGAGCGCCGGAAGCTGCTCCAACTCACCGGAAGCGTAGCGGGCGGCGAGGTCGCCTATGAGTCCCGGTTGAGGGCTGTCACCGGCCTTCTCGAAGTGCTCCATGACGTAT
>NZ_JAOPWB010000115.1 GCF_025965855.1 Mycobacterium sp. | reverse complement strand
GCGGCGGGCGCCAACTCCAAAGTGTCGGTGGCGCAGGGTATCTCGGTGCGGGTGCCGTCGGCGTGCACCGCGATGTGCGGGACCTGCTTGGCGTCGACGTAGCCGGGTGTGAACACGCCGTAGACCTGACCGTCGCCCGGCGGGGCGGTGACGTGGAAGCCCGGGTAACTGGCCAGCGCCAATTCCACTGCCGCCGAGGAGAACTGGCGCCCGACGTTGGCGGGGTCGGGGTCGCGGACGACGCAGTGCAACAGGGCGCTGGCGGCTTCTTCGGTGTCGGCGTCGGTGTGGTCGGTGCGGGCCAGGGACCACTCGAGCTCCGCGGGCTTCACCGTCAAAGCGGCCTCGAGCTGCCGGCGCAGCAGGTCGGCCTTGGCCTGGATGTCCAGGCCGGTCAGCACGAACGCCATGGCGTTGCGGAACCCGCCGATGCTGTTCAGCGACACCTTCAGCGTGGGCGGCGGCGGTTCGCCGCGCACCCCGCTGATGCGAACCCGGTCGGGGCCGTCCGCGGACAGCTCGATGGTGTCCATCCGGGCGGTGACGTCGGGGTTGGCGTAGCGGGCGCCGGTGATCTCGTAGAGCAACTGCGCGGTGACGGTGTCGACGCTGACCAGCCCGCCGGTGCCGGGATGCTTGGTGATGACCGACGAGCCGTCGGCGTGGACCTCGGCTAGCGGGAAACCGGCATGCGTCAGGTCGGGGATTTCCGTAAAGAACGAGTAGTTGCCGCCGGTGGCCTGCACGCCGCATTCGATGACGTGCCCGGCGACCACGGCACCCGCGAGTCGGTCGTAGTCGGTGGGGGCCCAGCCGAAGTGGGCCGCCGCGGCCCCGACGATCACCGAGGCGTCGGTGACCCGGCCGGTGACGACGACGTCGGCGCCGTCGTTGAGGCAATCGACGATGCCCCACGCGCCCAGGTAGGCGTTGGCGGTCAGCGGCGCGCCCAGCCCCAGCTCCGACGCGCGCGGCTGCAGGTCGTCGCCCTCGACGTGGGCGATGCGGGCCGGGACGCCCAGGCGCTCGGCCAGCGTGCGTATCGCGTCGGCCAGCCCGGCCGGGTTGAGGCCGCCGGCGTTGGCGACGATGCGCACCCCGCGGTCGCGCGCCTCACCCAGGCAGTCCTCGAGCTGGGTCAGGAAGGTCTTGGCGTAACCGCGCTCGGGGTGCTTCATCCGGTCGCGGCCCAGGATCAGCATGGTCAGTTCGGCCAGATAGTCGCCGGTCAGGTAGTCCACGTCCCCGCCGGTGAGCATCTCGCGCATCGCCGACAGCCGGTCGCCGTAGAACCCCGAACAGTTCGCGATCCGGACGGCGCCGGAGCCGCCGAAAGCAGAGGTCATGCGCGTCCTCCATTCGTGGGCATACCGGTGACCGCGAACCAACCAACCAACCGGTAGGTTAGCGGGTACCGCCGGTGTCACGTCAAGGATCCCCCTTTGGCCCCGGGCGCCGTTTTGGCGACCAGCAGGCCACCGACTATTCTGATAGGCACTCGTCGCACGTTCGGCCGACCGGCCACGCCGCGCGACATACCCGATCAAGCCCCGAACGAGGAGTTAGGCCCGACCATGGCCGTACCCAAGCGCAGGATGTCGCGCGCGAATACCCGAAGCCGGCGCTCGCAGTGGAAGGCCACGAAGACCGAGCTCGTCGGCGTGACCGTCGCCGGGCAGAAGCACAAGGTGCCCCGCAGGCTGCTCAAGGCGGCCCGGCTCGGTCTCATCGATCTGGACCGGCGTTAATCTCGGCAAATACCCGGCGCGCCTCTCAGGCCGCTCTCAGGCGCTAGGACGAAACTGGTGGCCGTGCGGATACTTGTCGTCGACGACGATCGCGCGGTGCGCGAGTCGCTGCGCAGGTCACTTTCCTTCAACGGCTACTCGGTCGAGCTCGCCCATGACGGGGTCGAGGCCCTCGACAAGATCGCCAGCGACCGGCCCGACGCGCTCGTCCTGGATGTGATGATGCCGCGCCTGGACGGCCTCGAGGTGTGCCGTCAGCTCCGCAGCACCGGCGACGACCTGCCGATCCTGGTGCTCACCGCCCGCGATTCGGTTTCCGAGCGGGTCGCGGGCCTGGACGCCGGCGCCGATGACTACCTGCCGAAGCCGTTCGCCCTGGAAGAGCTGCTGGCCCGCGTGCGGGCGCTGCTGCGGCGCACCAAGCCGGACGACGCCGCCGACTCGGTGGCCATGACATTCTCCGACCTCAGCCTGGACCCGGTGACCCGCGAGGTCACCCGCGGGCAACGCCGAATCAGCCTGACCCGCACCGAATTCTCGTTGCTGGAAATGCTGATCGCCAATCCGCGCCGGGTGCTCACCCGCAGCCGCATCCTCGAGGAGGTATGGGGATTCGACTTTCCCACCTCGGGCAATGCGTTGGAGGTCTACGTCGGCTACCTGCGCCGCAAGACCGAAGCCGATGGTGAGCTGCGACTGATCCACACGGTCCGCGGGGTGGGCTACGTCCTTCGGGAGACGCCGCCATGATGAGTCACTTGGCACGATGATCCGGTTCCGTCGGCGCCGGCGCGCACCGCTGCGGCCCACCAGCTCGTTGTCGCTGCGGTGGCGGGTGATGCTGCTGGCGATGTCGATGGTGGCGATGGTCGTCGTGCTGATGTCATTCGCCGTGTACGCGGTGATTTCGGCCGCGCTCTACAACGACATCGACAACCAATTGCAGAGCCGGGCGCAGCTGCTGATCGCCAGCGGTTCGCTGGCCGCCGATCCGGGGAAGGCCATCGAGGGCACCGCGTATTCGGACGTCAACGCCATGCTGGTGAACCCGGGCCACTCCATCTACACCGCCAATCAGCCCGGCCAGATCCTGCCCGTCGGAACCGCCGAAAAGGCCGTGATCAGCGGCGATTTGTTCATGTCCCGTCGCACCGCGTCGGACCAGCGAATCCTCGCCATTCACCTGCCCAACGGCAGTTCGCTGCTGATCTCCAAGAGCCTGAAGCCCACCGAGGCGGTCATGACCAGGCTGCGCTGGGTGCTGCTCATGGTCGGTGGCATCGGTGTCGCGGTCGCCGCGGTGGCCGGGGGAATGGTCACCCGGGCGGGGTTGCGCCCGGTGGCCCGCCTTACCCAGGCCACCGAGCGGGTGGCGCGCACCGACGACCTGCGGCCCATCCCGGTGTTCGGCAGCGACGAATTGGCCCGGCTCACTGAGGCTTTCAACTTGATGCTGCGGGCGCTGGCCGAATCGCGGGAGCGGCAGGCGCGGCTGGTCACCGACGCCGGACACGAATTGCGCACCCCGCTGACCTCGCTGCGCACCAACGTCGAACTGCTGATGGCCTCGATGGAACCGGGGGCGCCGCGGCTGCCCGAGCAGGAGATGGTCGACCTGCGCGCGGACGTGCTCGCGCAGATCGAGGAACTGTCTACTCTGGTAGGCGATTTGGTGGACCTCACTCGCGACGACGCCAGTCAGGTCGTGCACGAGGCGGTCGACATGTCCGAGGTGATCGATCGCAGCCTCGAGCGGGTCAGGCGGCGGCGCAACGACATTCACTTCGATGTTGAGGCGATTGCCTGGCAGGTCTACGGCGACGCCGCCGGGCTCTCGCGGGCGGTGCTGAACCTCATGGACAACGCGGCCAAGTGGAGCCTGTCCGGCGGGCATGTCGGTATCAGGATGAGGCAAGTCGACTCGACTCACGCCGAACTGGTGGTCTCCGACGAGGGCCCGGGCATCCCGGTGCACGAGCGCCGGCTGGTGTTCGAGCGCTTCTACCGGTCGACGACGGCGCGGGCGATGCCAGGCTCGGGGCTCGGTCTGGCGATCGTCAAAAAGGTGGTGCAAAACCACGGTGGGTTGCTTCGCATCGAGGACACCGTGCCGGGAGGCCAGCCTCCGGGCACGTCCATCTACGTGCTGCTTCCCGGCCGACCCGTACCGGTTTCGGGATACCCGGCGGCGGGGGCCGACACCAAGATTTTTAAGGCAGAAGCCGAGACGGATCCGGTCGTGCCCGTGGCGGGCAGCGCGGCGAACTCTCGGGATTCGGCGAACGTTATCTCAGTGGACTCTCAGTCCGCGCGGGCAAGGTAGGTCTGCAGTTAGGGTTGGAATCGAGCCACGTCGAGCCGACGAGCCCGAACGCCGATATAGCCGATATAGCCGATATAGAGGAAGAGCGACGTAGCGACATGACGAATGACCCGAGGTATTCGCCGCCGCCGCAGCAGCCGGGATACCGTACCGGGCCTAATCAGCCTGTGCCCCCCGCGTATGCCCAGGGGCATCAGCAGCCGTACAACCAGCCGGTCGACTGGCGCTATCACCCGTCCCAGCCGTCCCAGCCGACCAGCCCCTACCGCCGGCCCTACGAGCCGTTCAGCGGCACCGGGCGGGGCCGGAACCCCGGCGGCACGGGGCCGGGTCCGGTACCGGGGGGCACCGGGGCGATTCCCATGCCCGGAGGAATTGCTACGGGCCCGATACACATGCTGCCGCCCATGCCTGCCGGGCCGGTTCCCCAGAAACGTTCCCGCGCAGGCCTGTTGACCGCCGGCGCGCTGGCGATCGCGGTGGTGTCGGCCGGTATCGGCGGCGCGGCGGCAACGGCCGTCGAGCTGGGCACGCACTCCGTGGGCGGCAACGGCCGCGGGATAATCCCGGGGGCGGCTCCCAGCGTCCCGGCCGCGAACATGCCGCCGGGCAGCGTCGAACAGGTCGCCACCAAGGTGGTGCCCAGCGTCGTCATGTTGGAGACGGACCTGGGTCGCCAGTCCGAAGAGGGCTCCGGCATCGTCCTGTCGGCCGACGGGCTGATCCTGACCAACAACCACGTGGTCGCGGCCGCGGTCAAGCCGGGCGGCGGCCCTGGCGGTCCGGGGGGGCCGCCGGGTGGGCCGCCGGGTGGTCCGCCGGGTGCTCCGCCGGGCGCTCCGCCGGGCGCTCCGCCACCGAAAACGACGGTGACATTCTCCGACGGCCGCACCGCAACGTTCACGGTGGTCGGGGCCGACCCCACCAGCGATATCGCCGTGATCCGGGTGCAGGGCGTTTCGAACCTCACGCCCATCACCGTGGGCTCCTCGTCGGATTTGCGGGTCGGCCAGCCGGTGGTGGCGATCGGGTCGCCCCTGGGGCTTTCGGGCACGGTGACCACGGGAATCATCAGCGCGATGAACCGGCCGGTGTCCACGACCGGCGAGTCGGGCAACCAGAACACCGTGCTGGACGCGATTCAGACCGATGCCGCGATCAACCCGGGTAACTCCGGCGGCGCGCTGGTCAACATGAGCGGCCAGCTGGTCGGCGTCAACTCGGCGATCGCCACCCTGGGCGCCGATTCGCCCGATTCCCAGAGCGGCTCGATCGGCCTCGGCTTCGCGATTCCGGTCGACCAAGCCAAACGCATCGCCGACGAGTTGATCGCGACCGGCAAGGCGACGCACGCGTCGCTCGGCGTGCAGGTCACCAGCGACAAGGGCACCCCCGGCGCCAAGGTCGTCGATGTCGTGCCGAACGGCGCGGCCGCGACGGCCGGGGTGCCCAAGGGCGTGGTCGTCACCAAGGTCGACGACCGCCCGATCAACAGCGCCGACGCGTTGGTCGCCGCAGTGCGCTCCAAAGCGCCCGGCGACAAGGTATCGCTGACGTTTCAGGATCCCGGCGGAGGGACCCGCACCCTGCAGGTCACCCTCGGCAAGGCGGACCAGTGATGAGAATCGATGAGCCCTCGGCGGCGGGACTGTCGGACATCGGATATACGGTGGCACCCATGGAAACGGGTGCGGAGTTGGTAGTCGGCCGGGCCCTGGTCGTGGTGGTCGACGACCGCACCGCGCACGGGGACGAGGACCACAGCGGGCCGCTGGTCACCGAGCTGCTGACCGAAGCGGGGTTCGTCGTCGACGGCGTGGTGGCCGTCGCGGCCGACGAGGTCGAGATCCGAAACGCGCTGAACACCGCGGTCATCGGTGGGGTGGACCTGGTGGTCTCGGTCGGCGGGACCGGCGTCACCCCCCGCGACGTCACGCCGGAGGCCACCCGCGAGATCCTGGACCGGGAAATCCTGGGCATCGCCGAGGCCATCCGCACCTCGGGGCTGTCCGCGGGAATCATCGACGCCGGGTTGTCCCGGGGTCTGGCCGGGGTGTCGGGAAGCACGCTGGTGGTCAACCTCGCCGGCTCCCGTTACGCGGTGCGTGACGGAATGGCGACGCTGAATCCGCTCGCCGCCCAGATCATCGGCCAGCTGTCGAGCTTGGAGATTTAGGCGCGAGTCACTGCGATTCGGCCTCCGCGCGGGGTCCGTGGGCCGGCGGCGGCGTCGTGGCTGCCGATCCACCGTGCTTGCCTGACGAGTCCCCATTGGTGGTCTGCGATAGCAGGTCGCGGATTTCGGTGAGCAGCACGATCTGCGCGTCGTCCGCCTGCTCGACCTCACCGCGCTTGCGCAGCGTGTTGTAGGGAAGCACGACGAAGAAGTACACGACGCACGCGATCAGGACGAAGTTGATCGCGGCGGACAGCAGGATGTTCAGGTCGATGGTCTGGCCGCCGCCGATGCCGATCTTCAGGGCGCCGACATCGGAGTGCTGATTGACGCCGACCCGGTTGATCAGCGGCGTGATGATGCTGTCGGTGAACTTGGTGACCAATGCAGTGAAGGCAGTACCGATGACCACCGCGACGGCCAGGTCGACGATATTGCCCCGCGAGAGAAACTCCTTGAACCCTTTGAGCATGGGGAGGCCCTTTCTGGACTGGACAGAGTTTGCTACCGATCACGTGCCCAACGGCGGCCGGATACTCAATGCAGGGTGAGCGTTACCGTCTGACCCAGCGCCGAGCCCGCCACCGTGTTCGCCACGCGAGCCGGCAGCGCAACTAACACTACGCGGTCAGCATCGGCGGCCTGGACCTTCTGCTTGGCCGACACGAGGACCACGACGGCGTCCGTGGCCACCACCCTGCTGGTCGGCTGGCCCGTCACCGGCGAGTCGGTGGCCGGGGCGGCCAGCACGTCCACGATGTCGCCGACCCGAACCAGGTCGAGCAGGGCGCCGTCCGCCAGGTGCAGCGGCACTATGCGGGCGCCGGGCCCGGCCGTCGACTCGGCCAGCCGGCTGCCGAGCAGCCGGACGTCGGTGAGCACCTCGCCGCGCCGGGTGGGGCTGGCCAGCGTCGAACCGACCACCGCGGCGAGGTCTGCCTGCGATCCGTCGGGAACCGCTGTGGCCGAACGCTTTTCGAGCCGCACATCATCGGTGGTCAATGCCGCGCCCGGGCGCAGGTCGCGCACCGCCACCAGCACCTCGGCGTAATCGCCGTCGGGATCCGACCGCAGCGTCGCGATGCCGGCCAGCACGACGAGCCCGCCCGCGGCCACCCGCCGGGCCAGCACGGTGCGCGTCCAGTCCGGGCGCAACGACGCGGATAGGCGTCTGAACAGGCTTGGGTTCAGCGATGATTCGCCCACGCCGCAACCGTAAGCGCGGCCGGACGCCGGCGGTGCCGGTCAGGGATGGCTCTGTGGATAACCGCTTAGCTCGAGGCGGCCGCGGTGGCCGGCGTGGCGTTGCTGGTCGACTTCTCGCTCGACCCGCTCTTGTCGCCGGAGCCGCTCTTCTCGCCCGACGCGCTCTTGTCGCTCGATCCCGAACTCGACGCCGCGTCGCTGGAGCCGTTGGACGGGCTCTTTGACTTCTTGCTTTCCTCGCGGCTGTCGGTGCGGTAAAAGCCGCTGCCCTTGAACACGACGCCGACCGAATTGAACAACTTGCGCAGCCGGCCGGAGCACTTCTCGCACGTGGTCAGCGCGTCGTCGGTGAAGGCCTGCACGACGTCGAAGCGGTCGTCGCACTCGGTGCACGCGTAGCTGTAAGTCGGCAAGAAAACCTCCGAAAAATGACGGACTTGAATTAGCACTCTATCGTGTCAAGTGCTAGAACCGCCACGTGATCGCGATCATTCCCGGCCGGAGAGCGTGATCAGGCCCCGCCCGGGCGTGAGCGCGTGTGTCATCGGCACGTCGTGCGGCTCGGCGGGCAGCTCGTCGACAAATTCGGCGTCGCGCACCACCGCGATCAGGCGCGCTCGCGGGTTTCGGCCGCCCAGCGAGCGGTCGTAAAACCCGCGGCCCCGGCCCAGCCGTACGCCCCGACGGTCGACCGCCAGTGCAGGCACGATCACCAGCGTGGCCTCGGCCAGGGCCGACTCCCGCAGCACCGGCTCGGGCGGCTCTAGCAGCCCCCACGGCCCGGGGATAAGCGCGCCCGGCCGGTATTCCCCCCACCGCAGCGGCAACGGCGCGTCTTTTTTTCCTGGGCCGCCGGTGCGCGCGACCGGCAGCAGCACCCGCCCGGACCGGCGCAGCAACATCTCGAGCATCTCGACCGACCCCGGCTCGGTGCCCACCGGCACGTACGCGCAGACCGTGGCCGCGCCGGTGACCACCGGCTCCAGCTGGTCGCAAAGGCTGCGCGCCTCGGCGGCGCGAACGTCGTCGGCAACGCAACGCCGGGCCGCCAGCAGCTGCTCGCGCAACGCGGCCTTGCTTGCGATTGCCATGCCGTCAACCATGACAGGCCCGGGTTTCGCGCCGCCACACCGCGTTGGCATGCCTCACGAGGGTTATGGTTTGAACAATGTCACGCTCGGATGTTCCGATCCCATTCACGGCGATCGTCCCTGCGGCCGGCCTGGGTACGCGTTTTTTGCCTGCCACAAAGACGGTGCCCAAGGAGTTGCTGCCGGTCGTCGACACTCCGGGCATCGAGCTGGTCGCGGAGGAGGCGGCGGCGGCCGGGGCGGAACGCCTGGTGATCATCACCTCCGAGGGCAAGGACAGCGTCGTCGCGCACTTCGTCGAAGATCTGGTCCTGGAGGGCACCCTCGAGGCCCGCGGCAAGAAAGCCATGCTCGACAAGGTGCGTCGGGCGCCGCAGCTGATCAAGGTGGAGTCCGTGGTGCAGGCCGAGCCCCTCGGGCTGGGGCACGCGATCAGCTGCGTGGAGCCGGCGCTGGCGGCGGACGAGGATGCCGTCATGGTGCTGCTGCCCGACGACCTGGTGCTGCCGACGGGCGTCCTGGAGACGATGGCGAAGGTGCGGGCCGACCACGGCGGCACGGTGTTATGCGCGATCGAGGTGGCTCCCGAAGAGATCAGCGCCTACGGGGTTTTCGACGTCGAGCCCGTCCCGGACGAGGACAATCGCGACGTGCTGCGGGTCAAGGGCATGGTCGAGAAGCCCAGCGCCGAGGATGCCCCGTCGATGTACGCCGCGGCGGGCCGCTATGTCCTCGACCGCGCCATCTTCGACGCCTTGCGCCGCATCGACCGGGGTGCCGGTGGCGAGATGCAGCTCACCGACGGGATCGCGCTCCTGATCAATGAGGGCCATCCCGTGCATGTCGTCGTGCATCACGGATCCCGACACGACTTGGGAAATCCCGGCGGCTACCTGAAGGCTGCGGTTGACTTTGCATTGGATCGTGACGACTATGGCCCGGATTTGCGGCGATGGTTGGTGGCGCGGTTGGACCTGACCGAGCAGTAGCCGGGCGATAGCGCCGGTCCCGCCGAACGAGGCGGCCCGAGGTCGTCTGAGACGGCGCCCGCCAAGGGCTCGAGGTCAGAGAGGCGCGCTTGTGCGTTCTGTGGAGGAGCAGCAGGCCCGGATAACGGCCGCCGCGGTGGCCCCGCGGCCGATACGGGTGGCCATCGCCGAGGCACAGGGATTGCTGTGCGCCGAGGAAGTGGTGACCGAGCGGCCCATGCCCGGATTCGATCAGGCGGCGATCGACGGCTACGCGGTGCGCAGCGTCGACGTGCTCGGCCTCGGTGAGGTGGGCGCCGAAAGTCTCGGTGAGCCCTCCGACGAACCCACCGAAGTCCTGCGTGACGGGCTGGTCCTGCCGGTGATGGGAACCATCGAGGCCGGCTCGCGCACACCCAGCCGGCTGCAGCCGCGACAGGCGGTCCGGGTGCAGACCGGGGCCCCGCTGCCTACCCTGGCCGACGCCGTCCTGCCGGTGCGATGGACGGACGGCGGGACGTCGCGCGTGCGGATTCTGCGGGGGGCCCCGTCGGGCGCCTACGTGCGCCGGGCGGGCGACGACGTCCAGCCCGGCGACGTTGCCGTGCGCGCCGGCACCGTCGTCGGCTCCGCGCAGGTCGGTCTGCTGGCGGCGGTCGGCCGCGAACGGGTGCTGGTGCATCCGCGCCCGCGCTTGTCGGTCATCGCCGTGGGCGGCGAGCTGGTCGACATCTCGCGCACCCCGGGCAACGGGCAGGTCTACGACGTCAACTCCTATGCATTGGCGGCGGCGGGCCGGGACGCCGGCGCGGAGGTCAACCGCGTCGGCATCGTCAGCAATCACCCCGAAGAGCTGCGCGAGGTCGTCGAGGGCCAGATCAATCGCGCCGAGGTCGTGGTGATCGCCGGCGCGGTCGGGGGCGCGGCCGCCGAGTCGGTGCGCTTGGTGCTGTCCGAGCTCGGCGAGATGGAGGTGGTCCGGGTCGCCATGCATCCGGGTTCCGTCCAGGGCTTCGGGCAGCTGGGCCGCGAGGGCGTTCCGACATTCCTGCTGCCGGCCAACCCGGTCAGCGCGCTGGTGGTCTTCGAGGTGATGGTCCGGCCGCTGATCCGGCTGTCGCTGGGCAAGCGCCAGCCGATGCGGCGCGTCGTGCAGGCCCGCGCCCTCTCGCCGATCACGTCGGTCGCCGGGCGCAAGGGGTATCTGCGCGGCCAGTTGATGCGCGACCAGGACAGCGGTGAGTATTTGGTGCAGGCACTCGGCGGGGCCCCGGGGTCGTCCTCGCACTTGTTGGCCACCCTCGCCGAAGCAAACTGCTTGGTCGTGGTTCCCAGCGGCGCCGAGCAGATCCGCACCGGTGAGATCGTCGACGTCGCGTTCCTGGCCCAGCGCGGCTAGCCGGAACGGGTGCAAACGCTCGTGAACCTGTTGCGTACCAATGCTCGTCATCCGGGTTGGCCATCGGATGTGGGGCCGCTGCGGGTCCAGGGCGGAGTCGTCCGGCTGCGGGCGGTGCGGATGCGCGATGGCGCCCAATGGAGCCGGATCCGGTTGGCCGATCGGGCGCATCTGGAGCCTTGGGAGCCCACCACGGATGGCGATTGGACGATCCGGCACACGATCGCCGCGTGGCCGGCGCTGTGTTCCGGCCTCCGCTCGGAGGCCCGCAAGGGGCGCATGCTGCCCTACGTCATCGAGCTCGACGGGCGTTTCTGCGGTCAGCTGACCATCGGCAACGTCACCCATGGGGCGTTGCGATCGGCGTGGATCGGCTACTGGGTGCCGAGGTCGGCCACCGGCGGCGGGGTGGCCACGGCGGCGTTGGCGCTGGGTCTCGATCACTGCTTCGGCCCCGTCATGCTGCACCGGGTGGAGGCCACCGTGCGACCGGAGAACGCCGCGAGCCGGGCGGTACTGACCAAGGTCGGGTTCCGGGAAGAGGGGCTGTTGCGCCGCTATCTCGAGGTGGACCGGGCGTGGCGCGACCACCTGTTGATGGCCATCACGGTCGAAGAGGTGCAGGGATCGGTGGCAGCAACCCTGGTCCGCTCCGGCAACGCAAGCTGGCCGTGACCGTTCCCGGCCGATACAACGCCCACGTGAACTGTGGCCAGCGCGACACGAGTGACCTTTGGTGCTTGTGAGAGGCAAATTACAGGTGTGTAATTGTGCTGGTCACCTTTTGATCCGGCCGCAGCGGCCACAGACGAGCCTCGCGGGGGTCAGGTCCAGTTAGGAGCAAGTCATCATGCCAAGCATCCCGCAGTCGCTGTTGTGGATCTCGCTCGTGGTGCTGTGGCTGTTTGTCCTGGTTCCGATGCTGATCAGCAAACGCGACGCCGTGCGTCGCACCAGCGACGTGGCCCTGGCGACCCGGGTGCTCAACGGCGCAAGCTCCCGGCTGCTGAAGCGTGGTGGGCCCGCCGCGGGTCATCGCAGCGACCCCGATTGGAAGCCGGAGGAAGACACGGCCGAAGACGAGCTCGCCGAGGCCAAGCACGACGAACCCTTGGAGCATGAAGAGGAAGACGACACCGATGATCGGGAGGTGGCTCGTCCGGTCGTCGTGAAGGCCGCGGCCACCGAGCAGACCGAGCCCGACTACCTGGACGTCGACGTCGTCGAAGATTCCGGGGCGCTTCCGGCGGCGGCGGCCGTCGCCGATGAGGACGAAGACGCCGACGAGACCGAGCCCCAGACCGTCGCCGAACACGCCGGGACCGACGACGAAGACGACGACCGGTACGAATATGTCGAGGACTCTTCGGGTTTGGAGCCCGAAGCGGACCGCGAGGACGACGAGGATCCGCCGGCGCTCGTCGCACCGGGTGCGTCGCGGCGGCGCCGGTTCGACCCGAAGACCGCGGCCGCCGTCAGCGCCCGCAAATTCGCCTTCCGCAAGCGCGTGCTGATGGTGATGGCGGTCGTCCTGGTCGGGACCGCCACGGCCGCGTTCGAGGTGTCGCCGTCGGCATGGTGGGTGTGCGGCAGCGCGACCGCCGTGACGGTGCTGTACCTGGCGTATCTGCGCAGGCAGACCCGCATCGAGGAAAAGGTGCGTCGCCGCCGGATGCACCGGATGGCACGCGCGCGGCTCGGCGTGGAGAACGCCTACGACCGCGAATACGAAGTGGTGCCGTCACGGCTGCGGCGCCCCGGCGCGGTGGTGCTCGAGATCGACGACGAGGACCCGATCTTCGAGCATCTCGATTACGCGATGCCGATGCGGACGTTCGGTTGGCCCCGGGACCTGCCGCGCGCCGTCGGCGAGTAGCGCCGGCGGTTCGGCGGTTCGCACCGCGGCTGGTAGCCTGCTAGCGATCAGGGGCTATGGCGCAGTTGGTAGCGCGACTCGTTCGCATCGAGTAGGTCCGGGGTTCGAATCCCCGTAGCTCCACCCCATTTGAGCATGTCAGGACGTCTGTAGCGCGCTAATCTATCACTACGCCTTTCGGTCCGTCCGCAGTCCGTCCGCAGCACATTTGACCGCGTCCAAGCGGTCCGCAACGCCGGCCAAGTCTTCGTCAAACAGGTCGGCGTACA
>NZ_JAOPWB010000091.1 GCF_025965855.1 Mycobacterium sp. | reverse complement strand
CACGCGAAAAGGCGTTGACCCCATCGTGCAACTTTCAGTGCTTGACCTCGTCCCGGTGCGCACCGACCAGACCACCGCGGACGCGCTGGCGGCCACCGTGCAGCTCGCGCAGACGGCCGACCGGCTCGGTTACACCCGCTACTGGGTCGCCGAACACCACAACATGCCGTCCGTGGGCGCCACTAGCCCGCCGGTCCTGATCGCGTATCTGGCCGCGCAGACCTCGCAGCTGCGGCTGGGGTCGGGCGGTGTGATGCTGCCCAACCACGCGCCGCTGGCGGTGGCCGAGCAGTTCGCGCTGCTGGAAGCGGCCGCCCCGGGACGGATCGACCTGGGCATCGGCCGCGCGCCCGGCTCCGACCCGGTCACGTCGTACGCCCTGCGCGGCGGTCGCGACGATCGCGACATCGAGAACTTCCCGGAATACCTCGACGACGTGGCCGCGCTGATGAGCGCGCGCGGCGTGGTGGTACCGCTGCGCTCGGGGGACTACCGGCTCAAGGCCACCCCCGCCGCGGCCGGCGAACCGCGCCTGTGGCTGCTGGGCTCGTCGATGTACTCGGCGCAGCTGGCCGCGGCCAAGGGGCTGCCGTACGTCTTCGCGCACCACTTCTCCGGCCAGGGCACCGAAGAGGCGCTCGAGGTCTACCGCTCCCGGTTCAAGCCGAGCGCCCTGACGCCCGAGCCGGTGACGTTCCTGACCGTCAACGCCGCGGTGGCCGAAACCCGCGACGAGGCAACGGCGTTGATGCTGCCCAACCTGCAGATGATGGCGCGGCTGCGCACCGGGCAGCCGCTCGGGCCGGTGCCGCTGGTCGAGGAGGCTGAAGTCGCGCAGCTCGGCCCCGAACAGCAGCGCATCGTTGAAAGCGGGTTGCGACGGGCCGTCCTCGGCACCCCCGCCGAGGCAGCTGAACAGCTGCGGGCGCTTGCCTCACGGTTCGACGTCGACGAGGTGATGGTGCACCCGGTCGCCTCGGCCCACCTCGGCACCGACCCCGCCACCGCGCCCGCGCGGGTGGCGACGCTGGAGCTGCTGGCCAAAGAGCTCTTCTGACCGATCAGTCGGTCACGCCCGCCTGCTCCGATTGGCTCGCTTTGGTGCTGGGCGCGTAGCGGGCGATCCAGTCGCGCAGGTCATCGGGCGGCAACGGCGGGCTGTGCACGAAGCCCTGGGTGATGGTGCACCCGTATCGCCGCAGCGCGCGCAGGGTGACCTCGTCTTCGACCCCCTCGCCCACCAGGTCGGCGCCCAGGCTGCGGGCCAACGCAACCGTGGACCGCACGATCGCGACCGAACGCGGATCCTGGGCCAGGCGCGCCACGAAGATCCGGTCGAGTTTCAACTCGTCGACCGAGACGTCCTGCAGCCGCGCCAGCGACGACCATCCGGTGCCGTAGTCGTCGAGCGAGATGCGCACCCCGAGGCGCTGCAGCGCGGCGACGGTGTTGCGGGACCGCGCCGAGTCGACGAGGGCGCTTTCGGTGATTTCGACGATCAGGGAGTCGGGAGTCAGGCCGTGCGTTTGCAGCAGCCGCTCGATCGTGCTGACCAGGTCCAGGTCAAGCAGGTTCGTGGTCGAGAGGTTCACCGCGACGGTCAGCGGCATGCCCTGGTCGTGCCAGGACCGGATCTGCTCGAGGGCGAGGTTGATGGTGCGGTTGGCCACCTTGCGCATCAGCCCCGCGCGTTCGGCCGCGGCCAGGAATTCCTCCGGTAGCAGCAACCCGCGGCTGGGATGCTGCCAGCGCAGCAGCGCCTCGACGCTGTGCACGCTGCCGTCGCTCGCGTTGATCTTCGGCTGGTAGTGCACCGTCAGCTGGTCGTCGTCGACGAGCGCGGAGCGCAGTTCCTCGACGAGGTTGGGGTCGTTGTCGCGGTACAACTCGAACGCCGAGTCGTAGACCGCGATCTTGCTGACGGCGGATTTCGCATGTGGGATCGCCGCTTCGGCGCGATTGAGCAGCGCCTGGTGATGGTCACAGTGGTCGGGGCAGAGTGCGATGGCGATGCGGGCATCGACCTGCAAGGTCATCGGATCGAGCGCGAACGGCTCGCTCAGGGCTTCGAGCAACCGGCCCGCCTGGGCGCGCGCGGCGATGAGGTCGGACCCTTCGGCGAGCAGGATCGCGAATTCGTCGTCGCTCACCCGCGCAAGCAGATCCTCGCGGCGCACGCAGTGCGCAAGCCGGTTCGCGATGTGGCACAACAGCTCATCGCCGAAGTGGCGGCCGAGGGAGTCGTTGATCTCGTCGAACTCATACAGGTGCAGCAACAGCAGCGCCCGGCGCGACGGCGCCCCGGGGACCGACATGGGCCCCGGCGGCGCCGAGTCGGACAGCCCCGTCAGCGCGGTCGCCAGCGACCGCCGATTAGGCAGGCTTGTCAGCTCGTCGGTCATGGCCTGCTTATGGCTTTCGGCCAGAATGCTGACGTCGCGGAAGGTCGCCGAGAATCGCGCGGCGACCGCGATCAGGCTCAGCGCGGCGAGAGTCGTTGCCAGCCTTGAGTTGTGGCTCACGACGACGCCGAGCGCCACGACGGTGCACGCCACCGGCACGGCGTAGGAGCCGAGTCCGCGTCTCGGCGGGGGCGGCGTCGACGACCACGGCGCCCAGCTGGCCATGGCCACCAGCAGCGACGCGGCGGGCCAGAGGGCGTCGAGCGTGGTACCGACCCGGTATGCGCCTTCGGCGGTCTCGAAGAGATACGCCGTGTCCGCGACGGCAAAGGCAATGAACCCCACCACGAGCAGGCCCCAGCGGTTGCGCCAGCCCAGGATCGGCAGCATGCCGGCGGTCAGGGCCAACAGGACCAGGTCGCCCCACGGGTAGACCAGTCCCACCAGCACGGTCGCCGGCGCGCGGACGGCGGCCGCGTGGATGGGCCCCGCCCGTAGCGCCACGCCCACCGCGGCCGCGGCCAAGGCGCACACCAGGGAATCGAGCCGGATCGGTAGCGGCACCGACTTCAGCCGTGACCGCATGAGCAGCAGCAGCCCGGCATAGAGGAGCGGGTAAAACGCCAGGTATTCCGGATCGGCCGCCGATGGGGACTGGCCATTGGCCACCCACATGGCGTAGACGATGTCACCCATCGCCGACACCGCCATGCCGGCCGCGATCAAGGCCCAAGCGAGGCGGTCGGCCGTGACGCGATAGGCGCGAACGGCGATCAGCGCCGCGGCCGACAGGTTCAAGGCGGGATACAGGGATTTGGCGAAGAACGCGTTGCGAGCGGCATCGGGGTCGATCACACTCGTCACGGCGAACGTGGCCACGCCAATCCCCAACGCCGCCAAGGCGATCCGAATCGACGTCGGAGGCCACCGAATGCCGTCCGGGGTGTCATGAGTTCGGTCCCGGGGTGACGTCGCGGCCGCGGCGATCGGCGCCAGCGACCGGGCCAGCTTCGTCTCCTTGCCGAAGGCGCCCGCCGGGGCCGAGGTGGCGATCCGGTCCACCCCCGCCGATGACGACTCCGCCGACTCGGCCAGCTGCGGGAAGGCAAAGGGGAAGGGCAGATCCGGCACGAAGCCCCGAATGCATTGACCGCCTTCGCGTTTGGCGGCATACATGGCCAAGTCCGCGTGCTGGAGGAGCTGGTCGACGGTGCAATTCGACGCGGCGGCGGCCACCGTGAAGCCGATGCTGGGTCTGACCTCGATGGGAACACCGTCGATCACGATCGCCGTGCCGAACGCGTCGAGCACCCGGTGAGCCGTCTCCTGCGATTCTTCGAGCGAAGCCTCGATGAGGACGGCGAATTCGTCGCCTCCGAGGCGCGCGACGGTACCGGTGTCGCCCAGGGCGGCGGTGAGCCGGCCGGCGACCCGGACCAGGAGCTCGTCGCCGGCCGGATGACCCAGGGCGTCGTTGACCGATTTGAAGTTGTCGAGGTCCAGGCACAACACCGCGATCGGCCCGCCTTCGCGACGTTGCCGGTCGACGGCGTGTTCCAGGCGATGGAGGAAGTGCGCCCGATTGGCCAGGCCGGTCAGGCTGTCGCGGAACGCTTCCCGCGCGACCTCGGACAGCAGTCCCTGGTTTTCGACGAGCACGATGAACTGCCGGGTGAGCACCGCGGCGACGAGGATGCCCAGCGCGGCGAGCATCGGCCCGTGCGCCATCAGGCTCACCGCCTGCCCCACGCCGACCGCGGCGGCCAGCATCAGCGGCAGGTAGGGCAGCCACAGCAGCGCGGGGGACAGGATCTCGGTCCGTGACTCCGCCGTGGCGCTCTCGTGCACGCTGGACAGGCCGGCCAGCGCGAGCAGCCCGAAGCCGGCCACTCGCCCCAGGTCGGTCAGGTCGCCCAGGTGATAGGTGCCCACCCCCGTCTGAAAAACTATCGCGATGTCGGCGACGGCGATGGTCGCGATGCCGCCGGCGAGCAGGCCCCGGCTGGACAGGTCGTTGGAGCGAATCCGGGACAGCATCAGGATCGCCGTCGTCAGGAGAACGACGTCGACGAAGACCTCCTCGAGCGTGGCGAGCCTCGAGCCGCTGTTTTCGCGCAGCTGTTTGTCCAGGACGAGCACCCACGAGATGACGAACAGCGAGGTCGCCACGATGAGACCGTCCAGCACCAGCCGCCGCGGGCTGTGGCGGGACAGGTGGGACAACAGCGTCAGCGACACCACGGCGCCGATCGGCCACAAACTGAGCACGGCCTCGGCCACGGCGGGGTGCGTGGCGTGCTCGATTTCCGGGCGCACGTAGTACACCGACCAGAGGACCTCACCCATCGCCCAGCCCAGGAGGCCGATCACCAGCGCCAGCCATCCGAATCTGCGGCGCCCCGTCGAGAAACGAGCCGCGTAGCCGGCGCACGCGGCGGCGAACAACAGGCACAGGGCCATCACGACCTGGTCGACCGGCCGGGTCGCGTAGGCGGTCCTCCACCCGTACACCGACGAGGCTATGACCAGCACCGCCGCGACGCCGTAAACGCCGACGACGAGCCAACCCATGCGTGCGGACAGCCCGAACCGCCGCCACGGATTTCCCGCCCAGCGTGTCATAGCTGCTCCAGCCGATCCCGGCGGTGAACAGGTGAAAAGCTTCACCGCGCTACAGGAGGATAATCCGCCGCGCGGCCATCCGGGACTACCTGGCGATATTCAACGCGGCGTCAGTACAACTACCGGGATGGGCCGCGACGTCCTGGCCTGGTAGCCGCTGTAGCGGTTGGCGTTGTTCTTGTTGACCAGTTCCCACAGGCGCGCATAGTCGGAGTCGTCGGGCACCACCCGCCGCGCCGTCACCGGGATGCGCTTCGGGCCGACGTTGATCTCGCCGTCGGGCTGTTTGCGCAGGTTGTGATACCACCCCGGGTGGTGCTCGTCCCCACCCTTGGAGGCGACGAACACGTACGAGTCGCCGTCCTTCGCATAGGTCAAAGCCGTCGTGCGCTGCTGACCGGTCTTCGCGCCGATCGTGTGGAGCAGCAGGCTGGGCGGCATCCCCGGTATCCGGTGACCGATCCTGCCGTCGGTCTTGCCATAGATCGTGTCGTGCAGGCGCAGGAACGGCACGAGCACGAATTGCGCTAGCGGAGTCATGGGCTCAGTCTGACTGACTGGCGTCGGTGCGGACCACGGCCTCCCGCAGGATCTGCGCGGTGGCCTCCCGGTCCGGGTCCCGGCGCAGCAGCATCCCCTTGGCCACCGAAAGCTTGTCGCCGTTGCGCCGCGGCAGCACGTGCAGGTGGATGTGCAGCACCGTCTGGAAGGCGGGCCGGCCGTCGTTGATCGCGATGTTCGTCGCGTCGGCCAGCTCCGTGGCGCGTGCGGCGCGCGCGATCCGCTGGCCGATGGTGACCATGTCGGCCAGCGTCTGCGGCGGGGTGTCGGTGAGATCGACGGTGTGTCGTTTGGGGATCACCAGCGTGTGACCGCGGGTGAACGGGCGGATGTCGAGGATCGCCAGGTAGCCGTCGTCTTCGTAGATCCGGTGAGCCGGGGCCTCGCCGGCGGCGATCGCGCAGAACACGCAGGACATGTCGCCCACGGTACTGGCCGCCGCGATCCACGGGATACGCTGCCGCAGTGGACGCTCGCGACGTGGCCTTCGCCGGCGCGGCCGAACAGGCACGGATGCTGGCCGACGGTGAACTAACCGCGCCGGAGCTGCTCGAAATCTATCTGGAACGGATCGCGCGGCTGGACAGCGAGCTGCGCTGTTACCGCGTGGTGCTGTCCGACAGCGCGCGTTACGAGGCCGCGATGGCCCAGGACCGCCTCGACGCGGGGGAGCGGCTGCCGCTGCTCGGGGTGCCGATCGCGATCAAGGACGACGTGGACGTCGCCGGCGAGGTGACGACGTACGGCAGCGGCGGGCACCGCCCCGCGGTGACGTCCGACGCGGAGGCGGTCCACCGGCTGCGCGGCGCCGGCGCGGTGATCATGGGCAAGACCAATGTGCCCGAGCTGATGATCTTTCCCTTTACCGAGTCGCTGACGTTCGGGGCAACCCGCAACCCGTGGAACCTCACGCGCACGCCGGGTGGCAGCAGCGGCGGTAGCGCCGCGGCGGTGGCAGCCGGGCTCGCGCCGCTGGCACTGGGATCCGACGGCGGTGGCTCGATTCGCATCCCGTCGAGTTGGTGTGGGCTGTTCGGCCTCAAACCGCAGCGCGATCGGGTGTCGTTGGAGCCGCACGACGAGGCGTGGTACGGGCTGAGTGTCAACGGCCCGATCGCCCGGTCGGTGCGGGACGCCGCGTTCTTCCTGGACGCGACCTCGACGCTGCCGGGTCCCGAAGGCGAGTTCGTGGCCGCCGCGGCGCGCCAGCCCGGCCGGCTGCGAATTGCCTTGAGCACCAAGGGCCCTATGCCAGTGCCCGTCCGGGTCGGCAAGGCGCAGCTGGCCGCCGTTCACGAGGCCGGCGCATTGCTGCGCGATCTGGGGCATGAGGTCATCACCCGTGACCCCGAGTACCCGCCGGCGGCGATCCTCACGAGCTATCTCCCCCGCTTTCTGCGCGGCATCAGCGACGACGCCGACGCGCAGGCTCATCCCGAACGCCTCGAAGCGCGCACCCGCAACCTGGCGCGCGCCGGCGCGCTTTTCTCAGACCGGAAGATGGATGCGATCCGTGCGGCGGAGCCGGCGGTGAGCGCCCGGATTCAGTCGATCTTCGACGACGTCGACGTCGTCGTCACGCCGGGCAACGCGACGGGCCCCTCCCGCGTCGGCGCCTACCGGCGCCGCGGCGGCGTCTCGACGCTGCTGCTCGTGGCGCAGCAAGTTCCGTATTTCCCGATCTGGAATCTGACCGGACAGCCCGCCGCGGCCGTGCCGTGGGACTTCGACGGCGACGGCCTGCCGATCGCCGTGCAGCTCGTCGGCCGGCCGTACGACGAGGCGACCCTGCTGTCGCTGTCGGCGCAGATCGAGGCCGCGAGGCCGTGGGCGCACCGGCGACCGCCGGTGTCATAGCACCCCATCGGCGTCACGCCAACAGCATGGCTTGGCCGCGTTGTACGTTGACCGAGTGGCCGACGCCGACCCGAACATCGACCATCTGCTCGAGGGGCTCGAGGGCGCCGCGCGCACCGAGCGGGCAGAACTCGTGAAGTGGCTGCTGGGTCAGGGCATCACCGCCGACGAGATCCGGACCACCAACCCGCCACTGCTGCTGGCCACCCGCCACCTCATCGGCGACGACGGCAGCTACGTGTCCACCCGGGAGATCAGCGAGACCTACGGCGTCGACCTCGCGTTGCTGCAGCGGGTGCAGCGCGCCATAGGCTTGGTCCGGGTGGATGACCCCGACGCGGTCGTCCACATGCGCGCCGACGGCGAAGCCGCCGCCTTCACCCAGCGGTTCGTCGAGCTGGGCCTCGACCCCGAGCAGCTGGTGCTCGTGGTCCGGGTGCTCGCCGAAGGTCTGTCCCGCGCGGCCGAGGTCATGCGCTACACCGCCCTCTCGGCGATCATGCGCCCCGGAGCCACCGAGCTGGAAATCGCCAAGGCGTCGAAGGCGTTGGTGAGCGAAATCGCGCCGATGCTCGGCCCGATGATCCAGCACATGCTGTTCATGCAGCTGCGCCACATGATGGAGACCGAAGCCGTCAACGCCGCGGAGCGCGCCGCGGGCAAGCCGCTTCCGGGCGCGCGCCAAATCACCGTCGCCTTCGCCGACCTCGTCGGCTTCACCCGGATCGGCGAAGTGGTATCGGCCGAGGAGCTGGGCCACCTGGCCAACCGGCTGGCCCACCTCGCCCGCGACATGACCGTCCCGCCGGTGCGGTTCATCAAGACGATCGGCGACGCGGTGATGTTCGTCTGTCCCGATCCCCTGCCCATGCTCGACGTGGTGCTGAAGCTGGTGGAGACCGTCGACACCGACAACGACTTCCCGCGGCTACGGGCGGGGGTGGCCTCCGGCATGGCGGTAAGCCGGGCCGGCGACTGGTTCGGCAGCCCGGTCAACATGGCAAGCCGGGTCACCGCTGTGGCTCGCCCGGGCACCGTGCTGGCCGCGGATTCGTTTTGGGAGGCCCTCGGCGAGAACACGGAGTTCCACGGGTCGTTCGCGGGTGCACGCCGCCTCAAGGGCATCAAGAACGAGGTCAAACTCTTCCGGATCCGCCGCGGCCCGGACGCTCTTGGGGGTTGATTCCGACCTTCGCAAGACATGGGCAGGCCCGGGCGACTCTAGGGGGCGTTTGACACTTAGGTCGTACGCGGCTGGTTTCCTACCCCGTTTCCCAGCGCTTCGAATCGGTCGCTTCCGGGCCTGCTTCGCTACCAAAAATACAACGCCGAACAGCGCATATCAACGGGTTTACCCAAGCGCGCCCAGTGTGGGCCCTGCGCACCGCTATTGCCGTGAATTCGTCTATAGGCCCCACGGTCGACGGCTCTGATCGTTCGCCCCCGGCGAACGCAATTCCATTACACATGCAACGGTGTAATCATGTAATCATGAAGACCCACCACACACACGGGCGGCGGTACGGCCGCCCCGGGGGCTGGCAGCAGGCCCAGCAGCCCGACGCGAGCGGCGCGGCGGAATGGTTCGCCGGACGCCTACCGGAAGCCTGGTTCGACGGCGATCCCACGGTCATCGTCGACCGCGAAGAGATCACCGTCATCGGAAAGCTGGCCGAGCCCGAGGGCGCCGGAACAGAAGAGAGCGAGGCCCGCGCGGAAGGTCGGGTCTCGCGGTTCCGCGAGGAAACCCGTTCCGAGCGAATGCGCATCGCCGATGAAGCGCAGGATCGCTACGGGCGCAAGGTTTCCTGGGGCGTGGAAGTCGGGACAGAGCGAATCCTGTTCACCCACATCGCCGTACCGGTGATGACGCGCTTGAAGCAGCCCGAGCGCCAGGTGCTCGACACACTGGTCGACGCCGGCGTCGCGCGGTCTCGCGCCGACGCACTCGCGTGGACGGTCAAGCTGGTCGGCGAGCACACCGAGGAATGGCTGGCCAAGCTGCGTGACGCCATGTCGGCCGTCGACGATCTGCGTGCCGAGGGGCCCGACCTCCAGGCGTAAGCCGCATTACCCCGTAGGGATGGCGCGCTATTCGTTGCCGACCTTGGCGAGGATCTTGTCTATGATCTGCCCGCCCTGATCGGTGATGTGGTAACCGCACGCGTTGACGTCGACGACGACGTTGTTCGCCACGCCCATCGCGCGCTGGCACTCCCAGCCGTCGGCGCCTTCCTGGGTGTCCATCATGGTGACCCTGGGCGGGCCGCCGTTGAGTTGAGCGAACGTCCACCTATACGTCTTGCTCTTGTTCGTCACCGTCACCGTCTTGCCGGCGCAGCCCTTCCACTTGTCCGACGCAGTCTGCAGGAACGCCTTGGCTTTGTCGGCGGACGGAAATGCCACGACGGCTTGGTTGACCCAGTGGTCGTAGTTGTCCCCCGGTTCGGAGGACACCAGCCCGCTCACTCCGGTGTAGCCGGTGCCCGCGTACACCGGGTCCTGGCTGGTATAGAGCGCCGCCTGGCAGTTCGGCAACGACAGCGTCACCGAGGAGGAGTCCATCGACGTGATGGGCTTGCCGGGCGTCATTTCGGAGGAGCCCATGACGGTGTTGACGCCCGACGGATCCAGCAGCAGGGCGCTGAGCCGGTCGGGCGGCACGGGATCCGGGGGCGGCGGCGCCGGTTTGGGCTTGAGGACCAGCCAAACCCCCACCCCGCCGACGATGAGGACAACCACGACGGCGACCGCGGCCACGATGGGCCACGGGTTGCGTTTGGGCTTGGACGGCGGCTGATTCCACGCCGCGGGCGCCGGGCCGGTGAATTGTGGTGGCGGGCCGCCCCAGTTACCGCTGCCGCCCTGGTAGTACGGCGGGCCGGATTGGCCCGCGGCCGGCATGGGGCCGCTGTCGGGGGCCCACGGCCGGGGGGTCTGGCCGGCCTGCGGCATCGGACCGGAACTGGGCCCCGCGGGGTAGGAGGCCGCGGGGTAGGGCGCGGGCGAACCCTGCACGGGCGCCGGGGGTGGGGTGGTGACCTGCGGTTGCGGTGGGGCTATGGGGGCGGCCGCCAGAGTGGGCCCGGGGACATCGGCGGTGCTGGCCTCGGCGGTCGCGGGCAGGGTGGCTTCCTGGCTGCGGCGCACGATGTTGGCGGCATGGTCTTGGTCGGGGTCGCTGAGGGCCTCGTGGGCGGCCAGGGCCAGATCGCCGGCGCTGGCGTAGCGGTCTTCGGGTTTTTTGGCCATGCCGCGGGCGATCACCGTGTCGAAGGCCTTGGGGACGCCGGAGCGAACCGCGCTGGGCTTCGGGATGGGTTCCAGCAGGTGGGCGGTGACCAGGGTGCTGGCGCTGTCGGCGCGATAGGGCGGCGATCCGGTCAGGGCCTCGTGCAGCACACAGGCCAGCGCGTAGATGTCGGCGCGGTAGGTGACCTCGTCGTTGGAAAACCGTTCCGGCGCCATGTATTTCCAGGTGCCCACCGCCGTGCCGAGTTGGGTCAGCTTTTCGTCGGTGGTCGCGCTGGCGATGCCGAAGTCGACCAGGTAGGCGAAGTCGTCGCGGGTGACCAGGATGTTGGGCGGTTTGACGTCGCGATGCATCACCCCAGCCGCGTGGGCGGCGTCCAGGGCCGAGGCGATCTGGGTGATGATGGCCACCGCGCGCGGCGGGGTCAGCGGCCCGAACCGTTTGAGCAGGGTGTCCAGGTCGACGCCCTCGATCAGGCGCATCTCCATGTACATCTGCCCATCGATTTCGCCGTAGTCGTGGATGGGCACCACGTGGGGTTCCTGCAAACGCCCGGCGATGCGGGCTTCGCGCTTCATCCGCTCGCGAAACACGGGGTCTTTGCTGAACGTGTCCGACATCAGCTTGACGGCGACCGTCCACTCCTTGACCGTGTGCTCGGCTTCGTAGACCTCGCCCATCCCACCGCGGCCCAGCAGCCGTTTTAGGTGATAGGGCCCAAACATCGAGCCCACCCGTGAGGCCTGCGCGTCGCTCATCCCTGACCCTCCAAACCAACCCCGGACCCGCCGACCATACCAACACCCTCCGCCCCGAGCGGCCAGCCGCGAGCCCCGACTCAGCAATGTCCCATTGCAGGACAACGTAGACATTGTCACCCCGGCGAGCGCCACAGCAGGAGGTAACGCCAAAACACAAGCCGACGGACCCGGACGCCCGGCAGGGTCCCTGCCGCGACTTCGCGGGCCTGCCGGTTGGTCAGCGGCGGGTCGAAAACTTTCGGCATCGCCTCATTGGTGGGATCCACCCCGTACCAGCGGCCACGGCCGGTCATCGTCAGCGCGGCGAATGTCGCGCCGAACGCCCGATTAGCCGCCGCGGCAACGATTTCGGTGGCCGCCTCGCGGGGCAGGTCCGACCGCGGCAGCACCACCGCGGCCAGCACACCGCCCGGGCGCAACGCCGGCGCCAGGCGCCGCAGGGCGTCGGCGAGCGGCACATGGTGCAACGCCGTGATCGACACGATCGCGTCGTAGTGATCCGCGGGCAGGGGCAGTTCCAGCACGTCGGCGAGGACGCAGGTGACGTTGGCCGGTGCGCGCCGCTAGGCCGCCTCGATCATCGCCGCCGACTTGTCGACCGCGTCGACATGCTCGGCGCGGCCGGCCAGTCGCGCCGCGAATGCTCCCGCGCCACAACCGACGTCGAGCACCCGCCCGCAAGGCCGCGCCAGCTGCTTCAGCAACACGCGCTGGTAATAGGCGTTGTGGTCCCACTTCAGCGTCACGAGTGGGCTGCCCACCACTTGTACAGCTGATCGAGGTTCGGTCCCTGCGGATTTCCGCCGACGACCGCGAACACCATGGTCTGCTGGTTCGTCCACATCACTTGCGGCTCATCGCCCTTGTAGGTCCCGCACGCGATTTGACCGAGGATGGTGTTCGGGTCTTTGTTGTGCCACCAGGTGCCCGGTGAAGCCTTGTCCCCGGGGCACTTAACGGTCGCGTCGACCTCCAAGTAGCCGGTGAAGGCGTCCTGCAGCGCTTTGAGACCGGCGAACAGCCCGTATTCCCCGACGGCGGGGCCGTTGGGATCGGTGTTTTGTCCGCACATGACCGAGACGATCGCGCCCGGCATCGGTTGGCCCTCCGGTTTGCACGTGCCGGGCGGATAGCCGGCGGGCAGCACGCCGAGCAGCCGGTTCGCCGCGCCGGGCGGTGGGCTGGAAAGCGATGGGGAGGTCGCGCTGGTCGTTGTTCTCGTGGTCGTAGTGGTGGTGGCCGTGGTAGTGCTGGCGGCATTGGGGGTTTCGCTGTCGTCGTGTCCGACGGCCATCGAGATGCCGATGGCGGCGATGACGAGCACGACGACGGCGGCGGCCGCGCCGGCGACGATGGCCCACGGGTTGCGTTTGCGCGGTGGTGCGGGCGGGTGCCCCTGGCCGAAGGGCGCCGGGCCGGCGAACTGTGGTGGCGGACCGGCCCACGGCGGTTGATGGTGCGGGGGATTCGGCGCGGGTGGGCCCGAGCGGTGGATGGGCCCGCTGTCGGGAGCGGGGCGCCCGGCCGGCGAGGGCGGCGGTGCGGCGGGCGGGGGCGGGACGGGTGCGAGAGTGCCTTTCGGTCCCCTCAGTCCCGGCAGGGTGGACTCCTCGCCGTGGCGCAGGATGTTGACGGCCTGGGTCTGATCCGGATTCGTGAGCGCCTCGTGGGCGGCGCGGGCCAGATCACCGGCGCTGGCATAGCGGTCTTGCGGCTTTTTCGCCATGCCGCGGGCGATCACCGGGTCGAAGGCGCGCGGAATACCCGAACGTTTCGTGCTGGGCTGGGGGATGGGCTCCAACAGGTGGGCGCTGACCAGTACGCCGGCGCTGTCCGACGAGTAGGGCGGAGACCCGGTCAAGCATTCGTACAGCACACACGCCAGCGAGTAAATGTCGGCGCGATGGTCCACTTCGTCGCTGGAAAACCGTTCGGGCGCCATGTATTTCCAGGTGCCCACCGCGGTGCCCAGCTGGGTCAGCTTCTCGTCGGTCTTGGCGCTGGCGATGCCGAAGTCGACCAGGTAGCCGAAGTCGTCGCGGGTGACCAGGATGTTGGGCGGTTTGACGTCGCGGTGCGTCACCCCCGCGGCGTGCGCCGCGTCCAGGGCGGAGGCGATCTGGGTGATGATGGCCACCGCGCGCGGCGCGCTCAGCGAACCGAATCGTTTGAGCAAAGTGTCGAGATCCGTGCCCTCGATGAGGCGCATCTCCAAATACATTTGCCCGTCGATTTCACCGTAGTCGTGGATGGGCACCACGTGGGGTTCCTGCAACCGGCCGGTGATGCGGGCTTCGCGCCTCATCCGCTCGCGGAACACCGGATCGCTGCTGACGGATTCCGACATCAGCTTGAGCGCCACGGTCCACCCCTTGACGGTGTGTTCGGCCTCGTAGACCTCGCCCATCCCGCCGTGGCCAAGGGCCCGTTTGAGCTCATAGGGTCCGAACATCGACCCCACCCGCGAGCCCGGCGCCCCGCTCATCGACCCTCCAAACCAACCCGACCCGCCGACCATATCAACACCTTCCGACCCGACCGGCCGCATACAAACGGCGGGCAGCCGACCCGGGGCACTCGCGCCGCATGGCTACCCCGACTCGATGGGCCCTCGGTTAACGCATCAGGTGGTGACGACCATCAGCTCGTTGCTGGTGTCCCACGCCTTGAGGAAGAGCGCCATCGGGATTTGCTCGTCGCGGCCCTTGGGATTACCGCTGTCGTTGAGATGGACGATGCCGTAGGCGGTGTCGACACCCGTCACCACCACGGCGTGGTCACCGACGGGGTTGCCGTTTTTGTCCTTCGTGTCGACGGGCACGTTCCAGATGAGCTCGGCGTTGACACTGACGATCACCTTGTGGCCGGTGCCCAGTTCCTGCTCGATTCCCCCGATGCCGCCGGGAATGCCGTCTTCGTCAGCGTGCTTCCTGTTGGTGACGACGGCGTCGACCTTGTACTGCGCCATCAGCGTCGGGACGTCCGCGAATTCGGTGCCCATGCCCGAATTCGGGTGTTTGGTGTCGGCGGGCTTGGTGTAGATCGTGCCGGGATGAGCGACGCTCGGCGTCGATTGGGCCTTCTTGATGATGGCCTCCTCCGAGGGCTCTTTGCCGGTCATCTCGCCGATTGCGTCGGCGCTGGCCATCAGCACGCAGTCGTCGTATTTCTGGTGGCGCCACCACCGGGCGGCAGCGTCGGGGTCGCCGTAGGTCGCGCCCGAAGCGGCGCCGGCCGGTCCGGCCACTCCCAACGCGACGGCGCCGGCCACCACTGCGAAGGTGGCGGTCTTGGCGATGTTTGCGATCTTGGTCTTCACGGTTTTCCTTTTTTCGTTCCGCTTTGTTGCGGTTTGGTTGAGAAAAGGTTCCGATGTCGACCTTCTCGTTATCTCAACGAATCCTTGGAGTATCTCGCGCACTTCTAATCCGCTGTCCGGCAGGCATTTTCGAGGCCGCAACGAAGAATGGGGGACCCCGTTGTCGGGATCCCCCATTCGGGTGGGCGGCTTGACTAGGTCAGCCGGCTGGACAACTGCGGGCAGTAGGCCTGGGCCGCGTCGACGACGAAGTAGGCGGCCTGTTTGGTTGTCAGGTCCGTCTGGCTCAGCACCTCCGTGGCGACGTCCGTGCCGGTCTTGCCGGCGGCCAGCTCCTTGCACACCTGGTGACCTTCCTTGATGGCCTCCTGCGGCGAGGTGAAGGTGACGCCCATGCCCCTCATATCGGTGATGAAGGTGTCGTCGGCGGTGCTGGCCCCGGCGGCGCCGGCGGTGGCGACCGCGAGTCCTACGGCGGCTGCGCCGATGGCGGTGGTGACGGCCGCGGTGATGCGGGGAGAAAACATTGTTGTGATCCTTTGCTGGTGGTTCGGCCCTGGATGTGCTCAGCTTCGGGCCGAACCCTTGGAGGATTCTCAACGACTTCTTGATAACTTCTTGGCGACCTTCAAGTCACGGCAACGGCCCGCTACAGTCGCGCCTAGCCTTCGCCGTTGTTCCCCGCGACGATCTCGAACGTGAACTCGTGCTCACCGATGCGGATGTGGTCGCCGTCGTGCAGCGGGGTCGCCGAGCGGATGCGCTCGTGCTGCACCTGCACGCCGTTTGAGGACCGCAGGTCGTTGATGACCCAGCTGGTGCCCGTGTCGACGATGACGGCATGGTGGCGGCTGACCTTGGGGGTGTCCAGGACGATGTCGCTATCGCTGAGGCGCCCGATGCGGGTCGCCGCCTCGCGCAGCGGATGGCTTTGCCCCGAGGCTTCGCGCAGATACGCGACAGCGTTCCGCTCGGACACCCTGGTGTGCTGATCCATGACCGTCTGGGTGACGGCGGCGGTGGTCACGGCGATCTTCTTGACGTCCAACGGCTCCTGGCGCAGGATCCGTTCGTTGAGGGCACGCAGATTGGGGCCCGGGTCGATCCCCAGGTCCTCGGCGAGCGTTTTCTTCACGCGGCGGTAGGCGCCCAGCGCGTCGGATTGACGGTCGGTGAGGTAGTAGGCCGTGATCAACTGCGCCCACAGCGGCTCGCGGTAGGGATGCTCCGCGGTCAGAGCTTCGAGCTCGGTGATCACGGAAAAGGCGCGTCCGCAAGCGATTTCGGCCTCCGCCTTCGCCGTGTGGACGAGAATCTTCTCCTCGACGAGGGAGGTGGCGAAGGTGTCGACGAACTGAAAGTCGCGCAGGTCCTCGAGGACCGGCCCGCGCCATTCCGTCAGTGCCGCAGACAGGTGCTTGCCGGCCTGTTCGAACCGGGAGGCGGCGGCCGCGTGCACGCCCGCGGTCTTCTCGGCGATGAATCGCCCGATGTCGCAAGCGTTGTCGGGAATGCTGAGGCGGTAGCCCGGAGGCGCCGCGGCCAGCACCACTCGTGGGTCTAACCCGACCGCGCTGAGCAGCTTTCGCAGATTGGACACGTAGGAGTGAATGCTGGCCCTGGCCCCCGAAGGCGGCGAGTCTGCCCACAGGGCCGTGATGAGCCTGTCGACGCCAACCGGACTGTTGCGGTTCATCAACAGCATGGCCAGCACGGCCCGCTGTTTGGGGGTGCCCGGGGGCACCAGGGCGCCGTCAACGCTCATTTCCAGCGGCCCGAGCAGACCGAACTCGAGACGTTTGTCCACCATCGCGCGTAACACCCTCTCGCATGTCAATGAGGTGTCTTGTAGTGATTGTGATACGAACTTGGCAAATTCGGTAACAACCTGGCGAATGCTCGCGTCGCGGAAATGCGGGTCCCGCCAACGTGATCTTGGATGGCCTGCGCGAATCAGATTAAGCTGCACCGGAACACGCGCTAAAGCGTCACCACCATCAGCTCGTCGCTGGTGTCCCACGCTTTGACGAAGAGCTCCATGGGGACCTGCTCGTCGCGCCCCCCGGAGATGCCGCTGTCGTTGAGGTGAACGATGCCGTGGGTGGCGTCGACACCGGTCACCACCACCGCGTGGTCGGACACGGGATTGCCGCTCTTGTCCTTCTCGTCGACGGGCTCGTGCCAGATGAGTTCGGCGTTGACGCTGATGATCACCTTGTGGCCGCCACCCAGCGCCTGCTTGAGCCCCGCGATGCCCGGGCGGATGCCGCGTACTGCGGTGTGGTCCCTGTCGACGACGACGGCGGCGACCCGGTATTGAGCGAGCAACGCGGGGACGTCCTCCACGCTGGCGCCCGCCCCCGAATTGGGGTTGTCGGCGTCGGCCGGCTTGGTGTAGATCGGGCCCGCGTGGACGACGCTCGGAGTCGAGTGGGCCTTTTCGATGATGGCCGCCTCCGAGGGCGCCGCACCGGTTATCTGACCGATGACGTCGGCGCTCGACATGAGGACGCAGTCGTCGTACTGCTGCTGGTGCCAGTACATGCCGGCGGCAACCGGGTCGCCGTACATCACCTCCGAGGCCGCATTGGCCGGGGCGGCCACACCGAGCGCGACGGCACCGGCGACCACGGCGAAGGCGATTGTCTTGGCAACGGTGGCGATCTGGTTGGCCTTCATGGTCGGTCCTCATCGTTTCGCTTTGCGGCGGCTGGCTGCGGATGGGGGATCCCGGTCACGGAATCCCCCATCGCGGTTGGTGGTTGGCTACGCGGCCCGTCCGGCGAATTGCGGGCAGTAGAACTTGGTGGCGGCGGCCACGAAGTAGCCCGCCTGCCTGGGAGACAGCCTCGCCTGGCTCATCAGCTGAAGCGCGACGGCCGCCTTGCTTTTGCCGGCGGCCAGCTCCGCGCACACCTGGTGGCCTGCCTGGATGGCTTCTTGGTCGGTGCGGAAGGAGGTGGCCTGGCTCGTCATCGGGGCGACGGAGTTGCCCTCGGCGGTGATCGCCCCGGCGGTGCCGGCGCTCGCGACTGCGAGCCCGACGGCGACGGTGCCGAGAGCGGTGGCAACGGCTGCGGTGATGCGGTGTGTGAACATTGTTGAGCTCCTTTGCTCCTGGGTTCGGCCTTGGATGTGCCAAGCTTCCGGCCGGACCCTTGAGGGATCCTCAACACATTCTTGGAATGCGGGCTATTCCGTTGCGGCTACGCCTGAGTCATCGCGTAGTAGGCGCCGCGCCGCGCCAGCAGTTGGGCGTGGCTTCCTTGTTCGACGACGCGGCCGGCCTCCACCACGAGGATGCGGTCGGCGTCGCGGATCGTCGAAAGGCGATGCGCGATAATGAAACTCGTTCGACTCTGGCGAAGCTCGCGCATGGCGCGCTGAACGAGGGCCTCGGTGCGGGTGTCCACGGAGCTGGTCGCCTCGTCCAGGATCAACAGCTGCGGCCGGGCAAGGAATGCGCGGGCGATGGTGATGAGTTGCTTCTCGCCGGCGCTGATGTTGGCGCCGTCGCCGCTGACCCGGGTCTGGTAGCCGGCCGGCAGGGTATGCACGAACCGGTCCACATACGCCGCCCTGGCGGCCTCGACCACCTCGTCTTCGGTGGCCTCCGGGCGCCCATAGGCGATGTTCTCCGCGATCGTCCCATCGAACAGCCAGGTGTCCTGCAGCACCATGCCGATTCGCGATCGCAGTGACTGCCTGCTCACGGTGGTGATGTCGACCCCGTCGATCAATATTCGACCGGAATCGACGTCGTAGAACCGCATGAGCAGGTTCACCATGGTGGTCTTGCCCGCCCCGGTCGGCCCGACGATCGCCACCGTGCTGCCCGGCTCGGCCACCAGGGACAGGTCGTGGATCACCGGCGTGCCCGGCCGATACGCGAAGGTCACGTGCTGAAACTCGACGCGGCCGCCGCCCCCTGGGCCCTGGGCATAGGGTTGTGTTCGTTCGGGGTCCGGCGGCTCCTCGGGCTCGTCGAGCAGGTCGAACACCCGCTCGGCGCTGGCCACCCCGGATTGCAGGGTGTTGTACATCCCGGCCACCTGGCTCACCGGCGCGTTGAACTGCCGGACGTATTGGATGAAGGCCTGGATGCTGCCGAGCGTGATCTGCCCGGTGGCCACCTGCAGGCCCCCGACCACGGCGACCGCCGCGTAGCCGACGTTGCCGACGAACCCGGTCGCCGGAGCCACCAGGCCGGAGAAGAACTGGGCGCCGAAACTGGCCCGGTAGACGTCGTCGTTGAAGCGGCGGAACTGCTCGCGCGCCGCGGCCTGGTGGCCGAAGGTCCTGACCACCGTGAACCCGCTGTAGGTCTCCTCGATGTGGGCGTTGAGGCGTCCGGTGCTTCTCCACTGGGCCACGAACAGGCGCTGCGAACGTCGCGCGATCGCCCGCGTCGCCAGCAGCGAGATCGGCACGGCCAGCAACGTGATTCCCGCCAACAGCGGGGAGATGGACACCATCATCGCCAGCACGGCCACCACGGTCAGGACCGATGTCAGCAGCTGGCTGATCGTCATCGACAGCGACGATTGGACGTTGTCGATATCGTTGGTGACCCGGCTCAACAGCTCACCGCGCTGGCGCCCGTCGAAGTAGGACAGCGGCAGCCGGTGGATCTTGTCCTCGACGTCGGAACGCAGCGCGACCATGGTGCGCTGCACGGTGACATTGAGCAGCCGGGCCTGCGCCCAAATCAGCAGCGCAGCAATAACATACAGGAACAGCGCCAGCGCCAGCGTTCGGGCCACCGCCCCGAAGTCCACGCCGCGGCCCGGCACCACGTTCATCCCGGAGAGCAGCTCGGCGAAGGCGTTGTCGCCGCGGGCGCGGGCCGCGGCGACGGCCTGTGCCTTGCTGATTCCGGCGGGAAGCCTTCGCCCGATGACGCCGTTGAACAGCAGGTCGGTCGCGTGGCCCAGGATCCGCGGGACGACGACCCCGATCGCCGTGCCGGTGATGCCCAGCGTGATCACCGCGATGCTCAGCCGCCGTTGCGGCGCAAGCCGTTTCACCAGCCGGGTCGCCGAACCCCAGAAGTCGCGGGACCGCCCCGCCGGAGCGGTGGCCGCGCCACGCGTGGTCGCCACGGTCATTGCGTGCCCCCCACTTGACCGGATCGCACGGCGCCCACCGACTGCGAGTCGGCGAATTCCGCATAGGTGGCGCAGTCGGCCAGCAGCGATTCGTGGGTGCCCGCGCCCACCAGGCTCCCGTCGTCGACGACGATCACCTGGTCGGCCAGGGCCGCGGTCGAAACGCGCTGGGTGACAACGATGATCGTGGCATCGCCGGACGTCTGGGCCAGCGACGCGCGCACCCGTGCGTCGGTATGCACGTCGAGCGCGGCGAACGCGTCGTCGAAAAGGTAGACGGTGGGCCGGCGGATGACGGCCCGCGCGATCGCCAGCCGCTGCCGCTGACCACCGGAAAAGTTGATTCCGCCTTGGGCGACGCGCATTTGCAGCCCGTCATCGTGGGCCCGCACGAATCCGTCGGCGTCGGCCACGCGCAACGCTTCCCACATCTCCTCGGCCGTCACCACCTGGTTGGGGCCCGCGCCGATACCCAAATTGTCCGCGACGGTCCCGGAGAAGAGGTAGCCCCGCTGGGGCACCAGCCCGATCGCCGACCAGAGCCGCTCGGTGTGGTAGTCGCGGACGTCGACGTCGTCGACCAGCACGGCGCCCGAGGTCACGTCGTAGAGCCGGCAGATCAGGGACACCAGCGTCGACTTGCCCGAACCGGTGCTGCCGACGATGGCGGTGGTGGTGCCGGGCAGCGCGGTGAACGAAATATCCTGCAGCACCGGTCGATCGGCGCCCGGGTAGGTGAAGGTGGCGCCGTCCAGGCGCACGACGCCGGTGATCCCGGTCCGCGGGAACCTGGGGTTCGGCGGGTCCTGGACGGCGGCGCGGGTGTTGAGCACCTCCGTGATGCGTTCGGCGCACACCGACGCGCGCGGCAGCACCACCAGCGTCATCGTGGCCATCAACACCGCCATCAGGATCTGGGTGAAGTACACAAGGAAGGCGGTCAGCGAACCCACCTGCATCTGGCCCCGATCGATCCGCAGGCCACCGAACCAAATCAGCGCGACGCTGGACACGTTGATGGTCAGCGTGGTCAGCGGCAGCATGAGCGCTTGCAAGTTGCCCGCGGTCAGCGCCGTGTTCGACAGCGCGGTGTTGGCGCGGGCAAACCGGTCGCGCTCGAAGCCCTCGCGGGCGAACGCCCGGACCACCCGGACACCGGACAGCTGATCGCGCACCACCCGGTTGATGCCGTCGATCAGGCCCTGCATTCGGCGCAGCAAGGGCAGCATGCGCGACATGACGAAGTAGTTGGTCACGGCCATGACCGGAACGCTGACCAGCAGCAGCCAGGTCAACGCGGCCTCCTGGTGGATGGCCATGAGGATTCCGCCCACGCACATGATCGGCGCGCTGATCAGAACGGTGCCGCTGATTTGAACCAGGTATTGGATCTGCCGGACGTCGTTGGTGCTGCGCGTCAACAGGGTTGGCGCGCCGAACCGGTCGCTCTCGCGCTCGGAGAAGGTGGTGACGTGTTCGAAGATCGCCCAGCGCAGGTCGCGGCCGAAGCCCATGCCCGTCCGCGAGCCGAAGTAGACGGCCCCGACCGCGCACAACACCTGCAGCCCGGTGACCGAGAGCATCACCATGCCGAGCCTGACGATGGTGGCGGTGTCGCCCTTGGCCACGCCCTCATCGATGATCGCGGCGTTGACCGTGGGCAGGTACAGCGACGCCAGGGTGCTGGTCATCTGGAGCACCATCAGCACCGCGACCAGCCCCCGGTACGGCCGGATGTACTGGCGCAGCAGTGCCAGGAGCATTTGGTAACTGTCGCACACGGCGGGGATCACAGTCGTCAGCACCGCCGCGCGGTGCGGACGCTGAAACTCCTGCTCAGGTGCCTCATCGGTGGTTGTGCTTATGGGCTGCCGCTACAGTGCATCGTGTGGACCAGAAGAAGGCTCGGCGGCGAAGGCAGGGTATCGGTGGGGCGTAGCGCGAGGGCGCTGGCTCTCGCCACGTCGGCCTTGGCGATTCTGATCCCGACGATTGCGGGGTGCTCGAGTTCCGGCGACAACAAACCGGGAGCGACGGCATCGTCGACGCCGGGCAACGGGGAGGGCCAGCACGGGCCGATGTTCCCGCAGTGCGGCGGCATCGGCGATCAGACCGTGTCGGACCTGACCAAGGTGACGGGGCTGGTGAACACCGCCCGGAATTCCGTCGGATGCCAGTGGCTGGCGGGCGGCGGGATCCTCGGCCCGCACTTCTCCTTTTCCTGGTATCGCGGCAGCCCGATTGGCCGCGAACGAAAGACCGAGGAGCTGTCGCGCGCCAGCGTCGACGACATCAACATCAACGGCCACGGCGGCTTCATCGCCATCGGTAACGAGCCCAACCTGGGCGACTCGCTGTGCGAGGTGGGCATCCAGTTCCAGGACGACTTCATCGAATGGTCGGTCAGCTTCAGTCAAAAGCCGTTCCCGCCGCCGTGCGACATAGCGAAGGAACTCGCCCGTCAGTCGATTGCGAACTCCAAATGAGCAGACGAACCGTTCGTGCCGGCGTGGCCGTGGCGCTCGCCGCGGTGTTGGTGTTGACCGGTTGTTCGAAGTCGGTCGGGGGCACCGCCGTCAAGGCGGGCGGCAACGTCCCGCGCAACAACAACTCGCAGCAGCAGTATCCGAACCTGCTCAAGGAATGCGAGGTGTTGACCAGCGACATCCTGGCCAAGACGGTGGGCGCCGATCCGCTTGACATTCAGAGCACGTTCGTCGGCGCGATCTGCCGGTGGCAGGCGGCCAACCCGGCCGGTCTGATCGACATCACCCGGTTCTGGTTCGAGCAGGGCAGCCTGAGCAACGAGCGCAAGGTGGCCGAATTCCTGAAATACAAGGTCGAGAACCGCTCGATCGCGGGGATCGATTCGATCGTGATGCGCCCGGACGACCCGAACGGGGCCTGCGGGGTGGCGAGCAACGCCGCGGGGGTGGTCGGCTGGTGGGTCAACCCCCAGGCGCCCGGCATCGACGCCTGCGGGCAGGCCATCAAGCTCATGGAGCTGACGCTGGCCACCAACTCGTAGCGGCTCAGCGGGGGACTTCGAAACCGGTCAGCGCGGCCCGGCGCGGTTCCAGCCCCGTCCACGCGCCGGGCACCGTCAGCACCGCGATCGCCGAGGTCGGGAATTTCGTCGAAATGCGTTCCACGACAGCCGTATCCGTGCCGTCGTCGTCGGCCAGCGTGAGGGCCAACTCCGACATCGTCGGCTCGTGCCCGATGACGAGCAGGGTGGCGACGGCGTCGGCGGTCTCGCTTATCTCGTCGATCATCGTGCCCGGAGTGGCGCCGTAGAGCCGTTCGCTATACCGCACGGGCGCATCGATACCGCTTCTCGCCAGGGTCTGGCGGGCACGCGTCGCCGTGGAGCACAGCACACCGTCGATGGTGGGCACATTGGCGCGTAGCCAGTCACCGGCCAGCCCGGCTTCCCGGATGCCGCGCGGCGCCAAGGGCCTCTCGTGGTCGGCGACGCCGGCCGGGTAATCGGATTTCGCGTGACGCATCAAGAGCAAGGTGCGTTGATGATTCACCGGAGTCACGTTAATCAGTGCGGTACCAAAGGGCTACCTGTCGTGGGCGTCCCCGTCGTGGCGGAGGAGTTTTTCGGGACGGTGGAAGACTCAACTTTTAGCAAGGGATTGGCGACCCACCACGCCGAGCAAGCGCAGCTTGTCCATGCCCGAGGTGCCAGCAGGTGGCGTGAGCACCACTAGCCGCTGGCCGTCCATGGTTGCGAGCACTTCGCAATCCAAAGTGATGGGACCGACCTGTGTGAGGAAGGTCTTGCGGTGCATGCGCCGTACTGCCACCTCGTGACGAGTCCACAACTCGGCGAATTCGGGGCTGTGCTTCAGCAGCCCGTCTACGAGTTCACGCATATCGGGATCGTTGGGCCGGCGAGCCCACGCCGCCCGCAGATCCGCGACCCGGCTGCGGCTGTGTTGGCTGCGTTCGTCTGCCGGGATCGTGTCACGCGAGCGTGGGTCGGTGAACCAACGCCAGCACATGCTGGCTTGAAGCCCCGTATCGCCGTCGCCCAAGTCGCCCATCAGCAGCTTGGCCATGTCGTTCTGGGCGAGCAGGATCTCGGTATCTGAGCATACGAAGGCGGCCGCATCGCGCAACTGGTCGAGCAGGAACAGTAGGGCGGGCCGCACGTGAAGGCAATGCCACGGGCGGTCGGGAACGGCGTGACCGGCCAGTCGGAAGAGATGGTCGGTTTCGTCCTCGGTGAGGCGAAGCGCGCGGGCGAGGGCGCGCACCATCTGCGGTGACGGCTGCGTGCTGCGCGCCTGCTCCAGGCGGCTGTAGTAATCGACTGACATGCCGGTCAACTGGGCCACTTCCTCGCGGCGCAGGCCTGTGGTGCGGCGACGCTGGCCTGGCGACAATCCCATGTCCGAGGGACTGATCACCTCACGGCGGCGCCGCAGAAACTCGGCCAGCGCGACACAGTCCATTCACCCATTGTGGCCAGGACATCTGTGCTTAGCCAGGGACTCGCAGTCCTCGGTTGAACGCGTCCTCGTTGCCCCGTCGTATTCGACGCAGACTGACCTCATGCAAAGCAAGCGAGAAATTCCACCAGCCGGCACTCAATGAAGCGGCTGTCCACACTGACCGCGCGGCGGGTGACCTGACGCCGTCATCCGCGCGTCCTACCCCGGCCACGCGAGAACCGCCCTGCCGCAACACGATGCGACCCGCAGAACTATGCGGCGCAACGAAAAAACACAACGAACCAGAAGCATGAAGAACCAGGAGAATCGCTATGCGGTACCGCACACTGGGCCGAACGGGCATCAAGGTCAGCCCGTACGCGTTGGGCGCCATGATGTTCGGGTCGATGGGCAACCCAGATGACAGCGAGTGCATCCGCATTGTCCATCGGGCATTGGATGCCGGGATCAACGTCATCGACACCGCTCCGGCGTACTCTGCCGGCGAGTCCGAACAGATCGTCGGTAAGGCGCTCAAGGGCCGACGCGACGACGTCATCCTGGCGACCAAAGTCCATCGTGTGATGGGGGAGGAGCCCGTTCAGCGCGGCAACTCCAGGCTGTGGATTACGGCATCGGTCGAGAAGTCGCTGCGCCGCTTGCAGACCGATTACGTCGACCTCTACCAGATCCACCGGCCCGACCCCGACACTGACATCGAGGAGACGCTGTCGGTGCTGTCGGATCTGGTGCGTAGCGGCAAGGTCCGGGCCATCGGCTCCTCGACGATGCCCGCGTCGGATATGGTCGAGGCCCAGTGGGTCGCCGAAAGACGCGGACTGGAACGGTTCCGCAACGAACAACCCCCGTACTCGATTCTCGACCGCGGCATCGAGGCTGAGGTTCTGCCGGTGGCGCAGCGCTATGGGATGGGCACCTTGGTGTGGAGCCCGCTCGCGCAGGGGTTGCTCACCGGCCGCATCCGCAAGGGGCAGCAGACTGACCTGCGCCGCGCGGCATTCTTCAAGCATCTCAGGGACGAACGCCGGCTTGACGCTGTGGAACAGTTGACTGTGCTGGCCGAGGAATCGGGGCTGGCGCTGCGACACATTGCGATCGCGTTCGCCATTGCGCATCCCGCGGTGAGCAGCGCCATCATCGGCCCGCGCACCATGGATCACCTCGAGGATCTGCTCGCCGGTGCCGAGGTCATCCTGACCGACGAAATCCTCGATCGGATCGACGACATCGTTGCCCCGGGTACCGATGTCGGAACACTCGACATGGCCTATCGGCCCCCGGCGCTGCTAGAGCCGGCCTTGCGCCGCCGGCCTAGAATCCAATCCACGGCGGCGTGATCGCGAAAACTCATGTTAGATCAACTTTTTGGGAACTGCGTACCCACGTTCTCGGTGGCCGAGCGCGACCGCCGGTGGAACCTGGCGCGGGGCTTCATGAGGCGTCACGGTTTGGATGCGCTGCTGGTTTACGGCGAACATGAGGACGCCGGCGCCTCGCAGTTCAACTTCGACACGTGGTTCACCAACGATCGGCCCGGCACGACGGTCCTGATGCCCAGGCAGGGCGAACCCATCGCGTTCCTGCCGATGCCGCTATACGTACTCGATCGGATGGAAGGCGGTCGGCGTGGAGATGACTGCTGGGTTTCGGCGAAAAGCATTCGCATTGGACGGAATTCAGATGAACTCGCCGAAACGTTGATCACGCAAGGTCTGGGTGCGGCGACGATCGGGGTCATCGGGTTGGATCCCTACATCCCCTGGCATCCCCAGGGCGTCATTCCATATCGATTCTGCCACAACATCATCACCGCCTTCCCTGACATCGAGTTCAGGCCCGTCGGAGGCGAGCGGTCAGCGACGCGGCTCTCATGAGCCTGATGTTTGCCGCCAAGGTCGACGATCCACCTGAACAGGTCCGCGATGCTGCGGAGCGACTCTTTGCCACCTTTGATGCGGTGATTGACCGCGGGCGTTCAGCGGGCTACTTCGCAGACACCGACTCGTCTCGAGTAAAGTTGCTCTTCGCGGCCTGTATGCAAGGCATCGCGACACTCGTAGCAACTCGACGGATCACAGCCCAGCAGGGAAACACGATCGTTGGGGACGCGACTTGCCTCATGCTGCACGGTACTGACGACGCGGCACGCGACGGTGTCGACGGAAGGGGCCCAACCACGGCAGTTTGAGTTGAACCGTCAGATGGATCTGGAAAGCAGGCCAGAGTCGGACAGATTTCAAGACAGCAGGATCATCATCGGTCACCATCACCACCATGCCCAAGACGGAAAGCAGCCCGTCCCATGCGCATGACAAAACGGTGCGTCATCCGGGCCAATAGCGGGCGAAGCGCCATCGCCTGTCGCCAGAACAGGCGACAGCTTCCCTGACTAATGGGAAGTGCCAGGCCAGCCGAGGCAGCATTTGGCAAACT
>NZ_JAOPWB010000067.1 GCF_025965855.1 Mycobacterium sp. | reverse complement strand
CCGGCGGGGACGGCGGGGTCGGCGGCAAAGCCGGGATGATCGGCAGCGGCGGGGTCGGCGGCGCCGGCGGGGAGGGTCTCGCGACCGGCGGCGACGGCGGCAACGGCGGCGCCGCCGTGCTGATCGGCAACGGCGGCAACGGCGGCGACGGCGGCCCCGGCCCAACCCCGGGCCTGCCCGGCACCGGCGGCGCCGGCGGAAGCCTGTTCGGCCAGCCCGGGATGGACGGGATATAGCCGTGCGGGTGCATGCCAGTTCGGAAAAGTCGTAACCCCACCTGTCACACGAGTCACCGGACAGTCGGGGTTGACTTTTTGCCCGCCTCACAGCGACAAACTGCGGCGGCGCCGCACTGCGAGCAAGAAGTCGCTCTGAGGCGGGCACACTGGCAGATCCCCGACTTTTTGTGACAGCCGGGAATGAGCAAACGGGGGCGAGCCTAGGCGCCCGTCGGCACCAGGCGCAGCGAGATCGAGTTGATGCAGTAACGCTGATCGGTCGGCGTCGGATAACCCTCGCCGGCGAACACGTGGCCCAGGTGGCTGTGGCAGTTGGCGCACAGCGCCTCGGTGCGCGTCGTACCCATCGAATGGTCCGGGCGCAGGATCACCGCGTCGGAGTCCGCCGGGTCGAAGAACGACGGCCAGCCGCAGTGCGACTCGAATTTCTCTGTGCTCCGGAACAATTCGGCGCCGCAGGCCCGGCACTGGTAGACGCCCTCGGTCTTGGTGTCGGTGTACTCACCGGTGAACGGCCGCTCGGTGCCGGCGCGACGGAGCACGTCGAACTCCTGCGGGTTGAGCTTTCGGCGCCACTCGTCGTCGGAGAGTTGCACCTTCGGGCGCGACACGTCGGGGGAGGTCATGCGTCCACGCTAGCTCGGATGGCGCTGACCCGCTGGGGCCGGCTCCGCCGAGCTTGCGATCACCGCGTCGCGCTCACGCTCGGCCGTCAGCCACGCTGGATCGATGCCGTCGTCCAGCCGGTTTTCGGCCTTGGCGTCCAGGTAACGGAAAACCAGCACGGTGAATGCGACGATCAGCAGCAGCGACCAGCCGTAGGTGATCTTCAGGTAGTGCAGCGCGCGGCCGTACCGCATGTACCTATAAATCAGCCAGTCGTCCAATGTCATGAAGCCGTAGATCCCCAGCCACGCCGGCCAGTTGCGGATCAGCGAGTTCTGCAGCACCACGGTCATCAGGAACGGGAACAGCATCATCGAGTAGTAGCCCTGGGCCAACGGCAGCACCAACCACGAACACAACAGCAGCACACCCGACGAGCTGGTGAACCAGAACAGCGGATCGCGGGTGCGGTAGTAGCGGTACAGCAGCCACAGTGCGCCGATCGCAATCAGAACGAACAGAATTCGCAGGAACACGATCAGCGGGGTGGGCAGGCCGAAGTACACGCCGTTGCCCTCGATCGAACTGTTGAAGTAGTCCCGGGTGCCCCCGATGTAGGGCACCGTTTTCGTGACGAAGTCCATCGGGTCGCTGACCAATGGCCACGCGGCCACGTTGATGACCAGGGGCACGATTACCGCGGGCACCAGCGCCCGCCACTGGCGATTTAACAGGGGCAACAGCAGCAGCGGTAGAAGCACCGGTTTGAGCGTGAGGGTGAGCCCGATCGCGAGGCCGGCCCACCACTGGTGCCCGACCTTCCCGTCCAGCAGCCAGCGCAAGAACAGCACCTCGGCCAGCAGGACGCAGCCGTTGATGTTGGTGAACACCAGCGTGCTGGTCACGCTTTCCGTGCAGAACATGGCCAGTAGCAGGGCGGGCGCGGCCACCGACGACAGCGTGTAGTTGAACAACCGCAGCAGCAGGTACCAGGCGATCAGGATTGCGACGGTGTTGATCAGGACGAACAGATACCTCGACGGCGTAAAGGACAGGTAGCCGAACGGTGCCATCAGCAGCGTGCCGCCGGGCGGATACAGGTAGTGCGGGTCGACGTAGTCGAAGTGCTCGTTGTAAATGTCCCAGCCGTGCCGGAAGTTGAGGACGGCGCGGTACACCGGCTTGAAGTCGTCGGTGATATTGCCGTTGAGGGTGAGCACGATGCTGCGGTGCAGCACCGACATGATGGCCACCGGCCACAGCGCCGACCGCAATACCGTCGCCGCGCTCGGTGCGCTGGTTCGGGGACGAAACGCGGCCAGGAGCCGATCGCGCAGGCCGGTTCGGGTCGAGTCAGCTGCGGTCACCAGCGCACCGTACACCGAGACTTGACGCCAACTATCAGGCGGGACAGTAGGTGTCGGTCCCGGGCAGCTTGCCGCTGTTGAGATAGCCGATCAGCGGCGGGACCGCGCACGACGAATAGATGCTGGCGCCGTGGCCGATGCCCTGCCACATCACGCGCTTGCTGGCCGCGTTGGCGTTGATGATCATGGCCGCCGTCGCGGCGACGCCCTCGCTGCCGACGATCGGGTCGTTCTGCACGCCCGCCAGCAGGACGTCGACCTTGAGATTCTTCGGCGGCGCGGGCGGCGGAATGGTGGGCCAGTGCGCGCATTTCACCAAGTTGAGCGCGGCGACGGTGCCGAATTGGGGATAGAGCTTCGCCCACGCCACCACGAGTTCGCGCACCCGGTCCGGGGTCGGGCGGTTGATGGCGTCGCTGCAGGAGTTGACGAACTTGCCGTCCGAGTCGTTGATGGCGTACGCGTGGTTGATCAGGTTGTTCAGCTGGTTGGCGTCGCCGGAGCGGGCGGCCGCCAGCGCGTTGGCCAGGCTCGTGGTGGCGCCGACGCGGCCGCCGGAGGGGAAGCCCAACGCGGCGGTGATGGCGTTGGCGACCGCGGCCACCGGTGCGCCGCCGGGCCCCTTGCCCGCGCGGGCGTCGGCCAGCATCGCGCTGACGGCGCCTTTGGGGTCCGGACCCAGCGCGCAGTTGACCGCGACGCACTGGGCGGCGAACGCGTCGAGCGCGGCCTGCTGGCCCTTGACCTGTTGCTCGGCGGCGGCTTCGGCGTTGACGCCCAAGGCAATTGGGGAGTCGAGGATCAGCCGGGCGACCCGGTCGGGCCGCGACGCGGCGTAGGCCAGCGCCACCTGCGCGCCGTTGCCGATCCCAACCAGCGCGACGGCGGGCACGTCCCAAAGGCTGCGCAGTCGCTCGATGTCGGAGGCGGCGTGCGAGTTGTCGTAGGCCGACGCCCCCGGCGCGATGGCGTCGGTGCAGTTGGTGGTGGCGGTGTTGGAGATGTCGGAGAGGTTGGCGACCGGGTCGTCGCCGGGCTGGAACTGGGCCTGATCGCGCATCGCCTGGCGGTCGAGCTGATCGCGGCAGTCGATGGGGCTCGACATGCCCATGCCGCGCCGGTCGACGGCGACGATGGGGTGGGTTTGGAGGACGTCGACGCCGCCCCGGGCGAGCCAGGCCGGCAACTGTGTCGAGGACGGCAGGTCGGAGCCGGTGGTGAAGACGAGCGGGCCGGCGTCGTGCGGCGTCATGTTCGAGCGCGCCCGGACCACGCCGATGCTCAGGGTCCCCGACCCGCCGTTGACCGGGTCGAGGTCGGTGTCGTAGTTCGCGCAGTCCAGCTGCACGTCCGGCGCCGCCCGCACGGCCGCGTCGCCGAACACCCTCGCCGTGCAGTCGTGCCAGGACAGGTCGTTCTTGGGCGCGGCGATCGGCGGCGGACCGGCCGGCGGAGGCTTCGTCGGGGCCACGCCCTGCGGTCGGGCGCCGGAATTGGTGGCGAAGCGCGGGTCCGCGGCCAGGCCGGGAACGCAGCCGGCGACGACCGCGGTCACCGCTACCAGGACCGCCGCGGATGCGATCTGCCGACTCATGCCGACCACAGTAGCTATGCCTTGACGTAGCGGGCGTAAAGGTAGCCGGCGTCGTCGGTGAGGATGTGGGCGCAGCGCATGCGGGTCAGGACCTGGCCCGGGCCCGTCGCGATGCGTCGGGCCAGGCCGCCGACGAGGTAGGGCGCCATCGTCAGGCACAGCTCGTCGATCAGGTCGCGCTGGACGAACGCGCCGAGCAGCACCGGCCCGCCTTCGGTCAGGACGCGGCGCATTCCGCGCGCCGCGAGGCCCGCCAGCAGGGCGGCCTCGTCGACCTTGCCGGGATCGCCGCCGGAGCAGTCGACGACATCGCAGAGGTCACCGAGCCGCCGGCGTGTCTCCGCGGCGACCGCCGTGCAGGTGAGCACCAGGGGCGGCACCTCGGTGCGGGTGAACACCCCCATGCCGCGATCAAGGCGGCCCGACTTGGTGACGATCGCCAGTCGGGGGACCTCGCTCTGCCCGCGGGCCTGCCGCCCCTGTCGCTGCGACACACCCAGGTGCGCGCCGGAATAGCCCTCGATCCGCACCGTGCCCGCGCCGACCACGATCACGTCGGCCAGTTCCCGCAGCAGGTTGAAAATGTGACGGTCGCCGGGCCCTCCCATGGCGCCGCTGCTGCCGTCGGCGGTGGCGCCGCCGTCCAGGCTGGTGATGAAATTCGCCCGCACCCACGTCCCGTCCCGTTCCGGATACCCGTAGAGCCGGGGAAGTTCGCCGTCGTCGATTTCCCGCGTCGACCCGAGCAGCGTCAGCGGGGTCTCTGGCATGAGCTTGATTGCAGCACGCCGCTACAGTTCCTGCATGCACGGGTCCGCCTTCGGCCGAGTGGCTCACCTGGTGGATCGGCATCCGACCGTGTCGCCCGAGCGACTGATCGCCCAATTGCGGCCGCCGCCAACGTTCGCCGATGTGAGCTTTGCGACGTACCGCCCGGATCCGGCGGAACCGAGCCAGGCCGCCGCCGTCGTGGCCTGCCAGGACTTCTGCCGGCAGGCCGTGGAGCGCCGCGCCGGCCGCCGAAAACTGTTGGGCAAGCGGGCCGTGCTGCCCGGCGTCGGACTGTATCTCGACGGCGGCTTCGGCGTTGGCAAGACCCACCTGCTCGCCTCGGCGTACTACCAGCTGCCCGGGACCGGCCCCGAGCCCCCAACTCCCAAGGCGTTCGCCACCTTTGGCGAGCTCACCCAGCTCGCCGGGGTGTTCGGCTTCGTCGAATGCATCGAGATGCTGGCCGGTTACACGGCGGTGTGCATCGACGAGTTCGAACTCGACGACCCCGGCAACACCACCCTGATCTCGCGGCTGCTCTCGTCGTTGGTCGAGCGGGGGGTGTCGGTGGCCGCCACCTCCAACACCCTGCCCGAGCAGCTCGGCGAGGGCCGCTTCGCCGCCCAGGACTTTCTGCGCGAGATCAACACGCTGGCAAGCATTTTCACCACAGTGCGGATCGAGGGACCCGACTACCGGCACCGCGGCCTCCCGCCGGCGCCGCAGCCGTTGTCGGACGAGGAGGTGGCCGCGCGCGCCGCGGTCGTCGACGGGGCGACACTGGACGATTTCGACGCGCTGTGCGCGCACCTGGCCACCATGCACCCGTCGCGTTATCTGACGCTGATCGAGGGCGTGACGGAAGTGTTTCTGACCGGCGTGCACGGCATCGACGATCAGAACGTCGCCCTGAGGCTGGTGTCGCTGACCGACCGGCTTTACGATGCCGGCATCCCGGTGGTGGCTTCCGGGGCGAAGCTGGACACCATCTTCAGCGAGGAGATGCTGGCCGGCGGCTATCGAAAGAAGTACCTGCGGGCCACGTCACGGCTGGTCGCGCTGACCTCAATTGGGTAAGCCGCGATCAACGAAGCTCGCGAACCATGACATAGTCGTTCTCGCATTCGGCGCCCAACTGAAATGTCCTGGTGCCGTTGATGGTAAAGCCGTGCTTGAGGTAAAAGCGTTGCGCGCGTTCGTTTGCCTGATTGACGCCCAGCCACATGCGGCGCACGCCCCACTCTTGGGCGGTGGCCACACCGAGGTCCATCAGCGCCGCCGACACCCCGGCGCCGTGGTGGTCGGCCAGCACGTACATCTTCGACAACTCGGCGGTGTCGTCGGCGTCGCGAACGAGCATGGCGTAGCCGATGATTCGGCCGTCGCGCGCGGCGGTGACGATCGCGCGGCGCGGATCGGCCAGATACTCCGCGAAGCGCTCCGCCGACAGGTTGGTGTCGATGAACGACGCGATGTTCTCCAAGGCCGTGGCGGGGGGACACGCCAACGGAAAGGTGCGCGCGGCAACGTCAGCCAGCTCCGCGGTGTCGACCGAACCCGTCGTGACGACGCGTACAGCCAGAGTCAAAGATTCCATTGGGCGAGGTGATAGCCCGTCTTCTTGTCCAGCAGGACGACGGTGGAGACCGGGTCGCGGTAGGCGTCCCAATACACTCCGCCGCGCACGATGGCCCCGTTCGGCGCGTTGACGAGCACGTTGTCCAGCGCGTCGGGCGCATCGGAGGGCCGCGGCTTGTAGGCATCGGCGAACGGGGTCACGCCGTCGAAGCTGAAGTTGGTCGCCATGATGAACGGGTTGGGCACCCGGATCGCGCGGACTGTCACGTCGGCGCGGTCGACGGTACTGCCCGGAAAGCTCTTGACCGGAACGCCTTCGCGGGTGTAGCCGAATCCGGGCGGCGGGTCGCAGGGCGCCACGCTGCCGACGGTGACGTCCGCGATGTAGGTGCCGGTGTCCACCCGCAGCGTGTCACCGATGTGGCCGATCGGCGCGTCACCGGCCCACGCGCGGGGCGCGGCCAGGCTCGCGGCGGCGGCGAGGAAGGTGGACACGACGACCAGCCAGCGCTGCATCTTCGCATGATTGCACACGCGCTATGGCGAAGGGGAGGGGTGCTTGCCGCCGGTCAGCGATTCGAGCGCGGCAATCAGATCGGTCTCGACGCGGTCCTTGTCGACGCCGGATCGGTGCAGCGGTCCCGCGCCGTCTTCCAGTTCGAGCAGCGCCAACAGCAGGTGTTCGGTGCCAATGTAGTTGTGGCCCAGCCGAAGTGCCTCGCGGAAGGTCAGTTCCAGCGCCTTGCGCGCCGGGCCGCTGAACGGTATGAGCTCGGGGATTTCGGCGGCCACCGGGGGCAGGCTGACGGCGGCTCGGATCGTGTCGGCGTCCACCTTCTGCAGGTTCAGCAGTACGGTCGCCAGGGCGGCCGGATCGTCGAGCAGGCCGAGCAGTAGATGATCGGGCGTGATCTCGCTGTTGCCGGCTTCGTGCGCGGCGTTCTGGGCCGCCACCACCGCGCCGCGGGCCCGCGGCGTGAAGCGCCCGAAGCCCTGCTCGGGGTCCAGCGTGGTGGGCTCGGCCCGGGGGACGAACCGCTTTTGGGCGGCCTGTTTGGTGACGCCCATGCTCTTGCCGATGTCGGTCCAGGAGGCTCCCGAGCGGCGGGCCTGATCGACGAAGTGCCCGATCAGGTGGTCGGCGATCTCGCCCAAATGCTCGGCGGCGAGGACGGCGTCGGCGAGCTGGTCCAGCACGTCCGGTTGCACCCGTTTGATGGCGTTGATCAGCTCGTCGAGGCGGACGGGATAGGCGATCGGGGTCGGTTCGGACATGCCGTCAACAGTAGGTTGACGACTGCTTCGTGTCAACCAGGGGTTGACGCAGTGTTCCGCTGTGTTTGGCATGCGGCGGCGCCCGCGCTCTGGCACGATCAGGGGGCCGTGAAACCGCTGCTCCTGACGTTGACGAGCCTTGCCGCCATGGTCGGCATGGCCGGGCCCGCGCGCGCCGATGGTAACGACGACGCGTTCATTGCCTCACTGCACGCGGCCGGCATCACCTTTCCGGACCCGGCCCCGGCAATAGGGGCCGGAAGATGGGTGTGCCAAGCGGTGGGCAAGGGCACGCAAATGGTGGACGTCGTCAAGACGATCCAAGCGCAGAACCCCGGGCTGCACGGGGACAACGCCGCTCGGTTTACCGCAATCGCGGCCAATGTGTACTGCCCGCAGGCGTTGTCGGCGAACGGCGGAAAGGTCGACAGCGGCTCGTAGCGGCGTGTCATTGGATTTTTACAAACGCGCCGGCGAACGGCCGGTTAACGAAACCTGTCGTCAACATTTCGCGTTTACGCTGCTGCGAACGGCGGCGCAGGTTGGGGATGGAATTTGGACTTCGTTCAGGCGCGGTTGATCGACCCGCTGAGCAACGCCCTCAATGGCCACGTCCTCGTTTATCTGCTCATCGGTGTCGGCATCTATTTCACGGTGCGCACCCGATTCATTCAGATCCGGTACTTTCCGCGCATGCTCCGCCAGCTCCGCAGATCCCACCGCCAAGACGGTGGGATCTCATCTTTTCAGGCCTTTTGCGTCGGCCTCGCCTCCCGAGTGGGCACCGGAAACATCGCCGGCGTCGCGATCGCCCTCACCGTGGGCGGGCCGGGCGCGATCTTCTGGATGTGGGTGGTGGCCGCGGTCGGCATGGCGACGGCGCTGATCGAGGCCACCCTCGCCCAGATCTTCAAAGTCCGCTCGGACGACGGCGCCTTCCGGGGCGGCCCCGCGTTCTACATCCAGCGCGGCCTGCACTCACGGACCGGCGGCGTCTTCTTCGCCGTGCTGCTGATGGTCACGTTCTCGACCGCGTTCAACATGGTGGAGACCAACGCGATCAGCGGCGTGCTGAAGTCGTCGCACGGTATCGACATCGGTTGGACGACAGTGGGTCTGGCCATGCTGGCGGCGTCGGTGCTCTTCGGCGGGGTGCGCAGCGTCGCCAATTTCGCGGAACGGGTCATTCCGGTTACCGCGCTGACATACGCGTTGCTGGCGTTGGCGAGCGTGGCGGTCAACATCACCGCGCTGCCGGGGGTCCTCGAGGAGATCGTCGGCGGTGCATTCGGAATCAGGCAGATGGCAGGCGGTTTCGCCGGCGGCGTCGCGACGGCCATGCTGACGGGGGTCAAGCGCGGCCTGTTCGCCTGCGAGGCGGGGATGGGCAGTTCGCCCAACATCGCGGGCTCCGCGACGGTGTCACATCCGGTGGAGCAGGGCCTGATTCAGTCGCTCGCCGTTTTCGTCGACACCATGGTGATCTGCACGGCAACCGCGTTCATCGTGCTCATGGCGGGTCCCGCCGTTTACGATCCGGCTCGCACCGGCTCGATTGCCGGCGCGAGTCTGACCGAGTCGGCGATCGCCGCCGGCCTCGGATCGTGGACCACCGTGGTGATGACCGCCGTGGTCTGCGTGTTCGGATTCGCCTCGGTGCTCAGCAATTACGTCTGCGCCGAGGCCAACCTGTTCTTCCTGGGTGGCCGGCACCTGGCGACCAACGTGCTGAAACTCGTGACGCTGGGGGCGATCGTGTTCGGCGCGATGTCTCAGCTCAAGCTGGTCTGGGCGTTCGCCGACCTGACAATGGCGCTGATGGCCATCGTCAACCTGGTGGCGATCTGCCTGTTGAGCAAGTGGGCGTTCGCGACGGTGCGGGACTTTCACCGTCAGTCCGTACGCGGCATGCATCCCGTCTTTATCGCCAGCGAGGCCGGACTGCCCGGTGTTCTCGCCGGCGACATCTGGGTGGTCCCGGAGCGGCGGCAGGTCGGTGCGCTGCCCAAGTCGTTGCGGATGAGCCGGCCCGCGGCCTAGCCCTCGCGCCGATTGCCAGCCGGCGCCAGGCAATAGGCTATGTGGCCATGCGCGTCGATTCGGGGCCGCTGACAGCGGCCGCCCTGGTCCAGACCTGGCACCGGGACCTGACCTCCGCGGCGGTGATCGTGCTGGTGGCCGCCGTCTACGCCTGGTGTTACCGGCGCGGCGAGCGACCGGTCCGGCCCGCGCAGGTCGTGTGCTTCGGGGTCGGCGTGGCGTTGTGGGCGCTCGCGACGATGAGCGCGATCGGCTCCTACGCCTACGCCCTGTTCTGGATGCGCGCTCTGCAGGTCCTGCTGCTGCTTTACGTCGTGCCCTTCTTCATCGCGCAGGGCAAGCCGGTCACCGTCGTGCGCGATGCGCTCGGTCCGGCCGGGCGTGACCGCCTCGACCGGCTGTTGGCGACCGGGTTCGCGCGCATGCTCGCACACCCGCTGACGACGTCGCTGGCGATGCTGGGGACGCCGTGGCTGCTGTACCTGACGCCCTGGTACACCGCGGCCCTCGAGAACGAATGGATCGGTGCGCCCACCCGAATCTTGCTGGTAACGGTGGGTTTTGGGTATTTCTACGCTCGGCTGCAAGCGGACCCCGTTCCCCGCAGGTACTCCCAGGCGATCTCGTTGCTGATCACCGTCGGCGAGGCCCTCGGCGACGGCGTGTTGGGACTGGTCATCTGGCAGGGCTCGCTGATCGGCGCGGCGTACTACGCAGGGTTGCACCGATCGTGGGGCCCCGATCTTCGGCTGGATCAGACGATCGGCGCCGGCGTCCTGTGGATCCTCGGGGACCTCGTCGGCTGGCCGTTCGTGCTATTGCTGATGCGCGCGCTGTCCCGCGACGAGAAGGCGCACGCGGTCGCAGTCGACGCCGAGTTGGACGCGGCGGAAGTGGCCGAGAGCGAAAGTCCGGCGCCGTCGGGATTGTGGTGGGAGAACGACCCCGAACTGCGCGAGCGGTTCCGGCGCCGCTAGGTTTCCCGGGATGCGAGCGGGGCGCGATTCTGAGACGATGGCGAAGCCATGAGACATCTCCGGGGGGTGGCAATCGTCGTCGCCGCGATCGCCCTGGCGGCGCCGGCGTACGCCGACCAAGACCCCAACGCCGACCCGGCCACCGACGCCGACTTCCTTACCGCGCTCAGATTCGCCGCGATCACCTACCAGGATCCGAACGCCGCGATATCGGCCGCCAAAACGCTGTGCCAATTGGAGGACACGGGATCGTCCGAGGACGAAATCATCGGAAACCTACAGCAACGCAACGGGTTTACGGAAAGCGGCGCCGCCAAGTTCACGGTGATCGCGGTCGGCGCCTACTGCCCCAAATACATCACCGGCGAGGGTCGCGGCCCCAAGCCCGAGGGCGCGGTCGGCGACTAGCCTCAGCTAAACCGCGCGCCCCTCGATGACGCTGAACCGCGACGCGGTGTCCACCACGCCGACCATTTCGAAACCGGCCTCGTCGAACAGGCGGCGGTACTCGTTGGCGGTGCGTTCCCGGCCGTCGTTGATGATCAGCATTTCCATGTCCGTCCACTTGGCGACCGATGCGCTGCCGTCTTCGGGGATGACCGTCTCGACGAGCAGCAACGCGGCGCCGGGCGCCGCAGCCGACCGTACGTTCCGCAGGATCTGAATGGACTCGTCGTCGTCCCAGTCGTGGATGATGTGCTTGAGGACGTAGGCGTCGGCACCCTGCGGGACGCCATCGAAAAATGAGCCCTCGGCGAGCCGAACCCGTTCCGCGACATGGCTTTCCCGCAGCAGTGCCGGCGCTCCCGCGATCACTTCGGGCAGGTCGTACAGCACGGCTTGGGCGTCCGGTGCGGACGCCAGGATCGCGGCGAGCAGCCGCCCGTGGCCGCCGGCGACGTCGACGATCGTGCCGAATCGCGTGAAGTCGTAGGCGTCGACGACCGGTCCGATCGACAACCCGGACAGGCCCGTCATGGCGTCGTTGAAGATCTGGCCGAATTCGGGCTCGTCGCCCAGGTAGTCGAAAAAGCCCTTGCCGCGCAACGCCGGAACGACGGCGCTGCCCGTCGTGATCGCCTCGGTCAGCAGGCTCCAATGCTCACGGTGTTGCCGCGCGCCGATGAAGCGCGCCATCGGCGCCATCGACACCGGGACATCGGAGCGCAACAGGTCGGCCAGCGGACTCAGCTCGTAGCGCCGGTCGTCGCGTTGCGCGAAGATGCCCTTGCCGATCAGGGCGCGCAGCAGCCTGCCGAGCGCGTCGGGATCGGCCCCGATCTTGCCCGCCAATTCGTCGATGGGCAGGGGACCGGCCGCCAGAGCGTCCGCGACGCCCAAGTCTGCGACGGCGGTGATGCCCTGCGAGACCCAGGCGGCGAGAATCAGCTCCTGCATCACCTCCGCGGGGGAAGCGGTCCGCGGGTCGGGTGAAGTCATGTGCGCCCTTAAGGGCGGTGGGAACTAAAACTCAACGGAGTCTTACACGGATCGCCGCGTTTTTGCGCTGTTCCCCGCCGCGATGCGCGCGAGACTCGCCATCCGCTATGTTGCGCGAGACGTCGGCAACTGACGACCACATCGAAAAGGGGCCAAGAGTGACGAAGGTATCGACGGTGGCCGCAGGCTTTGCGGCGAGCACCCTGATGGTCGGCGCGGCCGTCACGGCGTGCGGGAGTGACAAGTCGTCGAGCCCGTCGTCGTCAACGTCATCGTCGACCTCGACGTCCGCCGCGCCCTCGTCGTCCGCGGCACCGACATCGAGCAGCGGTGCCGCCCAGCCGTCCGACTACAGCAGCTTGCTGATCAAGCCGACCGACATCGTGGTGCCCGGCGACACCTTCACCCTGATGCAGACGCTGCCCGTCTCGAACCCGGCGGGAACCGAAGGCGTGTTCATGAATCAGGGCGGCTCCCGCAAGGTCGACGACACCATCTACGTCTACCCCGACGCCGGCGCCGCGTCGCAGGCGCTCGACCAGAGCGCCAAGGGGATTCAGGAGCTGAGCGTGAAGGCAGCGCCGACGCCGGCCGACGTGGGAACGGGCGGCCAGATGGCGGTGGGGCCGTCGCCGGACGGCTCGAAGTCGAAGGCGATCGTGATGTTCACCGAGGGCAAGGTCTTCACGGTCCTCGAGTTCGAAAGCGGACCGAACGATCCGCTGCCACCGGACTTCGTCCTCGATCTCGGGAAGAAGCAGGATGCCGCCATCAAGAGCGGGCTGCCCGCGTGAAGGCCGTCGGAGGGTGGGGCCGGCGGTGAGAACCGGTTTGGCCGCGCTCGGTGCGGCCGGGTTCTTGGGCTGCGGCGCCGCGCGGGCGGTGACAGCGCGGATACAGCGCAACCCCGACCCCTTTCCGCGCGAACGGCTTATCGCCGAACCAGACGGTGAGCGGGTCTTCATCGACCGCCCCGATGGGACGGTGCTGCACGCGTTGGCAGCGGGCCAAGGGCCGCCGGTGATCCTCGTCCACGGCTACACCGCGAGGATCCTCGAGTGGAACCTTGCGTGGGATGAACTGCAGGCCCGGGGCTTTCGCGTCATCGCGTTCGATCAGCGTGGCCACGGGCGATCCACTCTCGGCTCCGACGGGATCGGATCCGAGCAAATGGCGGCCGACCTTGCCGCGGTGCTACGGCACTTCGACGTTCACGACGGGGTGCTCGTCGGCCACTCGATGGGCGGGTTCGTCAGCATCCGCGCCGTGCTTGACCACGCCGACGTGGCGCCGCGGTTGCGCGGGCTGGTGCTGTTCGCCACCTGGGCGGGTCGGATCCTGGATGGGGCGCCGCAGAACCGCCTGCAGATCCCACTGCTACAACACGGCATCCTGCAAAGGCTGGTACGCAACGAGACCGTCGCGATGCCGTTCGGTGCCGCGCAATGCGGGAAGCGTCCTTCGCCGGCGATGATCGCGGTGTTCATGGAGCTCTTCAACCAGCACCTGGACGAACACGGGCCGCTGCTGCCGATGGTGCGGGCCTTCTCTCGTGAAGATCGATACCCGCGGCTCGGCGAGATCGCGGTACCGACCGTGGTGATGGTGGGCTCCGCGGATCGCACAACGCCGCAAAGCCATTCGAGCCGGCTCGCCGGGGGCATTCGCGGCGCGCGGCTCGTCACGGTACCCGAGGCGGGACATCTGTTGAACTGGGAAGCGTCCGACGAACTGATCAAGGTCGTGGAATCGTTTCCGGCACAACGGAGTTAGGCGGCCCGCGCGATCCAGCTGAAATTTAGCATCTCGGGGATTTGTGGTGCCAGCGCGGCGGCCACGCGGCGACCGATCTGATCTGCCTCTGCGAGTGGGGTTTTCGGGTCGAGGAAGCCTTCCACCTCGACCCGCAGGGTGCGCCCGGTCCAGCGGGCCCGGGCGTGCGCGTGGATGACGCCGGGAACCGTGGCGGCCGCGGTTTCGGCCGTCGTGATGATTTCGGGCTCGACGCCGTCGAGCAACCGGTGCGCGATGTCGGCGGTCACCTCCCAGCCGACGTGGCAGATGAACGCGGTGACGACGATTCCGGCGACCGCGTCCGCCCAGCCCCAGCCGAGCGCCACGCCGATCAGCCCGAGCATCGCCCCGGCCGAGGACAGCGCGTCCAGCCGGGAATGCTTGGCGTCGGCCACCATGGTCGCCGAGCGAATCCGCCGGCCCACCACCAGCTTGTAGCGGGCCACCAGCTGATTGCCCGCGATGCCCACCGCCGCGGCGCCGATGCCCCAGCCCACGTGTCCCGTTCCGCCATGACGGAGCAGCTTCGTGACGCTCTCGAAGCCGGCGACCACGGCGCTGCCCCAGATCACCACGGCCACGCCGATGCCGGCGAGGTCCTCGGCGCGTTCGTAGCCGTAGGGATAACGCTCGGTGGGGACTTTGCGGGATGCCCGGAAACCGACGAACACCAGGGCACTGGTCGAAACGTCCGACAGGTTGTGCAGCGCGTCGCCGAGCAGGGCCACCGATCCGGACACCAGCGCGATGGCCAATTCGATGAGGCCGGTCAGCGCCAATCCGACGGCACTGACGGCGATGGCGCGGTTGGCCTGGCGGCGCTCGCCCGCATCGTCTGCCACGGTCTCGAGGGGGAAGCTCGCCGCCGGGTCGCGGACTCCGTTGATCACATGCATACCGCTAAGAATGCCCGCGTGAGCGGCGTGACTCAACCCGACGCCCGGACGGTGCCGCATAGCGCTGTCCAGCAATGACTTCGGCTGCGGCCATACCCTGTGGACGTGCAATAACCACCGTGAGTTAGGTTCCGTCCGTGAAGTTCGTGCTGGCCGGTTATGGAAGCCGGGGCGATGTCGAGCCCTGTGCCGCGGCCGGCCGGGAGCTGCTGCGTCGCGGTCACGACGTGTGCATGGCGGTCTCGCCCGACAAGATGCCCTTCGTTGAGGCGGCGGGGCTCACCGCGGTCGCCTACGGGCCGGACACGCGCGAGCGGATGAACTCGGCCGCGAATTTCGTCCGCAAGGTTGCCAACCCGATCAGTGCGTTGCCCGAAGTCATGGAGCACCTCACGCGGGTTTGGGCGGACAAAATCGCCACGTTGGCGTCGCTGGCGAAGGACGCCGATCTGCTATTGGCCGGCATCAACGAGCAGGAGCTGGCCGCCACCGTCGCCGAGTATTGCGACATTCCACTGGCCGCCCTGCACACTTTCCCCGCGCGGGTGTTGTCCACCGGGGTGCTGTATTCGAACATGATGAAGGACGTTGCGGCGGCCCAGCGCCGTGCGCTCGGCCTGCCGGAGGTGATCTCGCCCGCGTCGCCGCTGGAGATCCAAGCGTACGACGAGCTCTGCTTGCCCGGACCTGCCGCCGACTGGGTGGGACCGGATGGGCGACGGCCCTTCGTCGGCGTGCTGACGCTCGAATTGCCGACGGAGACCGACGACGAGACCTTGTCGTGGATCGCCGCGGGCAACCCGCCGATTTGCTTCGACTTGGGCAGCACACCGATCTCGTCGCCGACGGAGCTGGTCGCCATGATCGGCGGGGCCTGCGCGCAGCTGGGGGAGCGGGCGCTGATTTGCCGCGGCCCCAACGACTTTGCCGATGTCCCGCGTTTCGATCACATCAAGGTGGTGCAGGCGCTGAACCACGCGGCCACCCTTCCAATGTGCCGCGCGCTGGTCCACCATGGGGGGCCGGGCACCATGGCCGCAGGCCTACGGGCCGGTCTTCCCGCATTGGTCCTCTGGGTCTGGCTCGATCAGCCCGTCTGGGCGGCCGGCGTCGAACGGCTGAAAGTCGGTGTCGCGCGGCAATTGTCGGCGGCCACCCAGGAGTCGCTGGTCGCGGACCTGCGTTCCATACTCGCTCCCGACTACGCCGTTCGTGCCTGCGACGTCGCCGCCCGGATGACCAAATCCGGCGAAAGCCGCGCCCGCGCAGCCGATCTCCTCGAGAACGCGGTCCGCGCGGGGCGCTAAGGCTGATCGGCGATAACCGCCCGAGTTGCGTCTAGCTGTCGCCTATTCCAAGCTTGTGAAATCACCCACGCGGCAGAGCGGAAAAGCATATGGTCGACACCATGTCTTACCCGGTCGCGAGACGAACCAGGATCCGCCGATCTGCGGGCGGGATAGCGTTGAAATTCGTCTCCGGTCTCATTCGTCCTGCGGTGGTGATCGGAATTATGGCGGCTCTGATCGCGCCAGCTGATACGCACACTGTGGCGCCGCTGACGTGCGGGATTACGTGGACGCGGACGGGCGGCGTATATATCTTCGAACCCGACTGTCCGCGTCAGCCACCGCCCGCACCGCCCCCGCCGAGCGGCCCGCCACCTGGTCCCGGCGGACCACCGGATCCGCCGCCAACTCCGTAAGCGCCGCGGCGTTCGACGATCGGCGCAGCGCCGCGGCCAATTACGCCTGGACTCACCTAGGTGTACCCGGTTCGCGTCGTTGATGGTCTCGATGTCACGCACGCGGCGGACCGCCAGAGTCGCGCGGCGAGATCCCGTCATGGAAGACTTCCGCTCGTGGCATACGACGTTCACATCCGAACCGCTGACGGCGGTGTCCAGTACCCCAACGCATTGGGCTACGACATCAAAGACGGAATCCTCATGGTCGAGGTCGGCGACGACGTCGATCACTTGGACAAGATCTACTTCGCCCCCGGCTACTGGCAGCAGTACGCCGTCGACCCTTACAGCGATGACCCCCTCGACTTGGAACTCGATGTCTTCGATGACGAAGACGAAGAGGACTACGAAGACGACGACGTCGAGGAAGAACACGACCACGAGGACGACGAATAGGCATCGTTTCGGTTGGTGATCTCAGTGACGTCGGTCACCATCACCGCAGATTTGGGCAGCACTTCCGTGGCTCGCGCGTTGCACGAAATGGTCGTCGCATCAGACGGTGACCCGAGTCGGAGCGAGGCAGACATGCGGCACATCACGACCACGATCAGCGCAAACCACGGCACCCACGACTCGGAGGCCGCTCTGTTCTGGATCTTCGCCGGCCTCATCATGGTGATCGCTTTCGGGGACGCTGTGGCCGTACTGGCCGTGGCGGTCGCGATCGTGACCGCGGTCGCGTGGATCTATCGGAAAGTTGAACGCCGCCGGGAGCGAAACGACGCGCATACGGCTCCGGTGACTCATCTTCGCCGGGAGCTGACGGGTCGACACGACAGGACTTCGGCGCACGCCTTTTTGCATCGCTCCCACGCCGCGTAGCCGAACCCACAACCTCTTTGCGGTGCGGTTCCAAGTCGGATTGTTTACCCAACGACGCCAAAGGGATGCCAGACAATAGTCGTGCAAAATGCGACTATTCAGCTCTCCATTATCTGCTTTTTGCCGGCTTTAACTGGCGGCGACGTCAAGGCCGAGAAGAAGCGCAGCGCGTCAAATGTCCTCACTTCGCTGGCGGGCCACGCCACCTTGGACCCGAGAAACGTCGCGTTCGGGGAGTTGGATCCATGGTGAGAATCGCGCATGCGACCTATTGCCCCACGCAGCGGTGCTGGGCCCCGCACTGCTGAGCGGTCCCCTTGAGCTGGGCTATACCAGTCCTTTTTCCGGTCAGAAGCGTTCCGCGATGGCGCCGCATATGGGTATAAAAGGGGTATACGTCCAACATTATGGCCCCGCACTCTAGTTCCGAAGTTGTTGCGGACCCAAAGGGGAAACCGATGGCCCCAAACGGTCTAAGGAGTCTCGCCGGCTTATGCGCCGCGCCGCTCGCGATCGCCCTGTCGCTTGGCCCAACTGCCTTTGCCGACCCTCCGTCCTGGAACGGCACGTACGCGATCACGTTCATGGTTGGCCCGAAGTCCGGAACTAGCATGGCCGTCGGCGACCCCGAGGTGCAGCACACCGATACCTATGGGTTCCGCTCGAGTTGTACGAGCGGAAAATGCGTCGCCACGATCATTAGCGGCCCTCCGCCGAGCAATCCGACGGTTCCGCAACCGGTGCAATTCACCTGGGATGGGTCGTCCTGGAAGCAAGTCAGCGATTTCCAATGGGACTGCATGATGCCCGACACCACGATCCAGTGGAATCCGGCCCGAGCCGAGGTGCGATACACGCCCCAATCCGACGGGTCGCTTTCCGGCACGATGCACACCGAGATCTTCAGCGGCGCGTGCCAGGGCACGATCGACATGGACATGAAGGCCGAGCGGGCGTGAAAGCAGTTTGGTAGGCCACGAGAGCTATAACGACAGCCACCAGCAAACCGGTAAAGCGTTGCGCCGCAAAGCAATTCGTATAGCTGATTGCGCTGTGCAGCAACGCATTTCAATGTTTGGCGCCCTTGAATGCCCTTTGCCTGCGCCATACTGGGCGATAGTATGTGACCATGCGTTTCACCTATGTCGCCGCGGCGGTCGGCATGGCTACCGCCCTGTTGATTGCCCCGGTTGTGCCGATCGGAGCGCCGTCCGCTCACGCTGATCTCAGCGGTTTCCGTCGTTGCGTGGGAAACATCCAGGAACTCCCGCTGGGGGAACCCGACCCACAAAGTGTGCAGCGCGCTCGACTTATTGAGCAGGACCTCAAATCTGGTGCTTCCCCTTCGGCAGAAGCTCAGAAGGTAGCGCAGATGGGTTTCGACCCGAACACTGCCGGCGTGGTTGTGCAGTGTGTCATCGAGGAGAACCCGTAGGAAAGTCCGGGCGAAACGGGAGAGCGCCCCTCCGATTCTGAAAGCCGCCCACACAAGGTGCGGTTGGCGGGACCTTGCCCTGTTGGTCCAGCGATAGCAGTTTTGTTCCCCTGCATTGAAGGCTGCGCAATCAGAATTGAACTCGCCCGGAACTAAAGGTGAACGGCGGGTTGAACTTTGGATTTGACGATCAGAACTCCCGATCTCGTGGGAACCCTCGATGGTGGAAACCTTCGACGCGTTGCTCGGGGCCTCGTGTCGTTCCGAGGTGATGTGAAGCCTTGAAAGTGGTGGGGAAATGACCAAGAAGATATGTGAGTTCATGTTCGGCGCCCTACTGGCTCTGACGCTGGTACCCACAGCCGTCGCCAGCGCCGACAACAAGGACGCGGAATTCGCCAGGTACCTCGAGTCGGACGGCATCCACCTTGGAACACCGTCCCAGACCGCGAATATGGGGCGCGCGATGTGCCAAGATCTTGACGCCGGGTACACCCAGAACGACGAGGTGACCCAACTGACACAACGACTAAGCCAGGACCAGGCCAAACTGTTCGTCCTCGCTGCCACCGCGGAATACTGCCCGGAAAAGCACAAGTCCTAACGCCCAACTGGTGGGTGCCGTATAAGTAGTCGGCCCCCACTAGGCCAGGTCACACGGGCCACGATTTTTAGGTCTATCTATCGCCTTGACCTGCGAAAACTGTGGTGCGCGATACTGGGATTGAACCAGTGACCTCTTCCGTGTCAGGGAAGCGCTCTCCCGCTGAGCTAATCGCGCCTGGGGGGTCAAATTTGGAGGTGGAGACGGGAATCGAACCCGTGTGCACGGCTTTGCAGGCCGTTGCCTCACCACTCGGCCACTCCACCGCTGGGGATTGATGCCACTTGCACCTTCGAGCGGACGACGGGATTCGAACCCGCGACCCTCACCTTGGCAAGGTGATGCGCTACCAACTGCGCTACGTCCGCGCGCAACGGGCGAGATCGTCGCCCGGTGCGAAGCACGACGATAGTCCACCTGAGCGGGCACGCACAAATCTCTTGGTTACGTTGCCGGTCTAGGCTAGCGCGCCCGGCGACGCACGCGGAGGCTTCGGCGACGTCCGCTTCGTGCTACCCTTCGACGTCGTTCCCCCTCGGTGTCGGGTCCCGTGGCTCAGTGGAAGAGCGTCCGCTTCACACGCGGAAGGTCGCTGGTTCGATCCCAGCCGGGACCACCATCATCAGTGCAGCTAGTGGGCACAGACGCATCATTTGACACCACTCGTGGCCGGGCCTTCGGCCCTTTCATGCGGCCAATATGCGGCCAAGTCGCGGATTGGCCGCACGGCGGAAGATCGCCGACCACGGGGCGACGAACAAACTTCCATCGGGCCGCTTCGTCAAACGAGCGCGTGTCAGGCGACGACTACTCGGGATGGCTCGCCAGCCACATCGCACGAGGCGAGAACGCAGTCGTGCGGCCATCGGCCCACTTTTGGTCGAGCGCTGTCGGTCGCTGACCCCGCGGCCAGAGTCGCGGCGGCGAGGTCTACCACCGCTAGAAGTCGTTTAGCGAGTCGAGCGCCGCGGCGATATTGTCCAGCTCGTCGTCAAAGAGGTCGGCGTACGTGTGTGCGGTGACGGTCACGGAGGCGTGGCCCATCGCTTTCTGGAGCAGGCGAAGGTTGAACCAACCCGGGTTTCTTGCGCACTTCCGTCTGAGGGAAGGATGGCACGATGCCGAGCAAGTACGACGAGGACACCAAGGCCAAGGCGGTGCGGCTGGTCCGCGAGCACGCCGACGACTATGACTCGGAGTGGGCGGCGATGTCCGCGATCTCGGCCCGGTTGGGGATGAGCGCGGAGACGCTGCGTAAGTGGGTGCGCCAGGCCGAGGTCGACGCATGTGAGGCCGCGGGGGTGCCCAGCGAGACCTCGCGTGAGCTGCGCGAGCTGCGCCGGAAGAACCGCGAGCTCGAGCAGACCATCGAAATACTCAAGGCCGCAATAACTTTCTTCGCGCGGGAGTGTGACCCGCTGCACCGTTGATCTGTGCGTTTGCCGATGGACGGCGGCGGGTTTGGCTATACCGCGTTCGTCATCGACGCCTATGCCGGGTTGATCCCTGGCTCGGAATGCTCGCTGACCAAGAACACCGCGTTCGTCGAACGCGCGATCCGCGCCGCGGCGATGTATCGAGCCCGGGGAGGACACCCCCTGACCGGTGACACGATCCATCACTCGGACGCCGGATCTCAATACACCGCAATATATTTCACCGAGACGTTGATGCTGGCCGGGCTGATCCCGTCGATCGGCACGGTCGGGGATGCCCTCGATAACGCGCTGGCCGAAACCACGATCGGACTGTACAAAACCGAGTGCGTCCGCCACGGTTCGCCGTTCCGCACCGGACCGATACGCACCCTGGCTGACCTGGAATACGTCACCTCGGCGTGGGTGCACTGGTACAACACGAGCAGGCTGATGCACCGTCTTGGCCGCCGTCCTCCGACGGAAGCCGAGGCCGAGTACTACGCTCAACTCCAGGTCGGGCAGCACACCGATCACACGTAACGAGGTGTGCAGAATACCCGGGTCGCTTCAATCAGTCGACCTGTGCACCAGCTAGCTTGACTCGAACATCATTGCGTTAACGCGCAATAGGCGCATAGGCCAGTCGTCGGCGATACTATCGAGTCTCAATCAGGTTCTGCCGCAGCGTGATAACGAATACGTCGACGTTTACAGGTAACCCGGCGTATTAGCTCGCCGTATTCTGCCGCTCCGCGGTCGACGCCCGCTAGCGCGCGGGCCGGGCAATGTATTGGGTATTTGCGAACATGCAGCAGTCTACCGGTAAAGCCGCATATTCGATTCCGTCGTATTCGGCACTCGGAGGGGGAGTCGGCCCGATGCTCACCACCAGCTGATGGTGTGCCCGAACACACACTCTTACCCTGCCCACCAGGACTTACAGTTAGCTGTGACGTCAGCCGAGAACGCCGACTGGGACACGCTTGTGGCAAAGTGTCAGGCCCTGGGCCTACGCGGCGATGAGTTGTACGACGAAATCCTGCGTACGGCTACCAAACCCCAAGTGAAAGGACCATTGCCGCCCCTGCCGCCGGTTCGTCAGGGGCCACCGGCTGAAGAAGTTCACTACCCGTTGTCGGAGCCCGAGTTCGTTAGGCAACCCACCGCCGACGGCGGGTCGGAGGTTTGGCAGATTGTGCGCTACGACGAACCCGACGTGGGCCTGATGCCGGCCAAGATCTACCTCAACGGCTTCCGGCTCCTGTGGACCGATTCCGGGGTGCCCGCCGAGACTCCGCTGCCGCCAGACATCGAGGACGTCATAATCCTCTATGGTCCAACGGTTTTCGGCGACGTGTTGATCTGCTTGACTGGACAATCTGATCAGATGGCGTAGGTATGCCTCAGCCCGTGCACGAGAGCTCCGCGCGCGCGTTGACCGTTCAAGCCAGCCCTCTTGAAGGCCCGGAGCACGCGATATTGGAGCACGCCCCGGGTGATTCGATGGCCGTCACTACCGACGAACAACGCAGCAGTCGCCGGCCACGCCCCGATCCCGACGCTGGGGCCTCGACGCTTCGTGTCGGCGGGGAACCGGACAGCACGGGAGTCCAGATAGCATTCCACAACCTCGATCAAGCCCTCTTCCACCGGGATTCGGCGATCCTTGTTGCCCTTACCGCGGACCTGGATGACGCCGCCACCCTCGGTGGTGGTGCGGATGTCACCGACGTTGGCGTGGAGCAGCTCGTCGGCCCGAAGTCCCGCCAGCACCGCAATCAGCACCAGCGCCGCGTCGCGTTCGGGCCAGTCGCTGCGCCGCGGCGAACCGCTGTCGGCGTCGATCGCTTTCAGCAGCCCCGAGACCGTCTCGGAGCCAAGCCCCTTCGGCAACGATTTGGGAACCTTGGGGCGACCGATCAATGGCATCGGATTGGCGTCGAGGAGCTCGGCGGTGAACAGGAAGCTGCACAACGTGTTCCACGTCGACCAGCAGCGCCGGATCGAGGCCGCCGAGTGGGTGTCGGCGTAGGCGGCGAACGCCGCCCGCATCGCCTCCTTCGTGATCGCAGCGGGTGTCAGCTCGCCGATCCGTGCGCGATCGGCGGCCAACAGCTCGGCGATGGCGGCAAAGTCCTGCAGGTACGCCTTGGCGGTGTGCGGCGATGGCTTGCGGACCGCGCGATCGGCCAGAAACGCCGAGAACCACTGCGGAAAGCCCGGTTCCAGGAGCGCGGCGTCGTCATCGGATCTACGAGACGTCTTCGCCATGGACCCTATGATCGCACCAACTTCGCGGATATCACGGATCCGCTCGCTATGTGAGCTGTGTGGGCGGCAGGCGGCCGGGTGTCGACCACCATGGCGATGGGACGGTTTGAGCAGGTCTTAGCCACGGTCATGGGACCACCCGTTTGCCAGTGATGGGACCACCGGCGTGTCGCGCCCGGGGTTGCTCGATTACTGGGTCGGATCGCTCCAGGTGGCGCACCCGGATACTAGGAATCGCCGGAGCCCTAGCGCCCCTCGTCGGGCGCTGCTTTTGCCGCGCCCTTCGAGCACGACGGCGGTGATGACGAGCTGCGCCTTCGACATGGCCGACCTCCCCGGCGTAACGAGGTGTCAGCTATGTCTCGAGACAGCTGCCGTGAAATCAGACACTGTCACGCATGATGGGGTGTCTGCGGCCAAACTCGAACGTCAAAACTCCCGTCGGAAATAGAGAAAGTGCGTGAGTTCTACAAATCTGCCCCCCGGACCATGAGTCGTACCACCGCAGGTTGCGTTGTGCAGCTCCCACCCCCTTTCGTGTTGTGTCCACTCTTTGAGGGTCTCGTCAAGCTTGTCGGTCTTACACCAGGTAACTCTGTACTCGTGAGCCATAACCATCGACGATAGGCGATTTTGCGCCCAAATTATGGAGTCGTTTGACCGTGATCTCGGGAGTCGTTGCGGCGGCTGTGCCTCTGACCGGACCCCGTGAATTGGTCCACGACCAACCGATCGGGGTCAGGCCACACGTCTTGCTCGTGCACGCGGATACCGCTCCCGCTACGCGCAATACAGCGACCCAGACTCACCTTAAGGACGATTAGCTCTCACAGCCCAGCGCGCGGGATAGCCCGTCGATTGCGGCCCATGTCGTCGCGTCCGACGTGCGACCGTAAATGTCGCCAGTGATGCTGATTGAGCTATGCCCGAGCAGATCGGCAACGCCCTTGATGTGGAGCCGTTGCTTCCAGCCAGGCGACGGCGGCACTGTGTCGCAGGGTGTGTACGCCGACATCTTTGACACCGGCTTTGGCGGCGGCGATCTTCGATAGTTCGCAACACGTTGCGTGGCCACGACCGGTCCGCCGAACTCTGTGGTGAACACAAGGACGGTGTCGGTCCAATGGATTCCCAGCGTGCAATCGCTCGGCGGTCTGCGTCGCCTTGTGCGCTTTGAGCATCGTCACGATGGCAGGCGAGATCGGAACGGTGCGCCGGGATCGCGGCGACTTGGGTTCGGTGATGACCAGCTCATCGCATACCCGGCCAAGCGCTGCCGTCACCTTCTGTGTTCCGTCCGTCGAGTTGACATGCCCCAGTGCAGCCCGAGAGCTTCACCACGGCGCAACCCGGTGGCTTGGCTGACCGGAATCGCTGAGGGATTCGCCAGCACCGCCGACGCCGGCTGCGTCACCGGCCCCACCCTGCCTGAAGAACAACGGAACAGAACGACACCCAGACACCGGTACTCGCCGCTCAACTGTTCTCGAGGACCTTGCCCGGCCACATACCCTCACGTGCCTCACGTGTCCGACATCTAAAAATGGTAAACAACAAGCGCTTTCGCAAAAACAAGTACAGATAACTTACGCCACCGAACTGGCCAACACCAACATCAGCGTATATACGCTCATGAAACTCCTTGGGCACGAATCCATGGCGACTTCTCAGCACTACGTCATCAGCGCCGGCTCAGAGACGAAAGCCGCGGCCGCCCAGAACCCTCTCGACGATCTTGCCAGCGACCCGAGCGCAGCGGGGCGAAGTGGATCCAGGCAATCCGGGCCAAATGAGGCGCATTCGACTGAGCCGCAATGACACTGGTCACACCGGCACCACGTCGACCAGGTCGCGGAGCCCGTCAAAGTCGCTGGCGTTGCGGGTGTAGAGCCGGGCGGAGTGAGCGTGGGCGGTCGCCGCTATCAGCAGGTCCATCGATCGTGCTCGCGGCTGGCGTCCCGCGTCAACGACGGCGGCCGCCACCTGGCCATAGCTCGCCGCCACGGCGTCATCCACAGGCAGTGCGTCGAACTTACGCTGAACGACCAGCAGCCGGCGCAGCCGCTCAGAGCGCACTTTTTGTTGATTCGCCACGAGAACCCCAAAGTGGAGTTCGGCCAATGTGATTGCGCTGATCGCCAGCTCGCCATCAAGGGGCTGGACATCCATCGCAATGACCACGCTGGTGTCGAGAACCGCTGCTGCGGTTCGAAGCGGACTTCGATCGGCATGGACCGGAGTTCAGTTACGCGTTGCGTGCCGGTGCGCCGTTGATGGCTGGGTGGACGGTCCTGCTGATGTGGGCGGACCGGCGCCCGATGGAGCGGCGCGCGGTGTTGTCGATCACCGTCATCCCGGTCATCCCTCCATCTACTGACAACAACGACTCAAGCTGCCGCTTCAGGTGAGCAGCGACCTTCCATACCAGTCGTGTTCGCCGGTCAGCCCGGGCAGGGCGAAGAAGTACCCACCGCCGAACGGCTGAACGTAGTCGACGAGCGGTTCGTCGTTGAGCCGCTGCTGGACGGTTTCGAACTGCCGCTCCACGTCCTGCTGGAAGCACACGAAGACGTGGCCGGATTGCAAGTTGCCGTTCTTGTCGACACCCAGGTCGTAGTTGTACGACCGCCGAAGTAACCGCTGGTTGTCGGTATCGGCCGTGCGGGGGTTCGCGAGCCGGATATGGGCGTCGAGCGGGATCGTCTTGCCCTCGACGTCGGCGGCGTAGTTGGGCGTGTCGAACTCGTTGTTGCCATCGAGTGGGGCGCCGCTGTGACGGCGCCGGCCGAACATCAACTCCTGCTCGTTGATCGACACGCGGTCCCAGAACTCGACGAGCATGCGAATCAGCCGGACCACCCCGTAGCTGCCGCCGTGGGTCCAGGCAGGTTCGGCCGGATCGGTCACCCAGATCAGGTTCTCCGCGTCAGTCGAGACCGGGTTGCCGGTACCGTCCTTGAACCCGAGCAGGTTGCGACCGGTACCCGCCGGGCGCGGCGGCGAATTGTATCCGTCGATCCGCCAGCGGATCTGCATGAACCCACGGACAGCACGCATGATGTCGCGCAGGGCATGGTGCACGGTATCGGGATTGTGCGCGCAGAACTGCAGTAGCACATCGCCATGCGTCCATTCCGGATCTGGAAAATCGTTGGGGAACAAAGTCATTGGCTTGAGCTTGGCGGGCTTGCGATTGCCAAGACCGTACCTGTCGTCGAACAGGCTGGCGCCTACCCCGACGGTGACGGTCAGGCCGTCAGCGGGGATGAGCGGCCCGACTACCCCACTGTCAGCGGGCGGCGAAGCGATGCCCAACTCCGGGGGCGTGCCGCCCGAGGCCAGAACCCGGGCCCGCTCGGTGAGCGTCATCAGCGCCCGCGAGAGCGTGTCCTTGTCCTTGGCGGTGACATCGAGGGCGACATGACAGGCGAAGTTCTGCTTCTGCGCTGGGGCCGGTGTGAGGATTCCCGCCTGGTGGGCGCCGTGGAAGGGGTACTGCTTGGCAGGGGCGGCCACGGTGATCGCGTTGGCGTCAACCGCCATTCCCTCGACGAGCACGGTACCGGTGATCGCGGTTCCGGCGGTACCGACGGCGGCGCCACGCAGGAAATGCCTACGGCTCACATCCATGTCTGGTGGTTCCTAACGGCGTGGCGGGAGTTCGATGAGCAGTGGTACGGACGCCAGCTTCTCCAACGCTTGTCCCAGCGCCGCATCGACAGCGCGCCGCTTCTCCGGCGGGACTTGCGCCGACGGGACCCAGCGCCCGCCCAGTTGGGCCCCATGCAACGCCGCGTCCAGCGTGTCGAGTTGAGATCCGGTTTCGCCCAACACCTTCGGTGCACGTGTGGTGATCAGCGGCGCGAACTGTTCCAACACGGCCCTGGTGGCCTCGACGGACGCGGAGGTTTCTGCATACTCGGTTCCCGCGCCTTGATCGGTGTAACCCATCAACTGGAACCGCTGCATGTCTTCGAGGATCTCCTGCGGCCTCTTGGTCTGATCGGCTGACTCGGGCATCGCATCTCCCAGGCCGGCCCGCAGTTTGGCGACCTCGCCGGATAGCGCGTCGGCGACCGGTGTCAACTGTGTGGCGGGTTGGCCATGCCACAGCCCGAACTCGAGACGGCGAAGGCCCTTGAAGTCGGGATCGTTCACGCCGCCGGGCAGACCATGCGGAAGGCCGGCGATGGCATCGCCGTAGCCCTTGAAACTTCCGTACGCCGCGCCGACCCTATTCCAGGTCAGCATTGCCGACGTCCAATCGGCCTGGGCAGCAGCGGGATTCCCAGCACCGAGGTGGGCCCGGATCCGCTGCACCTGATCGGCCAGTGTTGCGAGCAGTCCGTCGACATACCTCTGGTACGCCTGCATCGCCGGCTTCAGATCGTCCTCGGTGACCCGCACAACCGGTGCTGGCGCATTCGGAACAGATTGCCCACTGACTTGTTTCGCCGGCGAACTGGTGCCCGGTTTGCCTGCTAACAGACAGGTGAACTTGTAGGTGCCAGCCGTCAGCGTGGCCGACATCGGCGCGCTGGTGGCCGGGCCCAGGGTCTCGATCTCGGCAACCACACCGTTGTTGGCGTCCACGAGGTTGACCTCGCCAGTCTTGCCGGACTTGTTGACCACGGTGAATGTCTGACTGCCGGACCGCGCCATCGACCAGTCTTCGGCACAGCTCGATGCCGTCACCGTCACCCGGGTGGCCTGGGAGGCACTAGATCCGGGTAACAGGGCGATGACCGCCGCCGCCAGCACAGCCGGCACCACGACCACCGCCGCCGCCACGGCCAGAGGCCTCCGGGCGATCAGCCGGCTGAAAGTCGAAGGTTGCGGCTCGTGCTCGGGGTTTCCGTGCCCGGTCTGGGCCGGTGCGGGCGTCTGCCGCGACGACCGCAGAAACGCAGGAATGACGACCGCAAGGTAGCCGACCCACGCCAGCACCTGGAGCACGGTCATCCGCG
>NZ_JAOPWB010000044.1 GCF_025965855.1 Mycobacterium sp. | reverse complement strand
GGGACATCAACCCGCGCGCACAGGCTCCCACCGCCTCGAACGCGTCGATGATCGTGACCTCGCGCTCGCTGCCGTCAGACAGCTTGGCCAGCCCCGGCAGGATGGAGCCGGCGTAGAGGAACACCGCCGCCAGGTCCAGCCGCGCGGCGGCCATCAGCATTCCGGGCAGCGACTTGTCGCACCCCGCCAGCAGCACCGAGCCGTCCAGCCGCTCGGCCTGCATCACGACCTCGACGCTGTCGGCGATCACCTCGCGGGACACCAGGGAGAAATGCATCCCCTCGTGACCCATCGAGATGCCGTCGGAAACCGAGATCGTCCCGAACTCGAGCGGATAGCCGCCGGCCGAGAACACCCCCTCCTTGACCGCCTTGGCGAGCCGGTCCAGGGACAGGTTGCACGGCGTGATTTCGTTCCAGGACGAGGCGACCCCGATCTGTGGCTTGGCGAAGTCTTCGTCGCCCATCCCTACCGCGCGCAACATCCCGCGGGCGGCGGCCTTCTCCAGGCCGTCGGTGACGTCGCGACTACGCGGTTTGATGTCGGGGGCCGGCGCCGAATCGGTGGGTGTGGCCATCGTCCAAGTATGCCGGGCCGATGATGCCCGCAAACGCGCGGGTTATACCCCATCGGGGTATGGGGTAGACTCGGCTGACGAGGACGGGCACGGGAGGGTTGACGGGCACATGACGACCGCACACGGATACTCGCAGCAGAAGGACAACTACGCCAAGCGGCTGCGTCGCATCGAGGGCCAGGTGCGCGGCATCGCGCGCATGATCGAGGAGGACAAATACTGCATCGACGTCCTCACCCAGATCAGCGCGGTCAACAGCGCCTTGCGGTCGGTGGCGCTGAATCTGCTCGACGAGCACCTGAGCCACTGCGTCACCCGGGCCGTGGCCGAGGGCGGCGACCAGGCCGACGACAAGCTGGCCGAGGCCTCCGCCGCCATCGCACGCCTGGTACGTTCCTGATCGCGTGGGCGTGTTGAAACGCTAACTTTAGTGAACCCGTTGCCGTGGTGCGTACGGTAGGGGCAGCGTAATCCAGCAACAGCATTACTCGCCGGTTACGACACCCACGCCCATGACAGCCGAAACCGCCACCATTGCCGCGCGAACGTGGACGCCACGGGTCGCCGCGCAGCTGGCCGTGCTGGCCGCGGCGGCCTTCACGTATGTCACGGCGGAAATCCTGCCGGTGGGCGCCCTCTCGGCGATCGCGCGGAATCTGCAAGTCAGCGTGGTCCTGGTCGGGACCCTGCTGACCTGGTACGCGCTGGTGGCGGCCCTGTCGACGTTTCCGCTGGTGCGCTGGACCGCGCACTGGCCGCGCCGGCGCGCGTTGCTGGTCAGCCTGATCTGCCTGACCGTCTCGCAACTCATCTCGGCGCTGGCGCCCAACTTCGCCGTGCTGGCCTTCGGGCGCATGCTGTGCGCGGTCACCCACGGGCTGCTCTGGTCGATCATCGCCCCGATCGCCACTCGGCTGGTGCCGCCGAGCCACGCCGGACGCGCCACGATGTCGATCTACATCGGCACCAGCCTGGCGCTGGTCATCGGTAGCCCGCTCACGGCCGCCATGAGCCTGATGTGGGGCTGGCGGCTGGCCGCGGTCTGCGTCACCGTCGCCGCGGCGGTCGTCACCGTGGCGGCCTGGCTTTTGCTGCCCGAGCTGGTGCTGTCCGCCGACCAGCTCAAGTGCGTGGGCCCGCGGGCGCGGCACCACCGCAATCGCCGGCTGATCGTCGTCAGCCTCATCACGATGGTCGGTGTCACCGGCCATTTCGTCTCGTACACCTACATCGTGGTGATCATCCGCGACGTCGTCGGCGTGCGCGGGCCGAACCTCGCCTGGGTGCTGGCCGCCTACGGCGCCGCCGGGGTGATCGCCGTGGGGCTGGTGGCGCGGCCCCTGGACCGCCGGCCGAAGGGCGCCGTCCTTATCTGCATGGCGGGATTGACCGCCGCGTTCGTGGTGCTGACCGCGCTCGCGTTCGGCGGCGGACGCGCCGCGGCGACGGCGCTGATCGGGACGGGGGCGATCGTGTTGTGGGGCGCGATGGCCACCGCCGTCTCGCCGATGATGCAGTCCGCCGCGATGCGCAACGGGGCCGACGACCCCGACGGGGCCTCGGGCCTGTACGTGACGGCGTTTCAGGTGGGCATCATGGCCGGCTCGCTGGCGGGCGGGCTTCTGTACGAGCGCAGCGTCGCGCTGATGCTGACCGCCTCGGCGGGCCTGATGGGCGTCGCGCTGGCCGGCATGGCGGCCAATCGGCAGATGCTGGACGTTGCCCCGGCAAGCTCACGCAATTCATAGCTGCGCAGGTCAGCGGCGCCGACCGGGCCGCGCGTCGGTCCGCCGCCCGCCGCGGAGTGCATAGCTCGTGCGCGCGCTATGCCACACTATTTCGGAGAAAGCGACTGGAGGGATGCATATGTCGGGCTGGACGAGTAAGAGCCTCTTCGCGGCTCTGAAGGCCGCCGGATTGGCTTCGATGTTGAGCGGGGCACTGGTCCTGAGCGCGGTTCCCGCGCTCGCCGACCCCGACCCGGCCCCGGGCGACCCGGGGGCCGTGGCGGCGCCCGCGGA
>NZ_JAOPWB010000040.1 GCF_025965855.1 Mycobacterium sp. | reverse complement strand
GCGACCGGCCCACCGCCTGGATCGCCGAGGGTCTGTTCGGCTATCTGCCGCCGGAAGCCCAGGACCGCCTGCTGGACAACATCACCGCGCTCAGCGCCGACGGCAGCCGACTGGCCACCGAAACCGTCCCGGACATGTCGCTTCTGGATCTCGAAAAGGCCCGGGAAATGATGCGCAAAGCCACCGCCAAATGGCGTGACCACGGCTTCGAACTGGAGTTTGCGGACCTGGGATACGAGGGCGAGCGTAATGAGGTCCCCACCTACCTGGAGAACCTGGGCTGGCGCTCGGTCGGTACGCCGATAAGTCGGCTCTTGGCCGACAACGGACTAGCGGCCATGCCGCACAGTAGCGACTGGGTTCCGATGGCCGACACCGTCTACTACACGTCCGTCGTGAGCAAGTAGTCGACAACGATGCGTGAGTCCGCGGCGCTGCTCCCGCCGTGAGGAACAGGACCCAGTATGGCTCTCGTCACAGCCACGGCTTGCATAGCGCGTCGGAGGGGTAGCGCACATCTGGGATACGTCCACTCTGCCAGTAGGTACGCGAAATAGAGTGCGCCACAACAGGTTACAGTAACGCCGTCACCAAATCAGAACGATGAGCCCAGCGCCTTATTGCCGGTGCGCTTGTCGGCCTTGCGGTTCACTCGCCCGTCAGGGCACGCTCAACCGGCGAACCACCAACGACTGAATGACTTCCACTGCCCTCTTAACATTGCCCTGATTGCGGCAAGCCGGGCTGATCGGTCCTTGGCGCTGACTATCGGCGGAGCATTCGCTTGCCGTCAAAGCTGTTCCACGCTTGCGGACGAAGCTCGATGACGACGCGGTCCTGCCGGGCCAATACCGCGGCGTCCAGGCCGGCCATTTTGCAGAACTGCGGGTAGAACCATTCGGCGGTGGACACGTCATCGTGCACGACTGCCAATGTCCGGGCACTGATCATCCGGCCATGGCCGAGTGGTTTACCTGCGCTGGAAACTGCGACCGTGCTTCGGGGGTCCGCGACTAGACAGTCGACCCGGGGACGGTCGCGGAAGGACGTCACCCAGAACGCATCGCGCTCAAACACGTAGGTTAGGAATGCCGACACCGGCCAACCGTCGCTGTTGAGCCACGCGACGGTGCATTCGGTCTGCACTGCGAGAAGTTGCATTCGCTCGTCATCAGTCAGACGGAAGGCTGTGAAATCCATGGCTTTCCTTCCTAGTCACGCCCTGGTCACGCCGAAGCCGGTCCGCCGCCAACAACCTGACCAGCCCCTGGCGATCGACCTTGCCGGTGGGCAGCATGGGCAGGTCGCTCTCGGCGAGAACCGTGATGACGGTCGGCACCTTGAACCCGGAGAGGTTCGCGCGCGCGTGGACGGCGACGGCCTCGGTGGACAGCGGGGCACCGTGTGCGGGCACGACGGCGGCCGCGACGACCTCGCCTCGTACGGGATGGGGCAGGGCGACGACGAAGCTGTGCAGCACGCCGGGCATGGCGTCCAGGACCGATTCGACCTCGGCCGGTGAGACATTGGACCCGGCGGTTTTGATCAGGGCGCTGGCGCGACCGGTGAAGTGCAGATGCCCGGCGTCGTCGAACCATCCACGGTCCCCGGTGTCATACCAACCATCGGCGGTGAACACCTCGTGGCGTTCCTGCTTGTAGATGCCGCTCATCAGGATCTGGCCGCGCACCTGGATCTCGCCTTCCTGGCCCGGCGGCATTTGAACGCCGGCGGTGTCCACGATCCGGTGCTGGACGAGCCCGGGCAATGGGATCCCGAAGGAGCCGCGGCGTTCTGCCGGCAGCGGGGTGTCGGGCACCTCGACCATGGTGTGCGGGCCGCCGGTCTCGGTCATGCCGAGCAGGTTAGGGGTCAGCTCGGGTTCGCTGGGTCGACGTTCGGGCGGCAGCGCCTCCAGCATGGTGCCGCCCCGGACGCTGGACAGGTCGCGCTTGGCGAAGTCGGGGTGGTCGGCCATGGCCTGACTGGCCTGCGCCCAGCATGAGATGAAGGTGGCCCGCTCCCGTTCCAGCAGCGCCAGCGTGGCACCGGCGTCGAACACGTCCTGGGCCAGGATCGCTGCTCCGGTGGACAGCGCCTGCAACACCACCATGGTCAGTCCACCCACCCAGAAGAACGGCATCGGGGAGTAGATGCGGTCGGTGGCGGTGACGCCGCGGTGGTGGGCCAGGATGGCTGCGTGGCGCACCAGGCTGCCGTGGGTGTGCGCGACGGATTTCGGGAGCGCCGTGGTCCCGGACGTCGTGACCAGCACGAGCTCATCAGCGGGTCGGACCTCCTGCTCGGCCGAGCCTGTGAGAGGCGCGACCGGACCCGTGCTGCCGGGCCATGGCGTCGTCCAAGCCTGGTCGCTGCCGGGCCAGACGTGCACCCGGCGCAGGTAAGGGACAGCGGCAAGCGCGATCGCCGCGTCGCCATCGGCCAGGCCGGGCAGCGCGTCGGCGACCCGGGTGACGAGGTCGCGGCCGGCGATCGAGCGGCCCATCAGGAGCACCTGGGTATCGGTGTGGCGCAGCAGCCTGGCGAGTTCGGCGCCCGGAGCGAAGGTCGACAGCGGAACGGTGAGCGCGCCGATGCGTGCCGCGGCCAACCATGCGATGAGCCACTGGGCGCAGTTGGGGAAGAGGATGCCGACACGGGTGCCCTTGCCCACGCCCGAGGCCAACAACGCATCGGCCAGTTTCCTGGACTGCGCGTCGGCCTCAGCGAAACTGAGCCGCTCGTCGTCGGTGACCAGGAATTCGCCGTCGGGCTGCGCGCGCCGCCGCGACAGCAGCTCGGGGACACTGCCCGGCAAGCCGGGGGGCCCCGGTTCGTCCGACGCGGTCGGCGCCGCGGCCATCAGCCGACGTGCACCGGGATGTGCGAATAGCCGGCCACGTTGGACATCGTCACCCGCCGCAAACCGTCGGGGTTGACGGCGAAACGCGGCCAGTGCTCGCGGATCGCGTGCAGGGCGACTCGGGTCTCGAGTCGCGCCAGCCAGGAGCCCAGACAGCTGTGGGCGCCGTACCCGAAGGCCAGGGTGGTGGCGCCGCCCCGCCTGATGTCGAACACGTCGGGCCGGTCGTAGGCGCGCGGGTCGCGGGTCGCGGCGCCGGTGACCAGCAGCGTCGGGTTTCCCGCCGGGATGGTGCCGTTGTCGAGTACCACGTCGCGAGTGGCGAACCGGCCCTGGTATTGCGAGGGCGGGTTGAGTCGCAGCATCTCCTCGATCGCGCCGGGGATCAGTCCGGGATCGGCGAGCACCAGCTCCCATTGATCGGGATTGTGGTGAAAGGCCATGACGCCGTTGCCCACCAGCTTGGTCACCGTTTCACTGCCCGCCGCCGCGATCAGCACCGCGAACGTGGCGATGTCCTCGTCGGTGAGCCGGTGCGTCACGCCGGTCTCGTCCTCGTAGCTCGCGGTCACCAGGCGGCTGATGATCAGGTCGTCGGGCTGGCGGCGCTTCTCGCGGGCCAGGTCCAGGAAGTACTCGCCCATCGCCATCGAGGCAGCCACTCCGCTCTCGGTGGCGAAGGGGTTGTTTTTCTCGCGATGCAGGAACGCGTCGGTCCACAGCCGGATCTGCTGGCGCTCGCCAGGAGGGACACCGAGCATCGAGGAGATGATTTCCACCGGGAACAGCGCCGCGAAGTCGGCCACCACGTCGAAGTCCTCTTTGCCTGCCAAGGCCCGCACGTAGGAGGTCACGATGTCGGTAACCAGTGGCTCGAGGTTGGCGATCGCTGCCTTGGTGAACACCTGGCGTACCAGCTTGCGCAGCCGCTCGTGCTCCGGAGGATCCAAGAGGATCAACATGTTGAGGTCGTTGAACTTGCGGCGCATCGACAATGCGTCCAGCGTGACCCCGTAGGAGCTGCTGAAGGTCTCCCAGTCCCGGTGCGCGGCAACGACATCCTCGTGACGGGTCAGCGCGTAGAAATCCCACCGCTCGCTGTAATACACCGGCGCCTCGTCGCGCATCCAGCGGTAGGTCTCATACGGGTCATCGAAGAAGCTGTCGGAGTACGGGTTGAACTCCATCGGGGAGCCATCCTCGCGCGGTTTGGTGGCCGATACCGCCCCATGATCAGTCGACATCTCAGGCGTCGATCCGCATCATGCTCGATAGCGTGCCGCCCATCACCATGGCGATCTCGTCGTTGCTCAGCTCTGGGTGCCGATCGGGGTAGCTGAGCGGATCGGCCAGGCCCTCGGGGTGCGGGTAGTCCGAGCCGAAGAACAGGTGATCGATCGGCACCAGCTTCGCGAGTTCGGCCACGTTCTCCTCCCAGAAGGGATTGAAGTAGATGCACCGCTGAATGGCCTCCACCGGATCCTCGCTATAGAGCTGCGGCATCTTCTTGCGGGTGTCCTTGAGGTTCTCCAGCAGCCGCGGCAGCCAGGTCGTTCCGTTCTCCACCATGCCGATCCGAAGCTCGGGAAACCGCGTCAGGAGTCCGTGGCAGGCCAGCGCCGCAACAGCGTCCTCGGCCGGGTTGCGCGCCAGGCTGTAATAGGAGCGGAACGGCGACGGCTGGAACGGCCGGAACTCGCCGGAACCCTCCCAATCGTTGGCGTAGCGCGAATACCCACTGTCGGAGGCGTGCATGATGACCAGGACCCCGGTCTCGACGACCCGCTTCCAGAACGGGTCGAATTCGGGCAGCGCGAATGACCGCGGGCCGTGCAGCCCGGGCACCGGTGCCGGACGGATGAGAATGGCTCGTGCACCGCGCTCGACCACCCAGTTCAGCTCCTCGATGGCCTTGTCCACGATGGGCAAGGTGATGATCGGCGTCGTGAAGATGCGGCCCTTGTAGTCGAACTGCCACGTCTCGTGCAGCCACTGGTTCAGAGCATGAATGATCGTGTGAGTCGCCTCGGGGTGCTCGCGGAAACGTTCCTCCACCAGGCTCGCCAGCGTGGGGTACATCATCGACTTGTCGATGCCCTGCTCGTCGAGGAGCTCCAGCCGGGGTGCCGGTTCGCGCATCGCGGGGGTTGCCTCGATCGCTTTCCCCAGAATCTCGCGGTGCGGTTTGCCTTCGGGGTTGCCGTTATGGAAGTAGTCCTCCTGGGCTCCCGGGGCGGCGACCTTGTCGAAGGTCGGGTTGGGAATGTAGTCGCTGATCTGTCCCATGGTGGCGATCTTGGTCCGTCCGTCCACTTCCACGTACCGGATTGCGCCGTGGTACTCGGGCGGCAGGAACTTGGTGAGCGCATCGCGTGTCTCGTACATGTGGTTATCACCATCGAAGACCGGATAGCCCAATCGCGGCGTCATTGAAATCCTCCTCCTGCCGGCCATAGCTGCATCGCAGAACGGCCGCTACTCAACAGTGCGACAATCAGATATGCGACTGACTCTAGCACCGAGTGCGTTAAAAGAGGATATAGGTTTACTTTTTCGTCGTGCATCAATCCGTTTGCGGGTAACGTGCCTTCTGTGGCGGCGCTCGCGTGTTGCCGATGTCGAGGGCGTTGCGATTATGAGGAGGAATTGGTGGATCTATCGCTGACGCGGGAGCAATGCGCGGTCCGCGAAGCGTTCGCGGCCTTATTCGGGAAACAGGCCACGCCGCAGCGGGTGCGCGAAGCGGAGTCCACCGGCTTCGACCTGCTGCTGTGGCGGCACTACGCCGATCTCGGTGCGCTGGGTATCGGGGTGCCCTCGGACTGCGGGGGCGGGGACGGCGGCCTTCTCGAACTGGCGTTGGTGGCCGAGGAAGCCGGCCGACGCGTTGCCCCGATCCCAGTGGCCGAGACCGCGGCCGCGGCGCGCGCGTTGGGTCGCCTGCGCGAGAAGGATTTGCTGGTGCCGGTCCTGAGCGGATCGGTGATCGTGTCGCTGGCCACCCAGCCCGGCTCCGCGACACAGCAGTTGCTGGTCGACGGCGCGATCGCGGACGCCGTGCTGGCCCTCGACGGAGACTCCCTGGTATACGTGAACCGCCCGGACGGCCTGCCCAAGACGGCGCACCGCAACCTCGGCGGACTATCGCTGGCCCGGTGGCACGCGCCGGGCCCGACCACCGTCCTCGCCGAAGGCAGTGAGGCGCGCGCGATCTTCGACACCGCGGTCGACGAGGTGCGGGTGCTGCGCGCGGCCGCTCTCGTCGGGTTGGCTTCCGAGGCGGTAGGGATCGGTTCCCGGTACGCGATCGTTCGCGAGGCTTTCGGCCAGCCGATCGGAATGTACCAAGCAGTCGCGCATCCGTTCGCCGACGCGATCACCGCCCTGGATGGTTCCCAGCTGCTGGTCCGTAAGGCCTGTTGGGCAATGGATTCCGCGCAGGAAGATGCCGGCGCGCTGGCGGCGATGGCGTTCGTCTTCGCCGCCGAAACGGCTTATCACGCGACGACGCACAGCCTGCATGTCCACGGCGGCTACGGGTTCATGGAGGAGTACGACATCCAGTTGTATTACCGCAGAGCCAAAGCGTGGGCGGCGGCGTTCGCCGACCCGCGACGCGAGCTGCTCACCGTCGCCGACCGGCGGTTCGGCCCCGTGACGACCGGAGGTCGGTGACTCGATGGACTTCAGCGAACCCGAGAACTGGGCCCGAATCCGCCGCGAGGCAGAGAGATTCACCGCCGAACATGTCACTCGCGACGTGATCGAGCATGAGCGCCGGACCGGCGACGGCGTTGATCGCGCGCTGACCCGGAAGTTGGGCGAGCGCGGCTGGATCGCGTCGGGCTGGCCGGTCGCCGAGGGTGGCGCCGGACTGGATCCGTTCGAGGCGGCCGCGCTGTGGAACGCATTACGCAAGGGAGGAGTGCCGACCGCGGGCCCCGGTACGACCATGCTGCCGGCGAACGCCATCCGCGCCACCGGCTCCGCTGAACTCAAGGCCAGAATCCTGCCAGGCGTCGCCGCGGGCGAAGTCCTGATTTGTCTGGGCTACACCGAGCCCGCAGGGGGCTCGGATGTGTTCGCCTGCGCGACCCGGTCTCAGCGCGACGGAGATGAGTGGATTGTCAACGGGCAGAAGATCTTCACGACATTCGCGCATCTTGCCGACTATTGCTTCCTGCTCACCCGCTCGCAGCCCGGGTCGGTGGGACCGCGGGGCCTGACGATGCTGCTGGTACCGCTGGACACGCCCGGTATCGAGATCCAGGCAGTGCGCACCATGGGTCACGAGCGCACCAATATCGTGTTCTACAACGACGTGCGGGTGGCCGATGCGAACCGAGTCGGCGAAGCACACCAAGGCTTCGCCGTGATGCGGGCGGCGCTCGAGGCCGAACAGAATGTCGCCCCCGGTTCGCGCACCGGGTGGGTCGCCGACGATGCGCTGGAGTTCGCTCGCACGCACTGCGGACCCGACGGCACCGAGCTGATCACCGATGTCCTGGTCCGCGAACGCCTGGCCCGGATGGCAATGGAGGCAGAGGTGGCCGACCTGCTGGATTTGCGGGTGGCCTTCCTTGACGCGGAAGGGGACAAGCCGGGCCCGGTTTCGGCGTTGTTCGGGCCGGAAAGTTACGTGCGCGCATCAGCCGCGGCGATCGACATCGCGGGGGCCGCGGGCATGATCGACTGGACCGATCCGCAGAGCGCGGTGGATGGCAGCCTGGACGCGCACTATCGGAGTGCCGTGGCGACAACGATTTACGGTGGGTCCAGTGAGGTGCTGCGCAGCCTCATCGTGGAGAACCGGCTGGGGTTGCCGCGCAGCCGTCCACGGCGGTGACGGGCGTGCCGTGCGGGTAACACGCTGAGAAGGCAGCGCGCTCAGAGGAAGTCGCTGCCGCCGTCAACGTTGAGGTGGGCGCCGGTCATGTACGTGTTGTCGGGTGAGGCGCAGAACGCGATGACAGCGGCAACCTCGTGAGGCAGCCCGAGCCGACCCAGGTCCACCGACATGCCGTGACCGCGCCCCAGCAGTGCGAAGGCACCCACGGGGTCATCCGTCGCGATCCCGGCGGAGGCGAGCACCGGTCGCGCCCAATCGGTGAGGATCGGACCCGGGGCGACGGCATTGACCAGGATGCCATCGCTCGCGAGGCTGCGGGCGAGGTTCTTCGTCACGCTGAGTAGTGCGCTCTTTGCCGCGGTGTAGCTCACCAATCCCGCCGACTGGTGCTGCACCGACATCGCCGTCACGTTCACCACCCGGGCCCACTCCGCGGCTCGCAGCAGCGGCAAGGCCGCACGCACACACCGCACCGCGGACAACACCCCATCGTCGAATGCCGCCGCCCACTGCGCGTCGCCCAGGTCCTCGAAGCGACCGGCCCCCGTCGGACCGGCGGCATTGACCAGCACGTTGAGTCCGCCCCACCGCACGCCAACTGTCGCGAAGATGGCATCGACGTCCGACGCCGAGCCCAGATCCGCGTTCAACGTCAGCACCTCCGGACTGCCGGCGTCCGCCAATGTCGCGGCGGTCTCCGTCAGCCGAGCTTGGTTCCTGCCGATGACGCCGACCCGCGCGCCCTGTTCGGCCAGGCACAAGGCCGTCGCCAGTCCAATGCCGCGGGTGCCCCCGGCGATTACCGCAGTGGCGTCAGCGAATCCGAGGTCCACGATGGTCACTGGCTACTTCGGCGCGAACCGTTGGCCGGCGTCGAGTCGGATGGTCGACCCGTTGAGCATCTGGTTCTCGACAATGGACAGCGCCAGGGAGGCGTATTCATCGGGCCTGCCCATCCGACGCGGGAAGGCCGCGTCGCGGGTCAACTCACCGGCCATTTTCTCCGGAATCCGCGACGTGATCCCGGTCGCGAACAGGCTCGGCGCGACGGCGGTGACCCGGATGCCCAGGCTGCCGAGATCACGCGCCATGGTCAACGTCATTCCGGCGATCGCGGCTTTCGCGGCGCTATAGGCGACCTGGCCGATCTGCCCTTCGAACGCCGCAATCGATGAGGTGTTGACGATGACGCCGCGTTCGTCGTCGACGGGCTCGTTGCGACTCATGTGCCAAGCCTGTAACCGGTTCAGGTTGAAGGTGGCGATCAGGTTGAGCTCGATCACGGACCGAAAGGCGTCTAGAGAGTGCGGTCCGCTCTTGGACAGCGTGCGCGCCGATACCCCACCCCCGGCCGTGTTGACCGCGATGTGCAGGGCTCCCAGGCTTTCGACGGCCGCCGCTAGCGCGGTCTCCGCGCCGTCGCTGTCGGTCGCGTCGCACGGGTGAAAGGACGCGGCCGCGCCCAGTTCCTTGGCCACGGCGGCTCCGTCCGACGTCGGCAGGTCCAGCACGGCGACCTTTGCGCCCCGCTCCGCCAGCCGCTCGGCGGTCGCCCGTCCCATGCCCGAGGCGCCTCCAACGACCACTGCGGCGCTGTCCTTGACCTTCACGCGAACCCCTGTCTGCTGTGATGACCGATTGTCTCCTCTTACGAGGTCACCACAGTACACAGAAGTAGAGTCACACTCTACTATTCGAGCCAGTCATATGTTCGCTATCTGCTACGGTTCGTGTTGGTTATTCGTCGGTGCGACCGGAGGTGTGATGACAGTGCCCGGCCCGGCCGAGGCGGTGGTACGGCCCCTGCCCCAAGTGAGCATCAGCACCGAGTCGTTCTGGACCAGCGGCGCCGACGGACGGCTCCGGATCGCCCAATGCGAGGCGTGCAGCCGGTACCACCACCCACCGCGCCCGATCTGTCCGCACTGCCGCAGCGTCGAGGTAGCGATGACGCCGGTATCGGGATGCGCCACGGTCGCCGGTTTCACCGTGAACCACCAGCAGTGGCTGCCAGGCTTCCCGCCGCCCTACGTCGTCGCGGTCGTCGCCATCGCCGAAGACCCCTCGGCCCGACTCACCACGAACATCGTCGGCTGCGAACCCGAACACGTCGCCATCGGCCTGCAGGTCAAGGTGGTGTTCGAGCAGCACGACGACATCTGGATTCCACTGTTCGAACCGGATTCCGAGGCAGCCAAGGCCGGACCGGTCCCAGGCCCGCGTGATCTAACTCGCCATGTGCGGCCCATGTCGTCCCCCCGCAAATTCGAAGACAAGGTGGCGCTCACCGGGGTCGGCAGCTCGACGATCGGGCGTCGCCTCATGGTCGATCCGCTGTCACTGACCGTGACGGCGTGCCTGCGCGCCGTCGAGGACGCGGGGCTGAACCTGGCCGACATCGACGGCCTGGCCACCTATCCGGGAGGACTTGCCGGCGGGATGTCGGAGGGCGGGGTCACCGCCGTCGAGGAGGCGTTGCGCATTCGGCCCACCTGGATCAGCGGTGGGGCCGAAGTGCCCGGGCCCAGCGGCAGCGTCGTGTCCGCCATGCTCGCCGTCGCGGCTGGGCTGTGCCGGCACGTGTTGTGCTTTCGGACGGTGTGGGAATCGACGCACACGGCCCTGGCCAGGCGCGCCAAGTCCGCGGGCGGGGCGGGCCGGGCGTCGGGCATGTTCGAGTGGCGGGCACCGTTCGGCGCCATGTCGGCCGCCAACTGGATCGG
>NZ_JAOPWB010000035.1 GCF_025965855.1 Mycobacterium sp. | reverse complement strand
CGGCCGCCGCCGCGTTCAGCAAACCGTCGACGGTGACCTTCAGCCGGGTGACGTCGCGGTGGGCGAGCAGATGTTGCAGGAAGGGATGCCCGGTCTTGTCGAACAGCGATTGCAGGGCGTCGGCGTCGGTGGTGTAGCCGGTCTTGGTCCGCTTGGTCTTCGGCATTCCGAGTTCGTCGAACAACACCACCTGCAGCTGCTTGGGTGAGCCCAGGTTGATCTGCTTGCCGATCACGGCGTAGGCCGCCTCGGCGGCGTCGCGGATCTGGTCGCCGAACTGGCTTTGCAAGTCGCCCAGCAGCTGCAAATCGACGGCGATGCCGGCGCTTTCCATGTCCGCCAGCACCTGTTGAACCGGCAGCTCCATCTCCCCCAGCAGCGCGGTCGAGTCGATGCGATCCAGCTCGGCGTCCAACGCGTCGGCGAGGTCCACCACGGCCCGGGCCCGCAGGATCAGGGTCTGGACGGCTTGCTCGTCCACCCCATCCATGTCGTCGAGCAGCGAAAGCTGTTGCTGTTCAGCCGTTTCCGCGCGCAGCTCGCGGCGCAGGTAGCGCAGGGACAGATCGTCGAGGGTGAAGCTGCGCTGCCCCGGCCGCACCACATAGGCCGCCAGCGCGGTGTCGGAGGTGACACCTTTGAGCGTCCACCCGCGGCCCGCGAGATCGTGGATCGCCTGCTTGGCCTCGTGCAGCGCTTTGGGTTTGGCCGGGTCGGCCAGCCAGGCCGCCAGCGCGGCGTCGTCGTCGGGGGTCAAAGTCGCGGTGTCGATGTAGGCGCCATCGCCGTCGGCGGCCGCGATGCCCAGCCCGGTCGCGTCCCCGCCGTGCGGCAGGTGGGTGCCCGCGACGGCCAGCCCCGCTCGCCCGGTGCCGGCGTGCTCGGCCAGCCACTGCCCGACCGTGCCGGGCTCCAGCGCCCCGCCACGCACGTCGAAGCCCTCGTCGACCTCGGGCTCGACGGCAACCAGGGTCTCGAACAACCGGTCCCGCAACACCCGGAACTCCAGGTCGTCGAAGAGCCGGTGAATCTGGTCGCGGTCCCAGGGAGCCAGCCGCAGCGTGTCCGGGGTTTGGGCCAGCGGCACGTCTTTGACGAGGTCGGTGAGCTCGCGGTTGCGGATGACCCCGGCCAGATTGGCCCGCAGCGCGTCGCCCACCTTGCCGCGGACCGAGTCGACGTTGTCGACCAGCGCTTGCAGCGAGCCGTATTCGGCGATCCACTTCGAGGCGGTCTTCTCCCCCACCCCGGGAATGCCGGGCAGGTTGTCGCTGGGATCGCCGCGCAGCGCGGCGAAGTCGGGGTACTGCGTGGGGGTCAGCCCGTACTTTTCGACGACGGCCTCGGGGGTGAACCGGGTGAGTTCGCTGACGCCCTTGCGCGGATACAGCACCGTGACGTCATCGCTGACCAGCTGCAGGGAGTCGCGGTCGCCGGAGACCACCAGCACACGGTAGCCCTCGTTTTCGGCCTGGGTGGCCAGCGTCGCGATGAGGTCGTCGGCCTCGAACCCCTGCTCCGAGAGCACCGTGATGCCCATCGCGTTCAGCACTTCCTTGGTGATGTCGATCTGGCCGTGAAACTCGTCCGGCGTCGACGACCGATTGGCCTTGTACTCGGGGTACCGCTCCGAGCGGAAGGTCTGCCGCGACACGTCGAACGCCGCGGCGATGTGCGTCGGCGCCTCGTCGCGCAGCAGGTTGATCAGCATGGCGGTGAAGCCGTACACCGCGTTGGTGGTCAGGCCGCCGCGGGTCTTGAAGTTCTCAGCGGGCAGCGCATAGAACGCCCGAAACGCCAGCGAATTACCGTCCAGCAACATCAGAGTCGACTTAGCCTGATCCTCACCGGGAGCGCTCACGGCTCACACTCTAGGCACCTCTCATGACATCAAGTCAGCCGCCGCTCAGCGCCCACGTCGTACTCGGAAACCGACGCGCGCACGATCGAACCTTGTTGTTCATCGCTGGGTCCGCTGCCGCGGAACGCATCCATGGCGGCACGCGACTCCCAGCGTTCGAAGATGTCGATGCGACTCGGATCGAGCAGGTCGGCGCTGATCGCGAAGTCGAGGCAGCCCTGGGTGTGGCGGGCTTGCTGCACGACGGCCTCACATCCCACCAGATAGCCGTCTCGCTGCGGTGGCTCGACGACAAGGTATCCCGCGACGATCACCATGGAACGCTCCTTCGTCATCCATCACGCCTCTGCCCGGTATGACCGCCGACGGCCGCGGAAGTCATCGGTGACACCCGCAAACTGCAACACGTTTCAGTTTTGTGGTCGGGCTGGGTAGTCTGGCCGAGTGTCAGAGGTCACCAGCCAACAACCCGCGGTCGACGGATGGTTCGCCACCGGCTCGACCGCTGACGGGGGCGATGGCCCCTATCTGATCGGCAGCAAGTGCCCCGAGTGCGGCACCTATGTCTTCCCGCCGCGAGAGAACAACTGTCCCAACCCGGCCTGCGCCAGCGACACACTAGAGTCCGTCGCGTTGTCGACCCGGGGGACGCTGTGGAGCTACACCGAAAATCGGTATCCACCGCCGCCGCCCTACCCCGCCCCCGACCCCTTTGAGCCATTCGCCATCGCCGCGGTGGAGCTGGCCCACGAGGGACTGATCGTGCTGGGCAAGGTCGTCGAGGGCACGTTGGCCGACGATTTGAAGGTCGGCATGGAGATGGAACTGACCACCATGCCGCTGTTCACCGACGAAGGCGGCGTCGAGCGGATCGTGCACGCGTGGAGGCGCGCCGGCGACGATGCAGAGCGTAGCGATGAGGAGGAGCGGCGCAAATGACGACGATCATGAGTACGCCCGAACCGCTCTACATCCTCGGCGCCGGGATGCACCCCTGGGGCAAGTGGGGCAGGGACTTCACCGAATACGGCGTCGTAGCCGCGCGCGCCGCACTGGCGGAGGCCGGGCTGGACTGGCGGCAGATCCAGTTGGTCGCCGGGGCGGACACCATCCGCAACGGCTACCCGGGGTTCATCGCCGGGTCGACCTTCGCGCAAAAACTCGGCTGGAACGGGGTTCCCGTCAGCTCCAGCTACGCCGCCTGCGCGAGCGGTTCGCAGGCGCTGCAGAGCGCCCGGGCCCAGATCCTGGCGGGGTTCTGCGACGTCGCGTTGGTGATCGGCGCCGACACCACCCCGAAGGGTGCGTTCGCTCCCGTCGGCGGCGAGCGCAAGAACGACCCCGACTGGCAGCGGTTCCACCTGATCGGGGCGATGAACCCGGTGTACTTCGCGCTGCTCGCGCGCCGCCGGATGGACCTCTATGGCGCCACACCCGAGGACTTCGCACAGGTGAAGGTCAAGAACTCCCGGCACGGCCTGCAGAACCCGAATGCCCGCTACCGCAAGGAGGCCTCGGTCGACGACGTGTTCGCCAGCCCCGTGGTGGCCGACCCGTTGCGACAGCTCGACATCTGCGCCACCTCCGACGGCGCGGCGGCGTTGATCGTGGCCAGCGCTGACTTCGCTCGTAAGCACCTCGGCTCGCTCGACGGCGTGCCCTCGGTGCGCGCGGTGAGCACGGTAACCCCGCGCTACCCCCAGCACCTACCCGAATTGCCTGACATCGCAACGGATTCCACCGCGGCGGTACCCGCGCCGGACCGGGTGTTCAAGGACCAGATCCTCGACGCCGCCTACGCCGAGGCGGGCATCGGGCCCGGGGACGTGAGCCTGGCCGAGGTCTACGACCTGTCCACCGCGCTGGAGCTCGACTGGTACGAGCACCTGGGGCTGTGCGCCAAGGGCGAGGCCGAGGCGCTGCTGCGCAGCGGCGCCACCACCCTCGGCGGCAAGGTCCCGGTCAACCCGTCGGGCGGGCTGGCTTGCTTCGGGGAGGCCATCCCCGCCCAGGCCATCGCCCAGGTCTGCGAGCTGACCTGGCAACTGCGCGGTCAGGCCACCGGCCGTCAGGTGGAGGACGCCACCGTCGGCGTCACCGCCAACCAGGGTCTGTTCGGCCACGGCTCGTCGGTGATCGTCGCGCGCTAACGGGCTTCTAACGGGCTCGGGACCCGCCGAGACTGCAACCAGCGCGTCGAATCGGCCAAATTCGCGATCTGAGCGCAGGCTCGACGCCCCGTCGGCGCAGAGTCGATATGGGCGCACCACGTCACAGGCGCACCGCGTCATAGGCGCACCACATCGCGTGTGCGCTGTGGGGCTTTGACCGTGTACTCAGGGTGGGATTTGGCCCGTTTTATCGCCCTGGGCGCACGCACAAGGCCGTCAGCGCACACACAAAGCCGCGGCGCTACTCCGAAGCCGCGTCCTTGGGCGTATCGAGAGTCTCGAGCACGACCTCGGCCACCCGCTTCATCGTGGTCCGCCGGTCCATGGCCGCGCGCTGAATCCACTTGAACGCCTCGGGCTCGGACATGCCCTGCTTGGTCTGCAGCAGGCCCTTGGCGCGCTCGACGACCTTGCGCGTCTCCAGCCGATCGGACAGCGTCGCCACTTCGCGTTCCAGCTCGGTGATCTCGCTGAACCGGCTGAGCGCCAATTCGATGGCCGGGATCAGGTCGCTGATGGTGAACGGCTTCACCAGGTACGCCATCGCGCCGGCGTCGCGGGCGCGTTCCACCAGGTCGCGTTGGCTGAAGGCGGTCAGCACCACGATCGGCGCTAGGCGCTTGCTGGCTATCTCCGAGGCCGCGTCGATCCCGTCGCGGCGCGGCATCTTCACGTCCATGATCACCAGGTCCGGCTTATGGAGCTCGGCCAGTTCGACGGCCTCCTGGCCGTCGCCGGCCTGCCCGACGATCTCGTAGCCCTCCTCTCGGAGCATCTCGGCCAAGTCCAGCCGGATGAGCGCTTCGTCTTCCGCGATCAGGACCCGGCGCGGCACAGCGGCGTCGGTGTCGGTCGTGGGGCCTGTCATGACGGACATTCTGTCGTGCACGCCCGCGACCAGCGACCGCGGGGGCGGTCAGAACCGATGAGAACACCGATCCTCTATGGTGGGAGGCTGCTTTAAGGTTGGGGGTCGAGCCCTCGCCTCCAGAGCCCTCGTATCCCAACTGGCAGAGGAAACGGACTCAAAACCCGTCCAGTGTGGGTTCGAATCCCACCGAGGGCACAAAATCTGTGAAGCTGTTAGTGCAGGTAGACTGCGTTTTCGTGTTTGCTAGATTGCTGCATCACCCCCTCGTGCCCACACTTTGCCCACAGTTCCAGATAACTTGTCGGCAACTGCGGTGAAGTCGTCATCGAACAAATCGGCATAGACATCGAGGGTCATCGCGGCTGAGGCGTGCCCCAGCATTCGTTGCACGACTTTCACATTCGCGCCCGCCGAGATCGCCAACGACGCCGCAGTGAAACGAAGAGCGTGCGCTGTGATCCTCGGGAAGGTCTTATCGGCCTTCTGGCAGCGTTCGACCGCACCGGCCATCCACGACTTGTTCGTCGGCGGGGCCCGATAGCCGCCGTCCTGCGCCGGCCAGACCAGTTCATCGCGGCCCTTGCCCGCGCAGGTGACCGCGAGCCCGTCGACCACGAACCCGGCAGCGCCACCGAACGGCTGTGCCCAGCCTTGAGCGTGCCCACATGTGTGCGGCCGCCGACAGCTACCGCGTTCTCATGCAGCACGACACGGTGGCGCAAAAAGTTGACGTCGGACACCCTCAGCGCCGCGGCCTCACCCCAACGGAGGCCCACAGTCCCGAGCACCAGCACCAGCGACCCATACCGTCCCGACTCCATCGCCAGGCTGTGCAGCTGGGCGGCTGTCAGGTACACATTCGGTCGCTTGGATCTTCGGGGCAGCTTTACGCCACGCGCGGGATTCGCGGCGAGCATTCGATCGCGCACAGCGTCGTCGAGGACGCCCGCGTTTCTTGGACAGTTCGGCGATCCACGCCTGGACTGCGGTGTAGCGGATGTCGGCCACCTTGGCCGCACGCCAGCGCGGCTGAACATAAACCCGCCAAGCGTTTTCGTACGACCGGTACGCGCTGGGCTTCAAATGGCCTTCTTGCGTGCAAGCCGCGCCAACCCCAGCTCTCCCACTGTGACGCGCCCGAGTGACGGCGCCACATACTCACCGCGCGCTTTAGTGACCTCGACAGTGTTGGCGAACGCCTCGGCATCACGCTTGGTTTTGAATCCGCGCTTGTCGGTCTGGCCGCGGCCAGGTGTACGATAGCGAACGCGGTAAAGCGTTGCACCGCTTGATGTTTGGTACTTGCTAATCGTCGCCAACGTCCTCCCCAACGCTGTGGACAGGTGCGCCTGTGACTCTTTCTGTTTGCGCTTATGAAGCCATGTCGGCCACGCGAACCCGCCGAACTGGGCGATAACGAGAACTATCGGACCGAAGACGCGTAAGTGCTCAGGAGCCTCGGGCAGAGGCTTGTCGGCAGCCAACCAATTCCACAGGTTCTCGTCGGCTATCCGCGCGGTCCTCGGCGGCGGGCCCTCTGCTCCCTAGGCAGCTCTACCGCGTAGCCGTCTTGTCGTCGACGTGCGAGAAACTGAGTTGCCCCGCTCTTTTCAGCGCCGTCACCGCCGCCACCGTCCAAAAATACGGGCAAGCTCAATGCCTCCTGCCGAACCGGGATCTGGCTAGTTCAAGGCTAGGAGAAGTGGCGTCCCACAAGCTGAGGACCGCACGCCGCCGATCAATCGCGTAGACGTATGGTTTTTCCGCGGCTCACGACACCGCACCCAATCTGCGGATATTCCGCATGGCCGAAGGAAAAAGATGACTCAACAGGTTGTTCTCATTACCGGCGCCCTCACCGGCATCGGCCGCGCCACCGCTGTGGCCTTCGCGAACAAAGGCGCCACAGTCGTCGTGTCCGGCCGCCACGACGACAAGGGGGAAGCCCTTGTCACGGAATTGCGCGCGCTTGGCGCCGAGGCAGAGTTCGTTCGGGCCGACGTTACGAAGGAAGACGAGGTCCGCAACCTTGTCGACAAGGCAGTCGCGAAATTCGGCCGCCTCGACGTTGCCGTCAACAACGCTGGCGTCGAAGGCAAGCTCGGCCCCATCCAAGACGCCACCGTCGAAAACTTCAGGGCCGTCCATGACGCGAACGTCGTCGGAGTATTCCTGAGCATGAAGCATGAACTTCGTGTGATGGCGGGCCAGGACAGCGGCAGCATCGTCAACATCGCCTCGACCTACGGGCACAAGGCGGCGGCTGGTGGAACGGCTTATGCCAGCAGCAAGTTCGCAGTGGAGGGTCTGACCAAGACGGTCGCGCTCGAGCAGGGGAATTCAGGTATTCGGGTGAACGCAGTTGCGCCGGGTCTGACAGACACCGAGATGGCCGATCGCTTCACGGGCTCCGCGGAAGTCAATGATGCGCTGGTAGCGACGGTGCCGTTGCTCCGAAGGGGCAACCCCAAGGAACTGGCCAACGCCATTGTGTTCATTTCGTCCCCCGAAGCCTCCTACATCTCCGGCACTGTGTTCGAAGTCGACGGCGGCCTGTCGGCAACCTGATCAACCGGTCGGAACCGTTTCGCCGCATCGCTGGGATTCCTCGAAGACGGCGATGGCCAGCCTGTCGACACTAGACTTGGATTTCTGCATGTTCATTGGCTCTCCGACATCACCGGCCACCGCAGCGGCAGAGAACATCCAGCGTGGTCAAGGCCCCTCGGCTCGTGGACGATGGACGGGATAAAACTGGGCCCGACTTCGAATTCGGGGATTCTGTTCAGCCATTCGCGGACAAGGGCCTTCAGCTCCATGCGCGCCAACGACGACCGCACAATTATCCCAAATCAACAATATAAAACCACTTCAGACACGCGGCACTAGTGACGCCGAACACGGTGCGGGTCGAAACACTGGTGCCGTGGCCGGTGCGGCTACTATGTCGACAATGGCCATAGGACTGATTGCTGACCATTGCGTGCCTTGGACTGGCTTCGACATATCAATCGTGGCCAGGAGCTACGCGCAGTTCACCGGCCTCCTCGCCGGTTTTGCCTTTGTCGTCATGAATCTCGTGCTCGACCGCGCCTATCGCCGTCGCGCCGAAAGTCGTTCGCTGGAGCCGCGTGAGGTTGAGCATGAGACCCTAGTAGGAATTGCACTGGTGTGTGCCTTTCTGGGCCTGTTTCTGACAACCCTGCGATACAGCTTGCTTGCTGGCGAGAGCGGGTGCGCCCTCACCGATGGCCGAGCCGCATCCGCGGAAGTGCTAACCGCTGTATCGTTCGCGGCTTCCATCTATACGTTGCTTTACGCCATTGTGCAGTTTTTTTCGGGTACAGCTGGCATACTCGCCAAACACCTCGTATTTCTCGTAGCGGTACTCGTTCCCCCAATTGTCGTGTTCTTCGTTGAAGATACGCTCACGCATCTCGCGCTCTCGCTGGGTGATCCGGAAACGCACCGGCCGCTTCAACCGCTGTGGGACTGGGCCAACCGGCTCTCGATTCCGATACCGCTGGCGGTCTTAATCGTATGCGCCGCCGTGTGGTTCATCGGAATTAAGCGGCGGCGTTCGGAATCACCTGCCGGCCGCATTGCAGGACACTTCCGAACGGTCGTCCCGTACGTCACTGTCGCCGTCGTTGCCCCCGTGGTAATACGCTCCGTCGTGGCGTTACGATATACAAATCCAGCCGCACATATCGCTCCAGGCGAAGCCTGGCTATGGGTAGTCCTGCTCACTGTCGCGTTGCTAGTTCAAAGTACGGCTATGTCATTTCAAAAAGGCGTGGAAGTCCCTTTTGCGGGCCGACCGGCCTAGTGTGGCGTGTCTAAATTCTTTTGACGGTGTGGTTTGCGATAAGCGGACCGCAACCCAGACTTCATGCTGATTGCCCGGTCAAAATCGAAGAGCCGGCCGGGGTCCCGGGCCCGCGCATGGTTGTTGGGATCGGTAGCGCAAGGCGAACGGCAAGAATTTCGCAAGCGGTCGACGGTACTCTACGGCCCGACAGCAACGAAAGGCCCACCATGAACACCAACCACACCCTGAAGCGGATCCTTGCCGGAGCACTGCTATCGGGCGGCGTCGCGGTCGCTGGCTTGGGCATTGGCGCAGGCACCGCCCAAGCCGACGGCCCACATCACTGGTGCCCAGGGAACCCCAAGAATATGCCGTACGCACCGAATGCCTTCGTGGATTGGGATTGGAACGTCTGCCACACGTGGTATCCCACTAACTATGGGATGGGGAACGTGACTAGCCAGGGTCGACCAACCTCAATTTGGGACGGAGATAATCCGCCGCCGGAAGCGATCGCGCCTCGCGTGTGCCCCCCCATTTCATTTATGTGTCCGTAATAGCCGCGCCTGGACGCTCCGATGGAGGGCCGGTACGCGTTCCTGGTGAGTGCCGCCGCGGCGGGAAGGGCGCGGCGTCAGTCGAACCCGCTATGGCGAAACAGCTGAGCGGCGTAGGTCCGTCCGGGGTGGTCTCGGTGCCAATAACCTGACTAATGGGAAGTGCCAGGCCAGCCGAGGCAGCATTTGGCAAACTTGGTCGCTGGTAGCCGCTACCGGGTGAGCACTCCTCCTGACCGGGTGTGTTCGGAGCCCTGAGCCAAGACCGTGC
>NZ_JAOPWB010000192.1 GCF_025965855.1 Mycobacterium sp. | reverse complement strand
CGCGACCAGACGCAAATGCCCCCATTTCGTCGCGAAATGGGGGCTTTTGCGTCTACTCGGGACCCCTAGTCCGGCGGGATCTCCACCCGGCGCACCTGGCCGTCGATCGCGTCGGCGGCCTCGATCTCGCCTCGGGTCACGCCCAGGAGGAACAGGACCGTATCGAGGTAGGGGTGGCTCAGCGACGCGTCGGCGACCGCACGCAACGCCGGCTTGGCGTTGAACGCCACACCCAGCCCGGCCGCGGCCAGCATGTCGATGTCGTTTGCGCCGTCGCCGACGGCGACGGTCTGGGCCATCGTCACCCCGGCCTGCGCGGCGAATTCCCGAAGGGCCTGGGCCTTGCCGGCCCGATCGATGATCGGCCCGACGACCCGGCCGGTGAGCGTCCCGTCGACGATCTCCAGCTCGTTGGCGGCGACGTAGTCCAGCATCAGCTCTTTCGCCAGCGGTTCGATGATTCGCCGGAACCCTCCGGAGACCACGCCGCAGTGAAAACCCAAGCGCCGCAACGTTCGCAGCGTGGTCCGGGCGCCGGGCATCAGTTCCAGCTGATCGGCCACCTCGTCGATCACGGTGGCCGGCAGGCCGGCCAGTGTCGCCACCCGCTGCTCGAGCGACTGCGCGAAATCCAGCTCGCCGCGCATCGCCGCCTCGGTGATGGCGGCGACGGCGCCCTGCGCGCCCGCCCGGGCCGCCAGCATCTCGATGACCTCGCCCTGCACCAGCGTCGAATCGACGTCGAAGACGACGAGCCGTTTGGCGCGCCGTTCCAGGCTGAAGTCCTCGACCGCGACGTCGACGCCCTCGTCGCCGGCCACCCGCGTCAGCGCGTTGCGCAGCGAACCATCGGCCCCCGGCGGCACGGAGACCCGCAGCTCCAGGCCGGTCACCGGGTAGTCCGAGACGCCGCGGATCAGGTCGATGTTGACGCCCAGCGCCGCCACCTCCCGGGCCACCGCCCCGAACGCGCGAGCCGTGATCGGCCGGCCGAGCACGAAGATGGTGTGGGTCGACGGTTCCCGGATGATGGGCACGTCGTCGCTGGGTTCGATGCTGACGTCCAGACCCATTGCGCGGATGGCGGATTCAACGTCATGCCGCAGCACGCCGCCGTCGGCGACTTCGGGCGGGCAAGACATCAGCACCCCCAACGTCAGGCGGCGCCGTATCACCACCTGTTCGACGTTGAGCAGATCGACTCCGTGCCGTGACAGCACCTCGAAGAGGGCCGACGTGACGCCCGGCTGGTCCACTCCGGTGACGGTGATCAGCACCGACACCTTCGGTGTGCTCACTCGCGATAGCCGCCTATCAGGTCATCAGCTGCGAACCTGGACGTCGTCCAGCCTGGTGACGTCCTTGTCCGACGGCCCGTGCGCCCTGCCCACGTGCGCCTCGGCGCGCAGCCGCTCCACCATGTGCGGGTAGTGCAGCTCGAATGCCGGGCGCTCCGAACGGATCCGGGGCAGCTCGGTGAAGTTGTGCCGCGGCGGCGGGCAGCTGGTCGCCCACTCCAGCGAGTTGCCGTAGCCCCACGGGTCGTCCACGGTCACGACTTCGCCGTAGCGCCAGCTCTTGAACACGTTCCACACGAACGGGAACATCGACGCGCCCAGGATGAAGGCGCCGATCGTCGAGACGACGTTGTACGGCTGGAAGCCGTCGGTGGGCAGGTAATCGGCGTAACGGCGCGGCATGCCCATGTCGCCCAACCAGTGCTGCACGAGGAACGTCACGTGAAAACCGATGAACGTCAACCAGAAGTGCAGCTTGCCCAGCCGCTCGTCGAGCAGCCGGCCGGTCATCTTCGGGAACCAGAAGTAGATGCCGGCGAAGGTGGAGAACACGATGGTGCCGAACAGCACGTAGTGGAAGTGCGCGACCACGAAATAGGTGTCGGTCACATGGAAGTCCAGCGGCGGGCTGGCCAGCAGCACGCCGGTCAGACCACCCAGCAGGAAGGTCACCATGAAGCCCACCGAGAACAGCATCGGCGTCTCAAAGGTCAACTGGCCTTTCCACATTGTGCCGATCCAGTTGAAGAACTTGATCCCGGTCGGCACCGCGATCAGATACGTCATGAACGAAAAGAACGGCAGCAGAACGGCTCCGGTGGCGAACATGTGGTGCGCCCACACCGCGACCGACAGCGCGGCGATCGACAGCGTCGCGTACACCAGCGTGGTGTAACCGAAGATCGGCTTGCGCGAGAACACCGGGATCACCTCGCTGACGATCCCGAAGAACGGCAGCGCGATGATGTACACCTCGGGATGGCCGAAGAACCAGAACAGGTGCTGCCACAACAGGACTCCGCCGTTGGCCGCGTCGTAGACGTGCGCCCCCAGGTGGCGGTCGGCGGCCAGGCCGAACAGCGCCGCGGTGAGCAACGGGAACGCGATCAGCACCAGGATCGACGTCACCAGGATGTTCCAGGTGAAGATCGGCATCCGGAACATCGTCATGCCGGGCGCGCGCATGCAGACCACCGTGGTGATCATGTTGACCCCGCCGAGGATGGTCCCCAGACCGGCGACGATCAGACCCATGATCCACAGGTCGCCGCCGGGGCCGGGCGAGTGGATGGCGTCGGTCAGCGGGGTGTAGGCGGTCCAGCCGAAGTCGGCGGCCCCGCCCGGGGTGATGAAGCCGGCCGCCCCCATGGTGGCGCCAAATAAGAACAACCAGAACGAAAGCGCGTTCAGCCGCGGGAAGGCGACGTCGGGCGCGCCGATCTGCAGCGGCAGCACCAGGTTGGCGAACCCGAACACGATCGGGGTCGCGTAGAACAGCAGCATGATCGTGCCGTGCATGGTGAACAGCTGGTTGAACTGTTCGTTCGACAGGAACTGCAGGCCCGGCGCCGCCAACTCGGTGCGCATGAGCAGGGCCAGCAGGCCGCCCAGGAAGAAGAAAATGAAGCAGGCGACGCAGTACATGATGCCGATCATCTTGTGATCGGTGGTGGTGATCAGCTTGTAGACGAGGGTCCCTTTGGGACCGGTCCGGGCCGGGTACGGACGGACGGCCTCGAGTTCTCCCAACGGGGGGGCTTCGGCTGTCAACAGCTCCTCCAAACATCCGTATCGGACAGGGCCCGAACCCAGTATTGACTCCGAATCTTAGCCCCCGAAGAACTCGCCGTCAGGGTTGGTCCTACAAACTGTCGTAATCGGCTCCGAAGTCGCCGGATGTTAGCGTCGGACGCGTGCTCGGGAGGCAATCGATCGCGGCCGTCGCCGTCTCGATAGCAGCGGCGTTGGTCGTGACATGCGGCGGTTGCGGATCGGGATCCGCGCCCAACGCGTCGACCCGGTCGCTGGTCACGCCCACCACCCAGATCGCGGGGGCCGGGGTGCTGGGCAACGATCGCAAGCCCGACGAGTCGTGCGCGCGTGATGCCGCGGCGGCCGATCCGGGGTCGCCGACACGACAGGCCCGCAACGCCGCGGGCGTCACCCCCGACACGGTCGCGGTCCCTGCCGACGCACGGCGCATCGTGGTGCTCTCCGGTGACCAGCTCGACGCCCTGTGCGCGCTTGGCCTGCAATCGCGGGTGGTCGCCGCCGCGCTGCCGGACGGCTCGTCGAGCCAGCCCTCGTATCTGGGCAACGCGGTGCACGGCCTGCCCGGCGTCGGCACCCGCACTAACCCCGACCTGGCCGGCATCGCCGCGGCCCACCCCGACCTGATCCTGGGGTCGCAAGGCCTGACCCCCAGGCTGTACCCGCGCCTCGCCGCGATCGCCCCGACCGTGTTCACGGCCGCGCCCGGCGCGGCCTGGCAGGACAACCTGCGTGGTGTCGGCGCCGCCACGGCGCGCGCCGCCGCCGTCGACGCGCTGATCAACGGCTTCACGCAGCGGGCCACCCAGATCGGGGCGACGCATGACGCGTCCCACTTCCAGGCGTCGATCGTGCAGCTGACCACCACCACGATCCGGGTGTACGGGGCCAACAACTTCCCCGCCAGTGTGCTCGGCGCGGTCGGGGTGGACCGGCCGGCCGCCCAGCGGTTCACCGACAAGGCCTACATCGAGATCGGCGCCACCGACGCCGACCTCGCGAAGAATCCGGATCTTTCAGCCGCCGACGCCGACGTCGTCTACGTGTCGTGCGCCACGCCGGCCGCCGCGGATCGGGCCGCCGCCGTCCTGGACAGCGACCCGTGGCGCAAGCTGTCCGCCAATCACGACAACCGGGTCTACGTCGTCAACGACGAGGTGTGGCAAACCGGCGAGGGCCTGATCGCCGCCCGTGGCATCGTCGACGACCTGCGCCTGGTCAACGCCGCGATCAACTAGCCGCCCGCGCGGCCGCCGGGCACGCATCGTCATAAGCTGGCATTCGGGTGTGCCACCCGGCCCAGTGGCCCGAGAACATTACCTTAGCTAAACTTCTTGATGACGCATCGAAATCAAAGAGGGATATTCATGAGCACAGTTTCGGCGTACGCCGCCACCTCGGCGACTGAACCGCTGACCAAGACCACCATCGACCGTCGCGACCCCGGCCCGCACGACGTCGCCATCGACATCAAGTACGCCGGGATCTGCCACTCGGACATCCACACCGTCAAAGGCGAATGGGGTCAACCGAATTACCCCGTGGTCCCGGGCCACGAGATCGCCGGTGTGGTCACCGCGGTCGGCTCCGACGTCACCAAGCACAAGGTGGGCGACCACGTCGGCGTGGGCTGCATGGTGAACTCCTGCGGCCAGTGCAGCAGCTGTAAGGCCGGGCTCGAGCAGTACTGCAAGCCGGGCGCGACCTTCACCTACAACTCCATCGACAAAGACGGCACGCCGACACAGGGCGGCTACAGCCAGGCGGTCGTCGTCGACGAGAACTTCGCCGTGCGCATCCCCGACTCGTTGCCGCTGGACAAGGCGGCGCCGTTGCTGTGCGCCGGCATCACGCTGTTCTCGCCGCTGCGGCACTGGAAAGCCGGCGAGAACATCCGCCTGGCGATCATAGGCCTGGGCGGGCTGGGCCACATGGGCGTCAAGCTGGGCGCGGCGATGGGCGCCGAGGTGACGGTGCTGTCGCAGTCGCTGAAGAAGATGGAAGACGGACTGCGCCTGGGCGCGAGCCACTATTACGCGACGGCCGATCCCGACACCTTCGTCAAGTTGCGCGGCAGCTTCGACCTGATCCTCAACACCGTGTCGGCCAACCTGAACCTCGGCGACTACCTCAACCTGCTGGACGTCGACGGGACGCTGGTCGAGCTGGGCATCCCGGAGCACCCCATGGAGGTGCCGGCGTTCCCGCTGGCCCTGGCGCGGCGCAGCCTGTCCGGGTCGAATATAGGCGGGATCGCCGAGACGCAGGAGATGCTGGCCTTCTGCGCCGAGCACGATGTCACGCCCGAGATCGAGCTCATCGAGCCCGACTACATCAATGAGGCCTACGAGCGCGTGCTCGCCAGCGACGTGCGCTACCGCTTCGTGATTGATATCTCAAGCTTGTGACGAATCGCGTGCCGCAATCTCTTCGGCTGCTTCCCCGTCCTCATCACCGGGAATAACCTCGCTGACATCGATGCCGGCCAACGGCCAACCAGCGGCGGCCAGCCTCGCGGCCACCCGAATGATGTCCTCGCGCCCGGGGTCCTTGTGGGTCGTCTCGGAGATGAACTCGGCGATCTCTTCGCGGTTGATCGGGTTTTCGCCGTCAGACCCCTTGGTGATCTTGTGCACCACCTCTTCAAGCTGATCCTGGGTCAGCGGCGTGCTCTTGAGCAGGGCGAACAACGCCACCTGGTCCGGCCCCGGGACGCCCTGGGGGTACCCGACGTCCAGCCAACGGATCACTGACCGGAGAAACTTGGCGTGCTTGTGGTTAGCGTGGGTTGAAGTCACGTCATAAGTCTCACGGCGCGGCGCTTGCGCGGGGTTGCAGCGCCCCGACAATTCATGCGGCGTTCACGATCCGATTAGAAGTCCCAGTCCTCGTCCTCGGTGTTGACGGCCTTGCCGATCACATACGACGAACCCGACCCGGAGAAGAAGTCGTGGTTCTCGTCGGCGTTGGGCGACAACGCCGAGAGGATCGCCGGGTTCACGTCGGTCTCGTCGCGCGGGAACAGCGCCTCGTAGCCGAGGTTCATCAGCGCCTTGTTGGCGTTGTAGCGCAGGAACTTCTTGACGTCCTCGGTCAGCCCGACCTCGTCGTAGAGGTCCTGCGTGTATTCCACCTCGTTGTCGTAGAGCTCGAAGAGCAGCTCGTAGGTGTAGTCCTTCAGCTCGGCGCGCTTGGCGTCATCTTCCAGCGCCAGGCCGCGCTGGAACTTGTAGCCGATGTAGTAACCGTGCACGGCCTCGTCGCGGATGATGAGCCGGATCATGTCGGCGGTGTTGGTCAGCTTGGCCCGGCTCGACCAGTACATCGGCAGGTAGAACCCGGAGTAGAAGAGGAAGCTCTCCAGCAGCGTGGAGGCCACCTTGCGCTTCAGCGGTTCGTCGCCCTTGTAGTACTGCATGACGATCTCGGCCTTGCGCTGCAGGTTGGGGTTCTCCTCCGACCAGCGGAACGCGTCGTCGATCTCGGCCGTCGAGCACAGCGTGGAGAAGATCGAGCTGTAGCTCTTGGCGTGCACCGACTCCATGAACGCGATGTTGGTGTAGACGGCCTCTTCGTGCGGGGTCAGCGCGTCGGGGATGAGGCTGACCGCGCCCACGGTGCCCTGGATGGTGTCCAGCAGCGTCAGCCCGGTGAACACCCGCATCGTCAGCTGCTTCTCGTTGGCGGTCAGCGTTCCCCACGACGGGAGGTCGTTGGACACCGGCACCTTCTCGGGCAACCAGAAATTGCCCGTCAGCCGGTCCCAGACCTCGGCGTCCTTGTCGTCTTGCAGACGGTTCCAGTTGATCGCCGAAACGCGGTCGATCAGCTTCATCTTTCCGGTCACCAGAACCCCACTTCACCTGCTGGTTTGCTTGCAGTTATCTAGGCCACAAACACTACCCCTGGGGTCCGACAAGGCGGCGCAGCACAAGCAGTTGTGTTTGCGTGTCGCGGTTTTCCGTTTCGCCGATCGTGCACTCAGTGCGAAAAACCGGGCGGAATTTCGCAGCGAGTGCACGCTCGGCGCTTGGCGTTACTAGTCCAGTCCCACGTCCCGCAAGGTATGCGTCAGGCCGTCTTCCAGTGCGCTCAACGCAATATCGGTGAGGCGGCTCAGTTCGTCGATGTCGTCCCCGCCTTTGCTCATCCACGCTTCCAGCGAGACGAACACCGCGGTCGCCAGGCTGTGCGCCGCGATGTCGGCGATCATCGCTCCGTCGGCGGTGGGTCTGGAACGCTCATGGATGAAGCGGCCGATCTCGTCGGCGACCTGATCGCGCATCCGTCGAATGTGGCTGGTGATGATGTCCTGGTCGAGGTCGCGCGACCGGATGGTGGCCGCTTCGCGGACCATCGCGAAATCAAAGGGGAAGGCGTCCACGGCTTTTCGCACCGACGCGGTGATGGGCTCCCCGTGCGGGCGCAACGCCAGCGCGCGGGCGAACCACTCGAAGCCAATGTCGTAGTCGGCAAAGATCACCGCGTGCTTAGACGGGAAGTGCCGATAGAAGGTTCGCTCTGTGACCCCGACATCGGCGGCGATATCGGAAACGCTGGTTTGGTGCACGCCGTCGGCGACGAAGCGCTTCATTGCCGCCTGTTGCAGCGCCTGATGCGTGCGCCGGCTACGAGATTCCACGGTGTAAGCAGACACCAAATGTCACCATTGACGCAAATATGTCAGATGTGACATTGTGCCTTCTGTCGAGGGATCATCACCGGAGGAGTCAGCATGGCGGACTATGACGCGATCATCATCGGGGCCGGTCACAACGGTCTGGTCGCCGCGAACGTGCTGGCGAAGGGCGGCGCGAAAGTGCTTGTCGCCGAACGGGCGCACTTCCTCGGCGGGATGGCCGCGACCCGCGAACTCTTCGATGGATACAAGCACAGCGTGGGCGCCTGGGCCGTGCTGATCTGGCGGCAGGAGATGACCGAACGGCTCGAGCTCACCAAGTGGGGCTTCGAGCTGATGGATCAGTGGACGTCGACGTGCACGTTCGGCGATGCGCAGGACGCCCCCTTCGTGATGTACAACGACCTCGAGCGCATGGCGCGCCACCTGCTCGACGATCACGGAGCCGACACCGCGGCGGCCCTGGGCTCTCTGTTTGCCCACATCGGGCGGTTCGCACCGTATTTCGTCGACTCGGCGTTCGGTCCCCCGCCCGACATCATCGAGGTGATCGCCTCCCAGCCCACGCCCGCAGACCGCCACGATTTCGCCCAGATGTGGTACGGCAGCACGATGGACACCGTCCGGCGCTTCCTGGCGCCCGACCAGGCCCGCTGCATCCAGGGCTCGCTGGCGGCGATGTCCATCGACGCGTTCGACGGCGGCCCCTGGACCCCCGGTTCGAACGCGTCGACGCTGTACCACTACCTGATTGGCGGCGGCAACGTCGAATACATCATGCCGCGCGGGGGCATCGGCTCGCTGAGCACGGCGCTGTGCCGCCGCGCCGAATCGCTGGGCGCCGAGGTGCAGATGAAACAGCACGTCAAGCAGGTCCTGGTCACCGACGGACGCGCCACCGGGGTCGAATTGCGCGACGGCACAACGATTTCGGCCGACGCCGTGCTCTCCTCGCTCGACCCGTACACGACCTTTGTGAATCTGGCTGGCGCGCAGAACTTTCCGCCCGACTACATCCGGAAGATCAAGGAGATCAACTTCAACCTGGGATACATACAGGCCCACCTGACCATCGACCAAGCCCCCCAATGGATCGAGCGGTTGCAGCCCTACATGCACGACAACGGCCAATGGTGCCCCACCGTCGCCTACGCCCCGTCGCCGGAGTACATCAGCGACGCATGGGAGCAATACCGCAAGGGGCAGCTTCCCGACGCGCCGCCTACCTACCTGTACATCCCCAGCATGGTCGACTCGTCGTTGGCGCCGGAAGGCAGGCACAGCGCGACCATCTTCACCCCGTACTTCCCGACGGGGCTGGACGCCGACGAAAACCGTAGCTGGAAGGAGCAATACGCCGACACCTGCGTGCGCATCTTCGACAACTTCGCGCCCGGGTTCGCCGACTCCGTCACCAACCGCGTCGTGTTCTCCAACCGCTACTTCGGCAGTACCTTCAGCGCACACGCCGGCGACTACTCGCATGGCCTGCTGCAGCCCAACCAGCTGTGGACCGGCCGCGTCGTCGAGGGCGCCGACAAGTTCGCCACTCCGGTCGAAGGGCTCTTCCTGTGCGGCCAGTGCACCCACCCGGGTCCCGGGGTGACCGGCATCCCCGGATGGAACGGTGCCGAGGCGGCCCTCAAGCACCTCAACGCACGCGTCGCGTAAGGGCATATGCAAGACCCCAATGTGGATGTACCATTTGGTACATGTTTACCCAAGGCAGCATCGAGATAGATGCACGGCCGCAGGTCGTATGGGATGTCTTCAGCGACGTCGAGCGCTGGCCCGAGTGGACCGCGTCGGTGACTTCCCTGACCGGACAGGACGGATCCGCCCTCGCCGTCGGCAAACGGTTCGCGATCAAGCAACCCGGCCTGCAGAAGCTGGTCTGGAAGGTCGCCGAGATCGAACCCGGCACATCCTGGACGTGGGTGCACCGCTCCCCCGGCGTGCTGGTGACCGCCCGCCACTACGTCACCGCCCTACCTGGCGGCCGCACCCTCGTGCGCCAAGAGCTCGATCAGCGGGGTGTCCTCGGCGCGCTGGTCGGGCAGTTGACGGTCAAGCGCACCAAGCGCTTCCTCGCCATGGAGGCCAGGGGCCTCAAGGCCCGGTCCGAGCAGGCCAGCCGCGCCAATGGCCCGCACGCCTGACCTGGAACGGCGCCGGGAACTACTGCATGCGCTATTCGACGAGTTCGCCGCGAACGGCATCGGCGACCGCTCTCTGCGCGATGTCGCCGCCAAGGTCGGTACCAGTCACCGGATGCTCTTGCACCACTTCGGTTCTCGAGAAGGCCTGTTGATTGCGATCGTCGAGGAGGCCGAGCGCCGCCAGATGGCCCTCGTCCCCGATTTGCCGGTGAATCCGGCCGACGGCTTCGCCGTGATGTGGGCCGACCTCCGTCGCCCCGAATTGCGCCAATTGGAACGCCTCTTCTTCGAGTGCTATTCGCGCGCCGCCCAGGGCGAAAAGCCGTTCACGCGAATGATTCCCGGCGCCGTCGACGGCTGGCTGCGCGAGGTCGAGGCCACCGCCGACGTTCCCTACGACGGCGCGATGGCAAGGCTCGGGCTGGCCGTCACTCGTGGCCTGCTGCTGGATCTGGTGGCCACCGATGACGATGCCGGCGTGGACGCTGCCGCGCGGGCGTTCATCGAGCTTTTGGCAACACCGAGATCAGAGTGTCGATGAGTTCCTCGGCGCTGGTGTGCCACTTATCCAAATCCATGTGGCCGCTCAAGTCCAAACCCGTGATGCCGTGGGCGCTGGTCAAAACCAGCGCTCCATAGCGTCTCGCCCGCCGGGGACCGGTGATGCGACCCACGATGTCGAGAAACAGGTCCTGAGCGCGTTCGGCTGCCTGGACCGCTGCGGCCGGATCACCCGCCGGCGTGGTGAACATCAGGCGGTACAGGTGGGGCCGGGTGCGGCCGAGGGTGACCAGCGAAAGCAGAGCGGATCGCAAGGATTCCTCGGGGGAGTCGCCGCTGCTGACCAACACCTCGAGCGCATCGCCCAGTTCGCTCAAGGCATTGGTGGCCAGAACTGTGAGCAGCGATTCCTTGTCCGCGAAGTGGCGATATGCCGCCGAGCGTGACACGCCACTGCGAGCACCCACCTCGCGCAGCGTCACAGCCTCGACCCCGCCGAGGTCGAGGAGGACCCCCGCCGCCTCGAGCAACGAACGGCGTGTGGCCGCAGCACTCTCCGATCGTGTCGTCACTCGCCGAGCATAAGCCGCCGCTTGAGTTGACAACGTCAACTCAACTGCTAGTTTGAGATGACAGCGTCAACTCAAACGCCCACCATCGGATGGAGACCGCCATGAATGCCTCGAATCGCGCCGGCCGTCGTGAGCTGGTCGTCGTCACCGGCGCCTCGACCGGTATAGGCGCAGCCACAGCTAAAGAATTGGCCCGCAAGGGTTTTCACGTGCTCGCCGGTGTACGCCGCGAGGCCGACGCCGACGCGCTGCGCGGCTTGAGCATTGAGGGCATCGGAGGCATCGAGCCGCAAATCCTCGACATCACCGTTGAATCGGACGTGGCCGCGATCGCAGACCGCGTCGCGCGAGATCCGCTCCATCGTCCCCTTCGCGCGCTGATCAACAACGCCGGGATCGCGATCAATGCGCCAGTCGAAACGCTGCAGCCGGCCGAGTGGCGCCGCCAGTTCGAGGTCAATCTGTTCGGTCACATCGCGATGACCCAGGCATTGTTGCCGGCCCTACTCAGTAGCTCGGGCACCGTCGTGAACATCAGTTCCGTTGGCGGGAAGGTGGTCTTGCCGACTTATGGCGCATACGCCGGTTCGAAGTTCGCGCTCGAGGCGGTCAGTGACGCGCTGCGCCGCGAGCTCGGCCATGCCGGGATCAAGGTCGTCGTCGTCGAACCGGGCGCAGTCAAGACCGAGATGGCCGAGCGCGGCATCGCCGCCGCGGAGGGACTGAAGGCAAACATGACCGCGACGCAACTCGCACGCTACGGCGATCTCATCGCAGCCGTCACCGCACAAGCCCGGTCGTTCAACGACATCGGCGTTTCGGCCGAACACGCCGCAATGGTGATCGCCAAGGCCGCGACCGCATCTCGTCCCCGGACTCGCTACACCGTCGGACGCGACGCCGCGATCCTCGTGCGGATCGCCCGCGTGGTGTCCGACCGGGTCCTGGACCGCATCGTGCGCCTGAACCTTCGGTCCTTTGCAAAAGGCTCGGAGTCAACGGAACGGCACGGCGCGCAGGTAACTTCAGCCGACGTCTAGGCGATTAGCCCGGGTACAACTGACAACTTTAAACGAGGACCTGCTAGACGTTCGGGTTCGCTGATCATGAGGCGGTGACGCTTATCGACCTCAATGAGGCCGAACATGCTTCAGTCGGCGGTGTGGACGATCAGGACGTCGGTCTTGGCCCTGCGGGAGACTTCGGACGGGACTGACCCCAGCAGCCGGCCGGCGACGCTGCTGAGCCCAACGTTGCCGACGACCAGCAGGTCGGCATGGACCTCCTCGGCGAGCTGCACCAGCGCATTGATGGGGGCACCGACGATCGGCCTCTCCTGCACGTTCTTGGCCCCGACTCGGTGCGCGCGCTCCCTGGCGTTCTGCAGGATCGCGTAGAAGGGGGCCTCGCCCACCGTCCGGTAGTCCTGACCGTGGTCGCTCCCCGGCGGGATGGCGTAGCGACCGCGTTCCTCGGGGACGGGGGGATGCGCCGTCGCAACGATCAATTTCGCGCCGTGGTCCGCAGCGATCGCGGCTGCGCGGTCGACCGCACGCAGCGACGAATCCGAGCCATCGGTGCCGACCACGACGGTCTGATAGGCGCTCATTTCCCTCCCAGTGTAAAGCCCGACAACGGTTCAACCGCCAGACGAAGAAGAACGAATCGGTGAATAGCCCCGAGCCGCCGCGGCCTTCAGTCCCCCATTACTGAGTGGTTTCCCTTTAACAGTCCTGAACTGGGGTTATGCCTAACCGGCGGGGCCTCAGCCTTGAGCGGCCACCGCTGAGTGCTTGGCGCGGGATCCTGTCCGCACGCCGAAGAACCGGTACTCGCTGCGTTTGACCGATCGGGTCGCCCGCCAGTACTGCCAGGTGTAGCCGCCCCACAGGACGGTGTTCTTGCCGTGCTCGTCGAGGTACCAGCTGCTGCAGCCGCCGCTGTTCCACACCGAGCCCTTCAGCTGTTGCTGCAACTCGTCGTTGAACTTGTCCTGCGCGGCGCGCGTCGGGGCCAGCGCCTGGGCGCCGAGTTTGTCGCAGGTCTTGATCGCATCGGCCACGTAGTGGATCTGGGATTCGATCATGAACACCACGGAGTTGTGGCCGAGCCCGGTGTTGGGGCCCAGCAGGAAGAACAGGTTCGGCACGTCGGCGACGGTGATACCCCGATGCGCGCCGATGCCCTCGCGGTTCCAGCGGTCGACCAGGTCCTCGCCGTTGCGCCCCTTGATCTGGACGTAGGTATAGGAGTCGGTGACGTGAAAGCCGGTGCCGTAGACGATCACGTCCGCCTTGCGCTCCCTGCCGTCCGCCGTGACGATCCCGTCGGGCGTGATCCGGCTGATGCCGTCGGTGACAAGTTCGGTCTTCGGGTCGGCCACCGCACCGTAATACGTGGAGGAGTTCAGGATTCGCTTGCAACCGATGCGGTAGAGCGGGGTCAGCTTGCGGCGCAGCTCGCGATCCTTCACCGAGCGCCGGATGTTGTATTTCGCGTAGGCCTCGATGAACTTCAGCGTGTTCGGTCGCTTCGTCATGCCGAAGGCCAGCGCCTCCTGCGCCCAGTAGAGCGCGAGACGCACCGCTGCACGCAGCCCGGGAACGTTCGCCATGGCCCGGCGCAGCGCCGCGGGGAGCTCGGGATTGGACCGCGGCACCACCCACGGCGGGGTGCGTTGGTAGAGCTGAAGTTCGGCGACCTGCCCGACGATCTCGGGCACGATCTGGATCGCGCTGGCGCCCGTGCCGATCACGGCCACCCGCTTGCCGGTCAGGTCGACGCTGTTGTCCCATTCCGCGGAATGGAAAGCGGGACCGGCAAATTCGTCGCGGCCCTCGATGTCGGGGAACGACGGAACGTGCAACGCGCCGGCCCCGGAGATCAGGAACTGCGCGACGTACTCCCGTCCGTCGGTGGTGAACACGTGCCAGCGGTTCTCGTCGTCGTCCCAGTGGCCCCGGTCGACCAGCGAGTTGAACACGATGTAGCGGCGCAGCCCGTATTTCTCGGTGACCCCCTTGAGGTAGTCCCAGATCTCGGGCTGATACGAGAACGGGTTCTTCCAGTCGGGCTTGGGCTCGAACGAGAAGGAGTACAGGTGCGAGGGGATGTCGCAGGCGCAGCCGGGATAGCTGTTGTCGCGCCACGTGCCGCCGACGTCGTCGGCCTTCTCCAGGATGACGAAGTCCACGCCCTGTTGTTGCAGCCTGATCCCCATGCCCAGACCGGAGAACCCGGTCCCGATGATGAGGGCGCGGGTATGAACCGGCGTCGGGGCCTCATGCCCCGACAGAGGATAGGCCTCGGCTTGTGTGATGGCATCGGTCACGGTGGATCGGTCTTCCTGTTGGCTCACGCAAATACCCAGTACCCAGGGTATCGGATAAGGCGAGTGTTATCGACGGCCGCGGCGATGTCAACGCCGCGGGTGTCAGCTGGCGGCGGGGTTGCTGGGCACCACGCTGTGAATCGGCCGGTCGGGATCCAAGGAGATGCCCAGCGCCTCGGCGGTGCCGACGATGACCCCCATCATGATGGTCGTCAGGTGCGCGACGAATTGCTCGCGCGGCATGCGTCGCGGGCTGTTGGCGTCGGGGCCTAACCACCATTCGGTGGCCGACGCGGCCGATCCGAAGGCCGCGTGGCCGGCCAGTTCGATCGCCGCGTGGTCCAGCTCCATCTCCCGCAGCTCGTTGTCGAACATGTCGGCTATGGCCAGGGTGATCCCGCGGCCCTCGTCGAGGATCTGGGGGCTCGCTGCGGAGCGGCCCTGGATGAAGACACGCAGCACGTTGGGGTGCTGGTCGACGAGGTTGACGTACTCCTCGACGCTGCGCCGGGTCACCTCGCGGGCCGAATCCGTCCTCAGGTCGATCGACGGGAAGATCGCCGCCCACAACATGTCGCGCAGACGTTCGCCGATGGCCTGAAACAGGTCGGACTTGTCGTGGAAATGCCGGTAGATCTTCGGTTTGGCGGTGCCGGCCTCTTCGGCGATCTCCCGCACGCTCAGCTCAGGACCCAGCCGGTCGATGGCCCGGAACGCCGCGTCGACTATTTCGCCGCGCACCTTCTTGCGGTGCTCGCGCCAGCGTTCGCTGCGCGCGTCGACCTTCACCCCGGGCTTCACGCTCGGATGGGGTCGAGAGGGTCGGGGAATTCTCACCACATCAAGCACCATACCGCGCAGGAGTCGCTGACCTGGGCAGACCGGGCGTTCCGCGGCTCGCGATTGTGAATCTCACGACGCGACACGCCGAGCCGTCGCCAGATTCACACTCGGCACGGGGCGGTCGCGTCAGCCCGCGATAACGCGGCGCTTGCCGACGACTAATTGGCTTGTGGGCACCGCCGTGCCGGCGCGGCGTCACAGCATGCAGGAGACGCAGCCCTCGACCTCGGTGCCCTCCAGCGCCATCTGCCGCAGCCGGATGTAGTACAGCGTCTTGATCCCCTTGCGCCAGGCGTAGATCTGCGCCTTGTTCACGTCGCGGGTGGTGGCGGTGTCCTTGAAGAACAGCGTCAGCGAGAGCCCCTGGTCCACGTGCTGGGTGGCCGCGGCGTAGGTGTCGATGATCTTCTCGTAACCGATCTCGTAGGCGTCCTGGTAGTACTCCAGGTTCTCGTTGGTCATGTAGGGCGCCGGGTAGTAGACCCGCCCGATCTTGCCCTCCTTGCGGATCTCGACCTTCGACACGATGGGGTGGATCGACGATGTGGAGTGGTTGATGTAGGAGATCGACCCGGTCGGCGGCACCGCCTGCAGGTTCTGGTTGTAGATGCCGTGTGCGGCCACCGACTCCTTCAGCCGCTTCCAGTCGTCCTGAGTGGGGATGCGAATGTCCGCATCGGCAAAGAGCTGGCGCACCTTGTCGGTCGCCGGCTCCCACACCTGCTCGGTGTACTTGTCGAAGAACTCCCCCGACGCGTACTTGGACCGCTCGAAACCCTTGAAGTGCGTGCCTCGTTCGATCGCGATGCGGTTCGAGGCCCGCAAAGCGTGATACAGCACCGTGTAGAAGTAGATGTTGGTGAAGTCGATGCCTTCCTCGGAGCCGTAGAAGATGCCCTCACGCGCCAGGTAACCGTGCAGGTTCATCTGCCCGAGCCCGATCGCGTGAGAATCGTTGTTGCCCTGCTCGATTGAGGGCACCGACGTGATGTGCGTCTGGTCGCTGACCGCGGTGAGCGCGCGGATGGCCACCTCGATCGTCTGGGCGAAGTCCGGTGAGTCCATCGCCTTGGCGATGTTCAGTGACCCCAGGTTGCACGAAATGTCCTTGCCCACCTTGGCATACGACAAGTCATCGTTGAACAACGACGGCGTGGACACCTGCAGGATCTCCGAGCACAGGTTCGAGTGCGTGATCTTGCCCTCGATGGGGTTGGCCCGGTTCACGGTGTCCTCGTACATGATGTACGGATAGCCGGACTCGAACTGCAGCTCGGCCAGCGTCTGGAAGAACTCCCGCGCCTTGATCTTGGTCTTGCGGATGCGCGCGTCGTCGACCATCTCGTAGTACTTCTCGGTCACCGAGATGTCGGCGAACGGCACGCCGTAGACGCGTTCGACGTCGTACGGCGAGAACAGGTACATGTCCTCGTTCTTCTTGGCCAGCTCGAAGGTGATGTCGGGGATCACCACCCCCAGGCTCAGCGTCTTGATCCGGATCTTCTCGTCGGCGTTCTCCCGCTTGGTGTCCAGGAAGCGGTAGATGTCGGGGTGGTGAGCGTTCAGATACACCGCGCCGGCGCCCTGGCGCGCCCCCAGCTGATTGGCGTAGGAGAACGAGTCCTCCAGCAGCTTCATGATCGGGATGACACCCGAGCTCTGGTTCTCGATGTTCTTGATCGGTGCGCCGTGCTCGCGAATGTTACTCAGCAGCAACGCAACTCCCCCGCCGCGCTTGGACAGCTGCAGGGCGGAGTTGATGGATCGCCCGATCGACTCCATGTTGTCCTCGATGCGCAAGAGGAAGCAACTCACTGGCTCGCCGCGCTGCGCCTTGCCGGAGTTCAAGAACGTCGGGGTGGCCGGCTGGAAACGCCCGTCGATGATCTCGTCGACCAGCTTCTCGGCCAGCCCGGTGTCACCGGACGCCAACGTCAGCGCGACCATGACGACCCGGTCCTCGAAGCGCTCGAGGTACCGCTTGCCGTCGAACGTCTTCAGTGTGTACGAGGTGTAGTACTTGAACGCGCCCAGAAACGTTGGGAAGCGGAACTTCTTGGCGTAGGCACGGTCCAGCAACTCCTTGACGAAGTTGCGCGAGTACCGGTCGAGAACCTCACGCTCGTAGTAGTTCTCGCGAATCAGGTAGTCCAGCTTCTCGTCCTGATTGTGGAAGAAGACCGTGTTCTGGTTGACGTGCTCCAGGAAGTACTGGCGCGCCGCGAGCACGTCCTTGTCGAACTGAATCCTGCCGTCCTTGTCGTACAGGTTCAGCATCGCGTTCAGAGCGTGGTAGTCCGTCTCTTCGGGCGACACATGCGTGCCGGCGGCTACAGGCTCTGCAGTGACGGTTGGTGGCACGTCTGTTCCTTCCAGAAGTCGGCGAGACCGGCGCGGACGGCATCCACGTCGTCCGGGGTCCCCATCAGTTCGAAGCGGTAGAGGTAGGGAACGTCGCACTTGCGGGAGATGACGTTGCCCGCATAGGCGAATTCGGCCCCGAAGTTGTTGTTGCCCGCGGCGATGACGCCGCGGATCAACGACCGGTTGTGCTCGTTGTTCAAAAAGGCGATGACCTGTTTAGGGACGTAGCCACCGTCGTTGAGGTCCGGCGTGGCCCGGCCGCCACCGTAGGTAGGCAGTACCAACACGTACGGCTCGTCGACCTCGATGCGCCCGTGCAGCGGTATCCGCGTGGCGGCAACACCCAGCTTCTGCACGAAGCGATGGGTGTTCTCCGACACCGAAGAGAAATAGACCAGGTTGCGCCCGGGGATGTCCATGGCACCGCAACCTTCCTGACCTAATGCCTGCCGCTAACTGCTCAGGCGCTGAGCGCCGACCCCGCGAGCGCCTTGATGCGATCGGGCCGGAAACCCGACCAGTGGTCGTTTTCCGCCACCACCACGGGAGCCTGCAGATAACCCAGCGCCATCACGTAGTCCCGCGACTCGGCGTCCAGCGTGATGTCGACCTTCTGGTAAGCAATGCCCTGCTTGTCCAAGGCCTTGAAGGTCGCGCTGCACTGCACGCACGCCGGCTTGGTGTACACGGTGATGCTCATGGATGCCGCTCCTTTGCGGAAGGTGGGAACGTGTCACGGACTGGCAACTACTTGGTTACTGCAAAAACTCGGTCTTCGCTGTGTTCAGCGGCCCGTCAGGCTCCCAGATTCCCGTCCTGCGGCTGTCGTGGTCGAAGGACCTGACGAGCCGATTTTGGGAGGTTCACTAGGCCCGGCCGGCCTGGTGAACCTGGGATCTGCCGGTGCTCGAGACACTACACCTAGTGGCTGACAAGATCTGCAGATACAAGATGTTCTGAATAACAATTCTGAAATTCCCTGGTCGTAAGCGTTGAGACCGACACGCGCTCGGCGTGTCGCAAATCACAACGGGGTCGATGACGTCCATGCGGATTGGTATATCACCGGCTACCGACAACGCCGGGGCGCGATTGCCGCCGAGCACGGCACCAGCAAAGCCGCCAGCTTCAGCTGGCGGCTTTGTCTATCCGGCTATCGAAACGATGCTGGTCACCGGCGAAGCGGGTTGTTGACTATCCCTAAATGTATTCAGTTGACTTCGGCGGCGAGCTTGCCGACGGCGTCACGCACATTCGCCGAGAGCTCGGCATCTTGCGCGGGCGCCTTGCCTTCCAGGGTTTTGAAGGGCACGGACAGTTTGATCGTCTCGATCACGCGGGCACCGGCGATTCCGAACGACTTGCGGGTCGCGTCGTGCGCCCAGACCCCGCCGTACTGACCGAAGGAGCCCCCGATGACCGCCAACGGCTTGCCCTTCAGCGCGCCGTCGCCGAACGGCCGGGACAGCCAGTCGATCGCGTTCTTGACGACCGCCGGAAAGCTGCCGTTGTATTCCGGGGTCACCACCAGGGCGGCGTCCGCGCCAGCCGCGGCGGCGCGCAGGGCGGCCACCGGAGCCACCGGCGGGGCGTCGGTGCTCATTGCGTCGTCGATGTCCTCGTTGTAGAAGGGCAGCTCCCCCAGGCCCTCAAACACCGTGACGGTGACACCCGCTGGAGCGACCGCCGCCGCCAGCTCGGCGATCTGGCGATTGATCGACGCCGCGCGCAGACTGCCCACTAACGCCAGGACCTTGATGTCGGAGTTCTCTTCCACTGAACGGTTCCCTTCGGTTGTTGGTCTACATCCTCCCACGCACGAACCGGACTATAGTCCGGTTTATTCCGGCGGCGCTAAAGTGCAGGTGTGAGCAGTGTCGAGCGGTCGCGCGAGTTACCCGTATCCATTCCTCAGGAACGGGGCGACGCGGCGCGCAATCGCGCGCTCCTGCTGGAGGCCGCCCGCGGCCTGGTCGCCGAGCGCGGCGCGGACGCGGTCACCATGGACGACGTCGCCGCCGCGGCGGGCGTCGGCAAGGGCACGCTGTTCCGCCGCTTCGGCAGCCGCGCCGGCCTGATGATGGTGCTGCTCGACCAGGACGAGCGGGCCAGCCAGCAGGCTTTTCTGTTCGGCCCGCCGCCGCTGGGACCCGATGCCCCACCACTGGATCGGCTGGTCGCCTTTGGCCGGGAGCGGATTCGCTTCGTCCACGCCCACCACGAGCTGCTGTCGGAAACCAACCGCGATCCGCAGCTGCGCCACGCCGCGGCGGTCGCGGTGCAGCGCACCCACGTGCGGGTGCTCTTGCAGTCGGCGCGAACGACCGGCGACCTCGATGCCCAGGCCGACGCCCTGCTGGCCCTGCTCGACGCCGATTACGTGCAGCATCGGCTGAGCGACGGCGGCCACACCCTGGAAACGCTCGGCGACGCCTGGGAAAGCCTGGCGCGCAAGCTCTGTGGGCGGTGAGGGCCGCATGAGCTGGGTCCTGCACGTGGACCTCGACCAATTTCTGGCGTCGGTCGAGCTGCGCCGCCACCCCGAACTGGCCGGGCTGCCGGTCATCGTCGGCGGCAGCGGTGATCCGACCGAACCGCGCAAGGTCGTCACGTGCGCCTCGTATGAGGCCCGCGAATTCGGAGTGCACGCCGGCATGCCGTTGCGCACCGCCGCCCGCCGCTGCCCCCCAAACTCGGGGGCCACGGTCCTGCCGTCGGATCCGGCCGCCTACGACGCGGCCTCCGACCAGGTGATGGGCTTGCTGCGCGACCTGGGACACCCGGTCGAGGTGTGGGGCTGGGACGAGGCCTACGTCGGCGTCAAGGGTGGGGATCCGACCGAGGTGGCGGAACAGATCCGGACGGTCGTCTCGTCGGAAACCGGGCTGTCCTGCTCGGTCGGCATCAGCGACAACAAACAGCGGGCCAAGGTCGCCACCGGCTTCGCCAAACCGGCCGGGATCTTTGCGCTCACCGACGCGAACTGGATGACGGTGATGGCGGACCGTGCCGTCGATGCGCTGTGGGGGGTGGGTCCCAAGACGGCGAAAAAGCTTGCGGCCCTTGATATCACCACAGTGCGGGAGCTTGCGAACGCCGACGCGGAGCCGCTGATCTCCACGTTCGGCCCGAGCACCGGCCTGTGGCTGCTGCTGCTGGCCAAGGGGGGCGGCGACACCGACGTCAGCGCCGAACCGTGGATACCGCGCTCCCGCAGCCACGTCGTCACCTTCCCGCGCGACCTCACCGATCGGGCCGAAATGGATACGGCGGTAACGCGATTGGCGCGCCACGCATTGGACGACGTGCTGGTCGCGGGACGGATCGTCACCCGCGTCGCCGTCACCGTGCGGACCGCGACGTTTTACACCCGGACCAAAATTCGCAAGCTGCCCGAGCCGACCACCGACGCCGACACCATCACCGACGCGGCCCTGCGCGTCCTGGACCTCTTCGAGCTGGACCGCCCGGTTCGCTTACTCGGCGTGCGACTCGAGCTGGCCATGCCGCGGTAGCGGCGCCGGGCTGGGCCGCAGCGCACGCGTGAAGATCACGTTGACCTGGCGCATCGCCAGGCTGTAGGGCCACCACGCCAGCCGCTTGAACGCATACAGCGCGCGGATATCCGGCGACGTGTAGATCAGGTATCGGTTCTTTGCGACGCCGGCCAGGATCTTCTCGGCCGCCCTTTCCGGCGACACGGCGTGACCACTGAAGCGGTCCACCCAGCGGGCGACCCGGGGGTCCTCGCGGTCGACGCCCGCGATCTCGACCGTGTCGACCAACGGGGTCTTCACCGCGCCCGGCACCACCACCGACACCCCGATGCGGTGCCGCGCCAGGTCGAAGCGCAGCACCTCGGAAAGGCCGCGCAACCCGAACTTGCTCGCGCTGTAGGCGGCGTGCCACGGCAGCGCCACCAGCCCGGCCGCCGACGACACGTTGACCACATGGCCACCCCGGCCGGCCGCCACCATTGCAGGAACGAACGTCTCGATGACGTGGATCGGACCCATCAGGTTGATCGCGATCATCTTGCGCCACTGGTCGTGGGTCAGCCGGTCGACGGTGCCCCACGCCGACACGCCGGCGATGTTCAGCACGACGTCCATGCTCGAGTGCTCGGCGTGGATGTCGGCGGCGAACGCCACCACCTGGTCGTAGTCGGCGATGTCGAGCGTGCGGTGGGCGGGCACCCGCGCGCCGAGCGCGCGGGCGTCGGCCACGGTCAGTTCCAGACCCTCCGGGTTGCGGTCGGTCAGATAAAGTTCGGCGCCCTGCGCGGCCAACCGCAGGGCGGTCGCACGCCCAATGCCGCTGGCCGCGCCGGTGACAAGACACCGCTTTCCCGCGAAATACCGCCCGGCCGCCCGCGGAAGCCTTGGTGCCATGGCCGTGACCATACCGCGTTACTTCGGGCCGCCACCCCAGAGCGAATTCAGCCACAGCTGCTCGAGCACCCGCACCCGGCGCTCCACGTCGCCTTGATGACCTTCGCGCCCGGCGAGGAGCGGGTCGCCGCTCAGCGTCAGGGCGGTGGCGCCCGCCAGGGTGCGCACCAGCGTCGGAACGTCGTCGCTGATCGGATTCGCGGTCCCCGCCGTCATCTCCGCCTCGACGATCGCGGTGATCTGGCGCAGCACCACCTCGAACTGCCCCTCCAGGATGTCGCGAATCTGCATGTCGGTGTGGCGGGCCACGTTGCAGGCCGCCATCACCGGGTCGTTGTGCGCGTAGACCGCGGCGGCGCTGCGGACCATCCGCTTGGCGAACTGCTCCGGCGACTCGCCGGGCTGGCGCGGAGCAAAGTACTGCGTGAGCTCTTCGAGTTCCTCGGCGGCCTCGGCCATGATCTGGGCGAGCACCGCGTATTTGGAGTCGAAGTAGAAGTAGAAGCCGGATCGGGCCACCCCGGCTCGCAGGCTGATGGTGCTCACCGACAGCTCCGCGAACGGCTTTTCCTCGAGCAGATCGCGCACCGCCTGCATGATCGCCTGCCGGTGTTTGTCGCCCCGCCGGCGAAGGGCCGGTTCGCCCGGCTCCGAGTTGGCGGGGTGGCTGCTCACGCCCTCGACCTTGCACCACGCCGCCGCAAAAGCAAACTTGACAGCCGTCAAGTTTGTCCCGAAGGATGTTGATCAGTGACCGCTGTCACCCGCCCCGGGCCCGCAAAGGAGCGCAAAGGAGCCTCAATGCCCGCCACCATCAGCACCCCGCACTACCTGCTTGATCAGGCGCGGCGCCGATTGACCCCGTCGATCAACAACTTCCCCGGCATGGGCCTCGTCGAACGCAGGTTGCTGAACACCGAGTTTCCGGAGCACAAGCTCGCCGATCCGCCGCCGGGAAGCGGGCTCAAGCCGGTGCTCGGTGATGCGGGGCTGCCGGTCATCGGGCACATCATCGAGATGCTGCGCGGCGGACCGGATTACCTGATGTTCCTCTACCAGACCAAGGGCCCGGTCGTCTTCGGTGACTCTCCGGTCCTGCCGGGCGTCGCGGCGCTGGGCCCCGACGCGGCGCAGGTCATCTACTCCAACCGCAACAAGGACTACTCGCAGCAGGGCTGGGTGCCGGTGATCGGGCCGTTCTTCCGCCGCGGGCTGATGCTGCTCGACTTCGAAGAGCACATGTTTCACCGGCGGATCATGCAGGAGGCGTTCGTCCGGTCCCGGCTGGTTTCCTATGTCGAGCAGATGGACAAGGTCGTGTCTCAGACGGTCGCCAACGACTGGGTGGTCAACGATGCCCGCTTCCTCCTCTATCCGGCGATGAAGGAGTTGACCCTCGACATCGCCTCGATGGTGTTCATGGGGCACGAGCCGGGCGCCGACCGCGAGCTGGTGACCAAGGTGAACAAGGCGTTCGCCGTCACCACCCGCGCCGGCAACGCGATCATTCGCACCGGCGTCCCGCCGTTCACCTGGTGGCGCGGCCTGAAGGCGCGCGAACTGCTGGAGAACTACTTCCGCGATCGCGTCAGGGAACAACGCGGGAAGAACGGCAACGACCTGCTGTCGGTGTTGTGCCAAACCGAGGACGAGGACGGCAACAAGTTCTCCGACGAGGACATCGTCAATCACATGATCTTTTTGATGATGGCCGCGCATGACACGTCGACGTCGACGGCCACCACGATGGTCTACCAACTGGCCGCCCACCCGGAGTGGCAGGAGCGGTGCCGCGACGAATCGGACCGCCTCGGTGACGGTCCGCTCGACATCGACTCCCTGGAAAAGCTGGAGTCGCTGGACCTGGTGATGAACGAGTCGATTCGGCTGGTGTCACCGGTGCAGTGGGCCATGCGTCAGACCGTGCGCGACACGGACCTGCTGGGCTACTACATCCCCAAGGGCACCAACGTCATCGCCTATCCGGGGATGAATCACCGGCTGCCGGAACTCTGGACGGACCCGCTGAAATTCGACCCGGACCGGTTCACCGAGCCGCGCAACGAGCACAAGCGTCATCGCTACGCGTTCACGCCGTTCGGCGGCGGCGCGCACAAGTGCATCGGAATGGTGTTCGGGCAGTTGGAGATCAAGACGATCCTGCACCGCCTGCTGCGCGGCTATCGGCTCGAGCTGCCCCGCCCGGGATACAAGGCGGAGTGGGACTACGGCGGCATGCCGGTGCCCAAGGACGGGATGCCGATCGTGCTGCGCCCGCTCTGACGCCTTTCAGGCCACCAGCCGGTTGGCGCACGAGATCACCGCGCGCAGCGCCGACTGGGTCGGATCCTCCGAGAGGCCCATCGCCCACTCGGCGCGAACCCCGTCGCTGCCGCGGATAAACGTGACCGTCACCGCGCCCGAGCGCACCTGGTGAAACCGCAATGTCTCCACCGTTATCCCGCGCTCGTGCAGCATCGCGGTGAGAGCGGCGATCGGACCGCTGGCGGCGGCGGTCGACGTGCCGATGTGATCGCCGACGGCGATCATGGCCCGAAAGTTACGGGCCTGCGGACCGAGCCGCCCGGCGGGCCGCTCGGTGTCGGTGCAGGCCCAGTGCCCCAGCCGCAGCGGGCCGGCCGCGTGGCCATAGGTGGCGACGAAACCCTCCCACGACATGGCGTCGGCCTCCTCCCGCAGACCGCGCGGCAACAAGGCGCCGAAGTGGTGGCCGAACCAGGAGGCCGCGGGGCACTCGCGCGCCAATGACGAGGCAGGCCCGGAAAGAGAGATGGAAAGTGATTTGGAAAGAGGCACGGTGTCGGTCTTCTCTGATCAGCAGGAGCGACCGACGGTAGTAGCGTCCGACCCACAGCGGGGGGTCGGTCTGGGATCAGACCCCGCTGCGGGTGCTGGCTACGGCACGCTGAAGAAGACGCACGAGCGCCAACATTAGACGCCGCGCGCGGGCAATGCAAATCCATTTCACGCGGAACGGTAAAGCCTTGCCGGACAGATGCTTTCGTGGTCGATGCCGACAAGCATCCGGTGCGAAGCAACGCCCGACGACTTCGCGGCCACCGATCCGGCGCGATTTCCCCTATCCGTTCGGGCCAGCCGACGCGTCAACCCGCAGGTAGGCCTGGATCGTCGTCCCGGCCGGCGTGGTGTGTGTGCGCACCAAGTCCGATATGGCGTTGACCAGGAACAGCCCGCGACTGGCGGGGCCGCTCGGGCCCGGGTCCAGGCGTCCCACCAGCGGGTCGGCCAGCCGCCCGCTGTCGCGCGCCTCACAGACCAGATGCTCGTCTTGCCGCCAGAAGGCCAGTCGGCAAGCTCCGTCGGTATACATCAAGCTGTTGGTGGCGAGCTCGGTTGCGATCAGTTGCAGATCCTCGATGCCATCCTGGGACATTCCCACCCAGCCGGCGTAGTTGACGGCGAACGAACGGGCGGGGCGAAGGTCCGCGGACTTCCTGACCATGTACGTGACGGCCCCGGGTTTGGGGGCGAGCGGTCGGTTGCAGCGGTCCAGGACGTCGTCGGGCGCATATTCGGCGCTGCGGTGCAGCGCACCGCAGCTCCACAGCAGGGGGTGCGTCGCACGGGCATCCGCCAGCACGTCGTCGTCCAGCAGGCTCGCGTCGTAAAGGCACAACGCGGTTGCGGGGTATCCGTCGAGGGCCCCGTTGACCAGCGCCTCGTGTTCGACGCAGGCGACGATTTCATCGTCGGTGCGTCCCGGCCAGGCGAGCTGGCTCACGATGCGCACCCGCCGACCCGGGTGCTCGTCGACGAAGGAACCCTCCATGGCCATGAACCGGCTCGGGTTGCGGCCGATCTCGGCGATGTCGGCCATCCGCAGCTCCGCCGGGAATCCGCCGCCGGAGCCGGGCAACGCGTCACGCAGCAAGGCCAGCTTGTCGCCCGGGACCGCCACCAGAACCGCCTCGCCCCGCGTCAACCCGTCGACGACGAAGCGAACCACGAAGTCCAGGTACTCCCACCGCGACCGGTAGAGCAGCGCGGAATGAACGAAACCCGATTGGCCGGTTCCCGTCCCCCCCAAACCCCCCGTCACCCTCGCGCTCTCGCTTTCGATCACAAGTGCCAACCCCCTGCTGGACCGGCCATCCGTTGTCCCCCTCCCCATACCCCCGAAGGGCCTTTGGTATGCGCACGAACGCATCACATCGAGGCGGGCCCGGGGCCCTACAGCCACCAGGAGGCCGCGGCGTCCAGGTGCCGACGGATGCGGTAGCGGGCGAGGCTGTCGTCGCCGGCCTCGATCGCCTGCAGAATCCGCAGGTGTGCGTGCTCCACGGCGACGGCGTCGGCCCAGGTCGGCTCGGTTTGCGCGGTGCTGGACCAGTGCCGGCGAAACAGCTCGATGATGATCCGCAGGAAAAGGTCCAGCAGCGCGTTGCCGGCCAGTTGCGCCAAGCCGAGGTGGAACCGGACCTCCTCGGCGACGGCCTTGCGCACGTCGCCCTCCTGCGTGCCGGGATGGGTTGCCAGGAACGCCGCCACCTGCGACTCGGTTCGCCGCTTGACGACTCTGGCGACGTTGTCGATCTCGATGGCGTCGCGGACGCAGCGCAAGTCTTCCCGCGTCGGCTTGCGGTACTGCAGGTACAGGGCGATGGTGTCGATGCTGGCATCGGCGTGGGGTTTGGTGACGATCAGCCCACCGCCGGGCCCGCGACGCATTTGCGCGACCGAGTGATATTCGAGCAGCCGCACTGATTCCCGGAACACGGCGCGACTCACGCGGTAGCGCTCCAGCAGCGCCGTCTCCGTTCCGAAGACCGAGCCGACCTGCCAGCCGTCGGCGGCGATCTCGTCGCCGATGGTGGCCGCCAGCATCTCGGCCAGTTTGCCGTGGGGTACGTCAGCGTCGAGCCGGCGCGGCCCGCGCGCCCGGCTCCCCCCGCCGGGGTAATGCCGCTGCAGCCAGGCGGTCACCGCTTCCACGTGTCGTTCGCTGAGCGTCCTGGCCCGCGCCGCGTCGCCGGCGGTGACGGCGGCGACGATCCCGGAGTGGTCGTGGTGCATGTGATCGATCGCCTCGATGGCCTCGGTCGCCGAGTCGGCCCGCGACTGCAGGGCGTATCGCGTGGTGAGCCGCATCAGGATGTCGATGAACAGCTGCAGGACCGGGCTTTTCGACTGCTCCGCGAGCGCGATGTGGAACTCGTCGCGCGGCGCCGGCATACCCGGCCGCCAGTGCTCCTGCGCCCGCAACACCGCCCGCAACCGGTCGATGCCGGCTTCGTCGATCCGTTCCGCCGCCAGGGACGCCGCTAGGGGCTCGAGCACCAGGCGCGCGTTCAACAGGTCGACCAGCGTCGTGCCCAGATACTCGAGGTAGATCACCACGGCACGGGTCGCGGGGCCGGCATCCGGCTCGCAGATCAGCAAGCCGCCGCCCGGTCCGCGGCGCATCCGGGCGACCTGGTGGTGTTCGACGAGGCGAACGGCCTCCCGCAGTACCGATCGACTCACGCGAAAGCGTTGTTGCAGAGCCTGTTCGGAGCCGAGCGATTCGCCGATGGTCCAGCCGCGGCGAACGATATCCGCCTCGATGTGGCGGGCAACCTTCGAAGCCAGTTTGTTCGCCCGGCCGGCGTCCGGCTCGAGACTCAGTTGAGGCTCAATTGCACTCTCCCGCAGGTTATTTCAGCATGTCAGCAACATGCATCCCGCGACGGGCCCGCCGCCCACGGACACCACGCCGACCTCGGGACGTTTCGACACCTGGCGCTCCCCCGCCTCGCCGCGCAGCTGTAGGCACCCTTCGTGGAGCGCCCAATAGCCGTGCATGCGCCCGGCCGAGAGCTGGCCGCCGTAGGTGTTCAGAGGCAGTTGGCCGTCGCGGGCGATCCGCGCGCCGCCCTCGACGAACGGCCCGGACTCGCCGTCGCCGCATACCCCCAGGGCCTCCAGCCACGCGAGGCTGAGAAATGTGAAACCGTCGTACAACTCGGCCAGATCGAGGTCGGCGGGCGTCAACTGCGTGCGCGACCACATCTGCGCGGTCGCGTCCGACATCGCCATCTTCGGGTAGTCGTCGCGGTGGAACCAGCCACCGGCACCGTCGGATCCGCCGATCGCCTCCACCGCCACCGCGCGGTGCGGACAGTCGCGGGCGTACTCCGCGTTCGACACCACCACCGCGATCGAGCCGTCGATGGGGACGTCGCAGTCCAACAGCCCGAACGGGGTCGAAACCGGGCGGGCGCCCAGGTAGTCGGCCATGGTCATCGGCCCGCGGTAGACCGCAAGGGGATTCAGCGCGGCGTTGCGCCTGCCGTTGAGTGCCACCCAGCCCAGCTGTTCCTTGGTGGTCCCGTACAACTCCATGTGCCGACGGCAGTTCAGCGCCAGCCAGTTCGCGGCGGAATATGCCTGGGCCGCAACCAAATCGTTGACGTCGTCCATCGCGCCGACGGCCGGCCGCAGCGCGCCTTCGGGGCTATCGAACATCCGCGCAAGTGCCGGCGCGGGCGCATTTTCGTCCCGCTTGACCGGGACTGTTCCGCCGAGCATTTGTATCGTCCGGTAGACCACCACATGGTGCGCGCGTCGCTCGGCGACCGCGCGGCACGCCGACATCACCGGGCTCAGCAGGCCGCCGGTGCCGAAGCCCGCTCCGCAGTCGGCCGCCTCGATCCGCAGTTCGGCGTTGACGTCCCCGGCTGGCGTGTCGCCGAGGGTGGCGATCCCGTCGATGTCGGCCGGCGCCAGGCCGGCATCCTCGATGGCGGCGCGCACCGCCTCCATGGTCAGCTCCAGGCCGGGGATGCCGGTGCGACGGCCGATGCGCGAGATGCCGAGGCCGGACAAGATCGCGTCTTTTTCGAAATAGGTCATATGCACCGCCCGTCCAAGCAATCCGCCGCCCAGGTCCGAATCAATAGAGTGTACTGTATTGGCCGTGCCCGGCGAGTTGCTCATCGAACACTGCGATGAGTGCGCGCGCTGGGTGCACCCGTCCGCCGGGGAATGCCGCGACTGCGGCGGCCCGCTGGTGGCGCGGCCGGTATCCGGACGCGGCACCGTGTTCACCTACACGGTGAATCATCACCCGTATAACCCGGACATCCCGACGCCCTACGTGATCGCCATCGTCGAGCTCGCCGAACAGAGCGGGCTGCGGGTGGCCGCCAACATCGTTGGCTGCGAACCGGATTCGGTGACGTGCGGCATGCCCGTGGCTATCCGGCCCGAGAAGGGCAGCGGGGGCGCGCCGCTATTCGCTCCCGCGTGATTCCCCCGCGACGAGCGTGCGCAGAATGCCGCGTTGCGCGGCGTGTCTTTGTACAGACACGCACGCTCGCGGGGAGAACCGGGCCTAGTTGATCAGCGGATCGCGCGGCATCCCGAGGATGCGCTCGGCGATCTGATTGCGGGTCACCTCGGAGGTGCCGCCCGCGATCGTCATGCCGCGCGAGCCCATGATCATCCGGCCGACCACCGCGCCGGGCCCGTCGAGCAGCGCGACCTCGGGCCCCAGCAGCGTCGCCGAGATCGCGCCGCCCTCGACCATGTGCTCTGCCAGCTTCAGCTTGGTGACGTTGCCCTCTGGACCGGGACCCGCTCCCTCGACGCTGCGGGCGGCGCGACGCAGATTCAGCAGCCGCAGCGCATGATCCTCGGCGAGGTAGTAGCCGACCCGAACTTCGGCGCCCGCCAACCGATCCGCATGCTTCTGCGCCAGTTCGACGAGTTTCGCCGCCAGGCCCTCGTAGAACGAGCCGCTGCCGCCGATGCTGACCCGCTCGTTGCCCAGCGTCGCCCGCGCGACGGTCCACCCGGAATTCGGCGCCCCGACGACGTCATCGTCGGGCACGAACACGTCGTTGAAGAACACCTCGTTGAATTCCGAGCCTCCGGTGATCTGACGCAGCGGCCGCACCTCGACCTCGGGGGCCTTCATGTCGATGATCACGGTGGTGATGCCGGCGTGCTTGGGAGCGTCCGGGTCGGTGCGCACGGTGGCCAGGCCCCTGGCGCAGTACTGCGCCCCGCTCGTCCACACCTTCTGCCCGTTGATCTTCCAGCCGCCGTCGACCCGGGTGGCGCGGGTCCTGACGGACGCCGCATCCGACCCGGCTTCGGGTTCGGAGAACAGCTGGCACCAGACCTCGTCTTGACGCAGCGCCTTCTCCACGAATCTTTCGATCTGCCAAGGGGTTCCGTGCTGAATCAGGGTCAGGATCACCCATCCGGTGATCGAGTAGTCGGGGCGCTTGATGCCCGCGGCCCGGAACTCTTCCTCGATCACGAGCTGCTCCACCGCGTCGGCCGCGCGACCCCAGGGCCTGGGCCAGTGCGGCATCACGTAACCCGTCTCGATCAATTTGTCGCGCTGCGCCTTCGTGTCCAGGGCGGCGATCTCGGCGGCGTCGGCATGGATCCGGGTGCGCAGCTCTTCCGCCTCCGGCGGCAGGTCCAGGCTGTTGTCCCGGACGGCGCCGGCCGCGGTGCGCTCGAAGACGTCCCGCGCCGGTGCGTCCCCGCCGAACAGGGCCGCCGTCACGAGCGCGCGGCGCAGGTGCAGGTGCGCGTCGTGCTCCCAGGTGAAGCCGATGCCGCCGTGGACTTGGATGTTGAGTTCGGCATTGCGCGTGTAGGCCGGAAACGCCAGCGCCGCCGCCGCCGCGGCGACCAGGCGGAATTGCTCCTCATCCTCCCCCGCCGCGCGCGAGGCGTCCCATACCGCGGCGGTCGCCGACTCGGCGGCCACCAACATGTTCGCGCAGTGATGCTTGACCGCTTGAAAGGTTGCGATGGTCCGCCCGAATTGCTGGCGCACCTTGGCATAGGCGACGGCGGCCTCGACGCAGTCCGACGACCCGCCCACGGCCTCCGCGGCCAGCAGCGTCCGCGCCCGGGCCAGGGCCGATAGCCGCGCGCCCGCCAAGATGTCGTCGGTGGTGACGCTCACGCCTTGCAGGCGCACGCGTCCGGAGCGCCGGGTCGGATCGAGGTTGCCCGGCACGTCCACCGACACGCCGTCGCGCGCCCGGTCCAGCAGCAGCACGTCATCACCGGCGGCGACCACCAGCAGGTCGGCGAGCCCGGCACCCAGCACGATCCCGGCGTCGCCGTCCGCCACGCCGTCCTTGACCCGGACCTCGCTCTGTAGGCCGATCCCCGCGGTGACGGTTCCATCGGTCAGCCCGGGCAGCAGCCGCGACTTCTGCTCTGCGCTGCCCTCTTTGGCGATCACCGCCGACGCGATCACCGTCGGCACGAACGGTCCCGGTGCCACCGCGCGGCCGAGTTCCTCCACGACCACGACGAGCTCGGGCAAGCCGTAGCCGGTGCCGCCGTGCTCTTCGTCGACGTGCAGACCGAGCCAGCCGAGCTCCACCAGGTTCTGCCAGAAGCCGGGCCGGCCCTCGTCGGGCGCGTCGAGCAGGGATCGCGCCGCCCAGCGCGCCTTCTGTGACGTCAGGAACGCGCGGGCCACCCCGGCGAGTTCGCGATGGTCGTCGGTCAGGGCGATACCCATGAGGGGGCCTCCTCGCTACCGGGCTGACTGCCTGCCCCGCTCCGAGGGGGAGCGGGGCGGCTGGGTAAAGAGTGTACTCATTCCCGGGAAGGGCCTCCGCCGGGGGTGGTTACTTGGGCGCGAAGCGCTGTCCGGCGTCCAGCCGCAGGCACTGGCCGTTGAGCATCGGGTTGTCGACGATGGCCGCCACCAGCTTCGCGTACTCGATGGGCCGACCGAGGCGCTTGGGGAAGGCCGCGTCCTTGGTGAGCGCCGCCGCGAATTCATCCGGTATGCCCTGGGTCAACCCCGTGGCGAAAAGGCTCGGCGCGATCGCCAGCACCCGGATGCCCAGGGAACCCAGGTCACGCGCCATGGTCAGGCACATGCCGGCGATCCCGGCCTTGGCGGCGGTGTAGGCGACCTGCCCGATCTGGCCCTCGAAGGCCGCGATCGATGCCGTATTGATGATGACGCCGCGCTCGTCGTCCTCGGGCTCGTTCTTGGCCATGTGCGCGGCGGCCAGCCGGCTGATGTTGAAGGTCGCGACGAGGTTGAGGTCGACCACGGACTGGAAGGATTCGAGGTCATGGGGACCGGACTTGGTCATCGTCCGCTTGGCGATGCCGCCGCCGGCGGTGGTCACGATGACGTGCAGGCCGCCGAGCTTGTCGACCGCGGTCTGCAACGTCTCCTCGGTTCCGGCGAAGTCGGTGACATCGACCGGGTAGAACGCGCCACCCCCACCACGGAGGCCTTCGGCTACCTCTTTGCCGTCGGAGCCCTCGCGGTCGAAGATCGCGACCTCCGCCCCGCGTTCGGCCAGCAACTCGGCGCTGGCGCGACCCATCCCCGATGCGCCGCCGATGACGACGACCTTCTTCCCGTTGATCTCCATCCGGACCTCCTTTTAGGCTTGTCAGAATCCTTGAAATTTGTAACGTTAGGTAGGCACGCTAGCGTGTCCGTCCGGCAGGGTTGTCGGCGAGCCATGCCAAGCTGAGTCGCGTGCTCCTTCTCGACGTCGCAACCACGTCGCTTGATGTCGGCGGGACGTCGTCGCGGTTGACCAAGGTCGCCCACATCGACGATCTGCTGCGCCGTGCCGTCGCCGACCCCGGTGCGGTCGGGATCATCGTGTCGTGGCTCTCCGGTGAGCTGCGCCAACGCCAGATCGGCGTCGGCTGGGCGTCGTTGCGCTACCGTCCGCCGCCGGCGCCGCACCCAACGCTGACCGTCCTCGGTGTCGACGCCACCTTCTCCGAGATCGGGTCCGTATCGGGCAAGGGCGCGCAGGCCAGGCGCGCCGAACTCGTCGCGGGTCTGTTCGCCGCCGCAACCGAAACCGAGCAGGCCTTCCTGGTGCGGTTGCTCGGCGGCGAGCTGCGCCAGGGTGCGTTGGCGGGGATCATGGCCGACGCGGTGGCCAAGGCCACCGGGATCCCGGTCGCCGCGGTGCAGCGCGCCACGATGCTGGGCGGGGATTTGCCGGCGGTCGCGGCCGCCGGTCTTTCCGGTGGGGCGGAGGCACTGGACGCGTTCACCCTGCGCGTGGGCCGGCCGGTCAGCCCGATGCTGGCGCAGACCGCGACCGGCGTCGCCGACGCACTCCAACGTCACGGCGGCACAACCATTTTCGAGGCGAAGCTGGACGGCGCGCGAGTGCAGATCCACCGCTCCGGCGATGAAGTCACGGTGTACACCCGAAGCCTTGACGACGTCACCGCCCGGCTCCCCGAGGTCGTCGAGGCCACGCTGGCACTGCCGGCAACCGACCTGATCGCCGACGGCGAGGCGATCGCGCTGCGGCCGGACAACCGGCCGCACCGCTTCCAGGTCACCGCCTCGCGGTTCGGCCGATCCGTCGATGTGGCGGCGGCCCTTGCCGCCCAAGAGGCCGAACGCCTTTCGGTGTTCTTTTTCGACATCCTGCACTGCGACGGCCTGGACCTGCTGGACGCGCCGACCGCCGACCGGCTGGCCGCCCTGGACGCCCTGGTGCCTCCCGTGCACCGGGTCGATCGGCTGATGACGTCGGACCCGGCGCAGGCCGCCGCCTTCCTGGACGCCACCCTGGCCGCCGGCCACGAAGGGGTGATGGCCAAGGCGCCGGACGCGCCGTACCTCGCGGGGCGCCGCGGCGCGGGCTGGCTGAAGGTCAAGCCGGTGCACACCCTGGATCTGGTGGTGCTCGCCGTCGAGTGGGGATCGGGGCGCCGCCGCGGAAAACTCTCCAACATCCACCTGGGCGCGCGTGACCCGGCCACCGGCGAATTCATCATGGTGGGAAAGACTTTCAAGGGCATGACCGACGCCATGCTCGACTGGCAGACGGCCCGGTTCAGCGAACTCGCCATAAGCGGTAGAGAAGGTTATGTCGTGGAGCTGCGCCCCGAGCAGGTGGTCGAGGTAGCCCTGGACGGTGTCCAGAAATCGTCGCGCTACCCCGGCGGCCTGGCGCTGCGGTTCGCGCGGGTAGTGCGCTACCGCAACGACAAAGGACCCGCCGAAGCCGACACCATCGACGCGGTGCGCGCGCTGTACTAAAACACACGTTGTCAACCTTGCGCGCGTAGGGTTTTCGCCGTGGCAGTCAAAGAGCACGACAAAGGCGTCAGCTTTATCCACACCGACGAAGATCTCCCGCCCGTCGCGATCGTCGACCGCTCCCCCATCACCATCCGGCACAAACTCGTCTTCGGGGTGATCGCGGTCCTCGGTGCCATCGCCTGGGCGATCATCGCGTTCGCTCGCGGCGAGACGGTGAACGCCGTCTGGTTCGTGGTCGCAGCGATCTGCACCTACATCATTGGCTACCGGTTCTATGCCCGGTTGATCGAGATGAAGATCGTTCGGCCGCGCGACGACCGCGCCACGCCGGCCGAGGTCCTCGACGACGGCACCGACTACGTGCCCACCGACCGGCGCGTGCTGTTCGGCCATCATTTCGCCGCCATCGCCGGCGCGGGACCGCTCGTCGGTCCGGTGCTCGCCACCCAGATGGGCTACTTGCCGGGCAGCATCTGGATCATCGTCGGCGCGGTGTTCGGTGGCTGCGTGCAGGACTACCTGGTGCTCTGGATATCCACCCGGCGCCGGGGCCGTTCCCTGGGCCAGATGGCCCGCGACGAGCTGGGCGCCGCGGGCGGGGCGGCCGCCCTGCTCGGGGTTCTCGTCATCATGGTGATCCTGATCGCGGTGCTGGCGCTGATCGTGGTGAAGGCACTGGCTCAGAGCCCGTGGGGCGTGTTCTCCATCGCCATGACCATCCCCATCGCCTTGTTCATGGGCTGCTACCTGCGGTTCCTGCGTCCCGGGCGGGTCGCCGAAGTATCCGTGATCGGCTTCGCGCTGCTGCTGACCGCCGTGGCGTCCGGCAACTGGGTCGCCGAAACATCCTGGGGCGCATCGTGGTTCACCCTGTCCCCGCTCACGCTGTGCTGGTGTCTGATCATCTATGGCTTCGCCGCGTCGGTGCTGCCGGTGTGGTTGCTGCTCGCGCCGCGCGACTACCTGTCGACGTTCATGAAGGTCGGCGCCATCGCGCTGCTCGCGCTCGGCATCTGCATCGCGCGGCCGGAGATGCAGGCGCCCGCGATCTCGCAGTTCGCCACCAGGGGCAACGGTCCGGTGTTCGCCGGCTCGCTGTTCCCGTTCCTGTTCATCACCATCGCGTGCGGCGCCCTGTCCGGGTTTCACGCGCTGATCTCATCCGGGACGACGCCGAAGCTGCTGGAGAAGGAAAGCCAGATGCGGCTGATCGGCTACGGCGGCATGATCACCGAATCGTTCGTCGCCGTCATGGCGCTGATCACCGCGTCAATCATCAACCAGCACCTGTACTTCACCATCAACGCGCCCGCCGCGCAGACCGGCGGCACCGCGGCCACCGCCGCGGAGTATGTCAACAAACTCGGCCTGTCGGGCGCCCCGGCCACAGCCGACCAAATCGGTCAGGCCGCCGCCAGCGTGGGCGAGAAGTCGATCGTGTCGCGCACCGGCGGAGCACCGACGCTGGCCTGGGGAATGTCCGAAGTGCTGCAACGCGTGTTCGGCGGCGCCGGTCTCAAGTCCTTCTGGTACCACTTCGCGATCATGTTCGAGGCGCTGTTCATCCTGACCACCCTCGACGCGGGCACCCGGGTTAACCGCTTCATGCTTTCCGACACGCTGGGAAACTTCGGTGGTCCGCTGGCCAAACTGCGAAACCCAAGCTGGCGCCCCGGCGTATGGATCTGCAGCCTCGCCGTCGTCGCCGCCTGGGGCACCACCCTCCTGATGGGCGTGACCGATCCGCTGGGTGGCATCAACACGCTGTTCCCGCTGTTCGGGATCGCCAACCAGCTGCTCGCAGGGATTTCACTGACCGTCATCACCGTGGTGGTCATCAAGAAGGGCCTGCTGAAGTGGGCCTGGATCCCCGCGATTCCGCTGCTGTGGGACCTGGTGGTCACGCTGACCGCGTCGTGGCAAAAGATCTTCTCCGGGGATCCGGCGGTCGGCTACTGGACCCAGCACTCGCAGTACTTAGCCGCAAGGAACGCGGGGAAGACCGCCTTCGGTGCGGCGAAGAACCCGCATCAGCTCGACGAGGTCATCAGGAACACGTCCATCCAGGGCACGCTGTCGATCCTCTTCGCGCTGGTTGTGGTCGTCGTGTTCATCGCCGGAGTTGCCGTCGCGCTCAGCGCAATTCGCGGTGGCGGCAGGCCGCTGACCGAGGAAGACCCGGTGCCGTCGAAGCGGTTCGCGCCGTCCGGCCTGATTCCCACCGCCGCGGAGCGCGAGCTGCAACGGCAGTGGGGCGCCGGCAGGGGCGAGCCGGGCGATCCGCACTAACCGGCGTCCAGACCTGCGTCGGTTGGCGCTCAGGAGCTTGAGCGCAGCGCCGCCCGCTCAGTTCCCGCGAAAGAGGTAGTCAACTACTCACGACCAGAGGTGCTCGTCGACCGTACGGTAGTTGCACCATCGACCGACTCACCCCGTCATCGATGCCGTACCGGAAACGAGGTACACCAATGTCGGTATCAGCAACGGGACTCGCTGGCACAGCCGATCCCGTCGAGGAGCCCATAAGTCAAGCCCCATCGGTTGAGGCGTCGTCCACCGAGGTTCTGATCAGCACACAGCAAGTGGTCTTCGGCACCGCGGCCACCGCGGGGGTGCGCCGCGAGAGCATCGGCGCCCGATTCGTCGCCATCATGCGGCGAATGGTCATGACGTCAACGGATGAAGCAAGCCCGCAGCGAAGGCACCACCCGAAGCATTACGCATTCCTCGAGCAGGCCCTCATGGCACGCGAGATGGACAGATTATGAGCGTCGTCGTCGCTGCAGCTTGCGCTGCGCTGATGATGATCGTCGCGACGGGAATCTACAACCTGCAGTGGTGGCTTGAGCGTAGCGACTACAACCGTCATTTCGAGGATTGACCGCCCACCCCTGCGACCGGTCAAGGCTCCATCGGCTCGCCGGACGCCGCCATCACAGCGGCGCGCCGGGCGGAAACATTGCGCCGAAGTGTGCTGCGCGGTCCTAACATTGCGAGATGAGAGTCGGTATCGACTTCGGCACCACCCACACCGTCGTCGCGGCAGTCGACCGGGGCAACTACCCGGTCGTCTCGTTCGACGGGGTGGACGCCTGGCCCTCGCTCATCGCCGCCGACGCCGACGGGCAGCTGCGATTCGGGGTGGACGCCGCCGCCGTCCGCCACGAGCCCGGGTGGTCGGTGCTGCGATCGTTCAAACGCCTGCTCAACGAGGCCGGACCGCAGACTGAGGTGACCCTGGCCGGCCGCGACCATCGGCTGGCCGACCTGCTCACCGGTTTTCTGGCTCAGCTGAAAAGCGACCTGCAGCGGCACTCGAACGCCACCCTCGCGCGCGGCGAGACCATCGAGGCCGCGATCAGCGTGCCGGCGAACGCCTCCAGCGCCCAACGCCTCCTGACGCTGGACGCCTTCGTCGCGGCGGGTTTCCACGTTGTCGCGCTGCTGAACGAGCCGTCGGCCGCCAGCCTCGAGTATGCGCACCGGTACCGCTCCACCATCACCGCCAAACGGGAGCACGTCCTCATCTACGACCTCGGCGGGGGCACCTTCGACGCGTCACTGCTGCGGATGACCGGGCACGAGAACGAAGTCGTCGTCAGCGAAGGCATCCAGCGTCTCGGCGGTGACGACTTCGACGAGGCGATCGTGGACCTCGTCCTCGGCAGGCTGAACCTGCACGGGGTGGATCCGCCCACGCGCGAGCTGCTCAAGGAGGAGTGCGCCGCCCGCAAGGAAGCCGTCGGGCCGCAGACGCGCCGTTTCCTGGTGGACCTCACGGGGATTGACGCGGCCGACCGGCCCCCGTTCTCCTGCGGTATCGACGACGTCTACGCGGCGTGTGCGCCGCTCGTCAACAAGACGACCGACCTGCTGCACCGCGTTCTGCACGATCCGGCGCCGGGCGGCAAGGACGTGGCCTGGTCGGAGGTGGCGGGCATCTACGTGGTGGGCGGGGCCGGGGGCTTCCCGCTGGTTGCCCGGATGCTGCGCACGGCCTGCGGTGAGAAGCGGGTGAAGCGCTCGCCGCACCCGTTTGCGGCGACGGCCATCGGCCTGGCGGTATTCCTCGACAAGGAGGCGGGTTTCGCGCTGTCCGAACGCTTTTCGCGGCACTTCGGGGTCTTCCGCGAGGCGCAGGCCGGCACCGACGTGGTCTTCGACCCGATCGTGCCCAAGGACGCGTCGCTCCCGGCGGACGGGCGCACGCCGCTGGTCGTCAGGCGGATGTACCGGGCGGCGCACAACATCGGGCACTTCCGGTTCGTGGAGTGCAGCCGCCTGGTCGACGGGCGGCCCGACGGCGACGTCACGCCCTACGATCCGGTGCTCTTCCCGTTCGATCCGGCCCTGCGCGACCGGGACGACCTCGGGCGCCAGCCGGTCGGCCGCTGGAGTGAGGGCCCGGACGTCGAGGAGCGCTACGTGGTCGCGCCCAGCGGCGCGGTGGAAGTGACGCTGACGACGCAGCCGGCCGGCTTCAAGCGCACCTTCCGGCTGGAGCGGTGTGCCGCCGCGAGTGTGTGAGCGGATGCCGCACGGGCTATAGCTCGAAGTATGGCCGAGATAGATCTGGACGACCTTTCGACGCCCGACCACGGCTACACCGTGAACGACCAAGACGACGACGATCCCGTCCTGCTCGATCGGGAGGGCAACCACGTCGAGACGTGGCGCGAGCGATACCCGTACGACCACCGGATGCCGCGCGACGAATACGAGCGCCTGAAGCGCCGCCTGCAGATTGAGCTGCTGAAGCTGCAGAACCACAGCAAGCGCATCGGCGCCCGGCACGTGATCGTGTTCGAGGGACGCGACGCCGCCGGCAAGGGTGGGACCATTCGGCGATTCATGGAGCACCTCAATCCGCGCAGCGCGCGGGTGGTGGCGCTGGAGAAGCCGTCCGAACGCGAACGAACGCAGTGGTATTTCCAGCGCTACATCACCCACCTGCCGGCCGGCGGCGAGATCGTGTTGTTCGACCGCTCGTGGTACAACCGCGCGGGCGTGGAGAAGGTGATGGGCTTCTGCACGCCCGACCAGTACGCCGAATTCATGGACCAGGCGCCTCGTTTCGAACAGATGCTGGTCGTAGACGGGATAAGCCTGACCAAGTTCTGGTTCTCTGTGTCGCCCGCCGAGCAGCGCACCCGGTTCGCGATCCGCCTGGTCGACCCGGTGCGGCAGTGGAAGTTTTCGCCGATGGACATCGAGTCGGTGAAAAGGTGGGACGACTACACCGCGGCGAAGGAGGCGATGTTCGAAGCAACCGATACCGACGACGCGCCGTGGATCGTGGTCAGGAGCAACGACAAGAAGCGGGCCCGGATCAACGCCATGCGCTACGTCCTCGCCAAATCCGACTACGACGACAAGGATCATGAGCTGGTGGGCGAGCCGGACCCTCAGATCGTGGGCCGCGCCCTGACCGACTGAGTTGCGAACCGAACGTCGAGTTGTTGCGCTGGAATGCGTCTGATAGCCCAATAACTCGACGTTGGGTGCAGAAAGGGGAGTCATGTCGACCTGGCTCATCACCGGCTGCTCGACGGGGCTCGGCCGCGCGCTCGCCGAAGCCGTCATCGGGGCCGGGCATAACGCCGTCGTCACCGCCCGCGACCCCGCAAAGGTCGCTGACCTCGCCGGCGCCGCGCCCGAGCGGGTGCTCGCCGTCGCGCTCGACGTCACCAACCCCGCGCAGGTCACCGCGGCCGTGCGCCAGGCCGACGAGCGGTTCGGCGGCGTGGACGTGCTGGTCAACAACGCGGGCTACGGCTATCGCGGCGCCATCGAAGAAGGCGACGACGCCGACGTTCGCGAGTTGTTCGAGACGCACTTCTTCGGCGGCGTCGCGATGATCAAGGCTGTCCTGCCCGGGATGCGGGCGCGCCGCGGCGGCGCGATCGTCAACATCTCCTCGATCGGCGCGACGGTGACCCCGGTGGGATCCGGGTACTACGCGGCGGCCAAGGCCGCCATCGAAGGGATGAGCGGGGCGCTGCGCGGTGAGCTCGCGCCGCTGGGCATCTCGGTGACGGTCGTCGAGCCGGGCGCGTTTCGCACCGACTTCGCCGGTCGCTCGCTCACCCAGTCGCCCACGGTCATCGACGACTACGCGGGCACCGCCGGGCAGCGCCGCAAGGAAAACGACACCATGCACGGCAACCAGGCCGGCGATCCCGCCAAGGCCGCCGCCGCGATCATCGCCGCTGTCGAATCGGACGAGCCGCCCGCGTTCCTGCTGCTCGGCCCCGACGCCCTGGCCATTTACCGCTATGTCGCGGACGCCCGCGCGGCCGAGATCGCGAAATGGGAAGAGCTGACGAGCGGCACCAATTTCGACTGAGCCTCAGCCGCGCACCTGCGGCAGCACGTCGCGTTCCCACGCCGCGAAGAACCCGTCCATGTCCGGGCCGATCTGCTGCACGTATACCTCGTCGATGTCGGCGTCGATGTACTTGCGCACCTGCGCGGCGTGCTTGTCCGGATCCGGCCCGCACGCGACGCTCTCGGCGACCTTGTCCGGGGGTACCAACGACATGAGCGCGGCGAAGTCCTTGGGACGCGGCAGGATCTGCGAGGTCTGACCCGGGAGCCCCTCGTTGGCCCACAATCGATGCGCCACCTTCAGCGCGGCGTCGGGATCCGCGTCCCAGCTGACCTTGGTACCGGCCTGCACCGGCTTGTCACCGCCCCCGGACTCCCGGAACACCTTGACCAGCTCCGCCTCGGGCATGGCGAGCGCGAATCCGTCGCCGATCCGCCCGGCCAACTCGGCGCCCTGCGGGCCGAACCCGGAGACGTAGATCGGCACCGGCTGCTCCGGGCGGGTGTAGATGCGCGCTTCTTGCACCTCGTAGTGCTTGCCGTGATGGCTCACCTCGTGGCCGCGGTGCAGCAACCGGATGACCTCGACCGCCTCCTCCAGCATTTCCTGGCGCACGCCGACGGACGGCCACCTATCGCCGAGGATGTGCTCGTTGAGCGCCTCACCGCTGCCGACCCCGAGCACGAAGCGGCCATCGAGCTGCACGGCCGCGGTGGCCGACGCGTGCGCGATGATCGCCGGGTGCGTCCGCACGGTCGGGCAGGTGACGGCTGTGCTGACGGGCAGCGACGTCGCCTCCGACAGCGCGCCGATCACTCCCCACACGAACGGGCTCTGGCCCTGCTCGTCGTTCCACGGATGAAAGTGGTCGGAGATCCACAGCGCGTCGAATCCGGCTGCCTCCGCACGCTTGGCCTGGTCGACCAATTCCTTGGGGCCGAACTGCTCACAGGACAGGAAATATCCGATCTTCGTCATGCCGGCGGGCTACCCGCTGGGCGGTGGCTTATGCACCGTCGTTCGAATGTCGGCCACCGTCGACGCGTCTGCTACGTGAATCAGGTTGCGATCCAACGTGTTCCGCTTCGCTACCACATCCGCCACACTCGTCGGGCCGCCGGGAGCACCACTCTTGGTGCCCGCCTCGCAGCGACAACTCTGGGGCTCATGTGACACATGGGATTGTGGGCGCGCGGCCGGCCTCCGGCACGCGTGGCGAGAATAGCTTCGCCGTTCAGGAAAGGGTATCGGTGGCGATCGGAGGAGATCATCGGCCAGCTCAGACGACCTGCCAATGACAAGATTCCCTGGTCACGCGAACGGGAACCTCATGAAGCATGGCCACGCCCCGAGAGGTCATCGAACTTATCGACGCACTCGCCGAAGACGTCTACGACGCTTACAACAATCCGCGCATTTACCCGGCGCCGGAGAAAGCGAAAGCGTTGACGGCGGCGCGATACCTGGCCAGAAAGCTGGTCGGGAAGGGCTGGCGGAGAGGCGGCGGTGTCTACCTGCCCTGGTGCCCCTACGGAACCGTCACGTGTTTTGACCCGGAACCGCACCGCCACTGCGAGATGTAGGGCGCCCCCCGCGTAGGGCGTCGACCGAACAGCTCCCCCCGCCGGTGAAGACCAGCAGAAAGAAACCGAAGCAGAAAAGTATCGCCAGAAGTCCACCGTTGCCGGCCGGTGGATCCCCGATGGGCCAGAGCGCTTTCGGTTGATGCATCCAGAAATAGGCGACCGCCATTTCCCCCGACGCGACGAAAGCGGCGGCGCGGGTGAACAATCCGGCTGCGATCAGGAGCCCCGGGACAAACTCGATCACGCCGGCGTACCACCCGGGCCACGCTCCGACATCGACGGGCCATGCCGGACGGACGGGCCAGCCGAAGAGCAGCATCGAGCCCTCGGCGGCGAAGAGCAAACCGTAGACCAACCGAAAAACGCTCAGCACGGCCGGCGCAAAGTGGGCGAGACGTCGGTCGAGAGTCTTGGTCACGATCCACACCTTACGATCGCAGCCCCATCGAGTAGGCGTCGCCAGAGGCGATGTCGGGGCTGCGGCGATACAGGCCGGCCTCCGCGCGCGGGTCCGGTGAGACGTCGACGACGCCATAGCCGACGAGCACCGGAACGTCGATCTGTGCGGCGTGCTCGGCGACCCCGCCGGCGACAGCCCATCGCCGGGGTAGCGCTTTGACCTGGCTGGACTTCAAAAAGTAACGCCGCGCCGCTCCTTTCAGACATTCAAGGAATCACCAGGCGCTCTCGAAATGGACTTGAGATGGACACGGCATGATTGGCACCCGCACTGCGGCCGCGGCCCGCGCCGCCGGCGTCGCCATGCTGGCCGGTGCGGCCGCGCTGGGCCTCGCGGTGGGCACCGCGCATGCCACACCGGGCCCGCCTCGCGGCGAGGGCACGGTTTACGGCAACCCTTGGGCCGCCGCCCCGTTCTGGCGCTACCAGGGATATGACGACGACTGCGTGGAAATGGCGGTCTCCGACGTGGTCGGTGAGCTGACCGGTCAGCAGCCCTCCGAGCAGGCCATCGTCACGCTGGCCCAATCCACCGCCAGCACCGTGCACTCCGGACCGATCTACACCGAGCCGAAGGAGCGCCAGCCCGGCAGCGGCACCTCGTTCGACGACGAGCTGGCGCTGCTCGCGCACTACGGCGTCCGCGCCGGGTCAACCGACAGGGAAAGCGCGGCAAAGTCCGGTGTGCCCACCGGGATGACGGCGCTCGAGCAGGATCTGGCCAAGGGCGGCAAGGTGATCGTCGGCGTCAACTCCGAACTCATCTGGCGCGAGCCCGTCGAGGACAAGACCCCGGACGGCCAACCCGAAGCCAACCACGCCGTGGTGGTCACTGGTGTCGACACCGCGGCCGGCGTCGTGCACCTCAACGACAGCGGCATACAGGAGGGCCGGGACGAGCAGGTGCCGATCGACGTCTTCGCACGGTCATGGGCGAGCAGCGACGACCAGATGACCGTCACCAGTTAGGGACGGGAGCCACATTCAGCAGGCTTACCAGCGCGTCGGTAACCTCGCGGGGGCTCCGTCGACATCCCACATCGTCGTTGCCATCACCCCGGAATCTATTGGAAAATCACCGCGCGCTGGCCCGCGCTTCGAGGCGGGTGGCGGTCGATAGGAGGCACCGCCGTTGGGGACCCACTACGCGGCGTCCCGGGCGCTTCCGGGCTGCCGGGTGCACGGGTCTTGGCACGCGTGGTTGATTCCGGGCAGCACCTGGTGGGCGAAGTCCGCGCCGGTGCGCACCGTCAGCGCCGCAATGAATGCGCCGACCAGGCAAACCGCTGCGGTGATGATCATCGCCACGGAGAAGCCGGGGCCGAGCGGCTGCCCGGGGCCGGCGCGGATGCCGGCCGCGACGGGCAGCACGGCGATGGCCAGTAGCCCGGCAAGGCGGGCAATGGCGTTGTTGACGCCGGAGGCGGTGCCGGCGTAGGTGTCGGGGACGGCGGAGAGAACGGCCGCGGTCAACGGCGCCACGGTGATCGCCAGGCCGACGCCGAACACGACCACGGCGGGCAGCACCGCGCCGAGATACGTCACCCCGGGCACGATCCGCGCCATCAACGCCAAACCCGCCGCGGCGATCAGCGGGCCGACCGTCATGGGCAGCCGCGGCCCGGCCCGCTGCCCGAGCGCGCCGGCCCACGGCGAACCGATCAGCATGATGATCGTCGTCGGCAGCATCGCCAGCCCCGCCGCGAGCGCGGAGTAGTGCAGGCTTTGTTGCAGCTGCAGGGCCAAGAGGAACAACGCGCCGCCAATGGCGGCGTAGACGGCCAGGGTCGTCAGGTTGGCGCCGGTGAATTGCCGGGATCGCAACAGCTTCAGGGGCAGAAGTGGCGATTGCGCGCGCCGTTCGATCGCCGGAAAAGCAACCAGCGCGGCCGTGCCGATAATGGCGGCGGTCGCCGTGACGAATGTCCAACCGCGCGAAGGAGCCTCGATGAGCGCGTAGATCACCCCGGACAGCCCGACCGTGACAGCCGCGGTCCCCAGGATATCCGGGCGGCCCCCCGCCGCGGTTGGATCGCGCGATTCGGGGATCTGCCGGGCGGCGATCCACACCACCGCCACGGCCAGCGGAAGGTTCAAAAAGAACACCCAACGCCACGACGCCGCATCGACAAGCCAGCCGCCAATGAGCGGACCCAGCGCCGTCGTGACACCGGACATGCCTGCCCAGATCCCGACGGCCCGGCCCCGGTCGTCATCGGTGATGCCTGCGTCGATCAAGGCGAGGCTGCCGGGAACCAGCGCCGCCGCGCCGACACCCTGCACCAACCGGGCGCCGACCAGCCATCCGATGGTCGGCGAAAAACCGCAGACGACAGAAGCTGCGGTGAAGACGACCAGCCCGGCGATGAAGACCCGTCGGCGGCCATAGCGGTCGCCCGCGGCGCCTCCGGCGAGCAGCAACGCACTCAGCGTCAGGAGGTAACCGTCGAGCACCCATTGTTGACCGGTCAGACCCCCACCCAGGTCGCGCCCGATGGTCGGCAGCGCGACGTTGACGACGGTGCCATCGAGCAGCGCAATGCCCGAACCGAGGACGGCCGCGGCGATCAGCCAGCGCGCCCGGGCCGACGCCAACGGCAGTTGGCCCGGCTCAACGGGTTCACCGCTCCTGGCTTGCCCCACGGCTAACGATTGTGCAACGGATGGGCGCTAAGGCCCTAGGATCTCGGCATGCCGATTCTTGGAAACGCGACGGTCGTCGCCGCGCGAGTGACGAGGGCGACGTCCTGTCCGACCAGAACATCGCCACGCTGAAAGCACCGTCAGCCGGCGCGATGCTCGAACTCCGCGCGCCGGTCGCTCCTCAGCTGGGCGACATGCTGGCCGCGGCGTGCGTCGACTTCTCCGTATTGCCCCGCGGATACATCGCATAACCGGCTGCCCACCGGAACGCCGTTTCGTCGCCGCCGCGTGGGCTGGCGTTCACTTCGCGGACGTCAATTGCGCGCCTGATGTGCAAACACCGCTGCCAGACTGACGGCCGGCGCGCGGCCAGGCGCTACCACTGTCGATAGGGAGTAGGACCCAGGATGACCGATGTCGAGCAGACACCCTCCGAGGGAATGTCCCCCAGCCCCACGCGGGCCGACCTGGTCGAGCACTCCCGCACCGGGATGGGCGCGGCCGCGCTCCAGCGCGCGATCGCCGATCACCTGCGCTACTCGGTCGGCCGTCCCGCCGCGGCCCTGCGCCCCGAGCACTACTACCGGGCGCTCGCGCTGGCCGTGCGTGACCGCATGCAGGACCGCCGGGTCGCGTCGACGCAGACCTCACTCGATCTCGGTCGCAAGGTGACCTGTTACCTGTCAGCCGAATTCCTCATGGGTCCCCAGCTGGGCAACAACCTGCTCAACCTCCAAATGGAGCGCGCGGCCAAGACCGCGCTCGCGGCGATGGGCCAGGATCTCGACGAGGTTCTGGCTTGCGAGGAGGAACCGGGACTGGGCAACGGCGGCCTCGGCCGGCTGGCCGCGTGCTACCTGGACTCCCTGGCCACCCTCGAGCGTCCGGCGATCGGCTACGGCATCCGCTACGAATTCGGCATCTTCGACCAGGAGATCCGTGACGGTTGGCAAGTCGAGCAGACCGACAACTGGCTCAACAACGGAAACCCTTGGGAGATCGCCAAACCCGACGTCAACTACCTCGTCAAGTGGGGCGGCTACGCCGAGCACTACACCGACGAGGCCGGCCACGACCGTGTCCGCTGGGTGCCGGGCCGGCTGCTCAAAGGCGTCGCATATGACACGCCCATCCAGGGCTACGGCGTCAACACCTGCAACGTGCTGACGCTGTGGAGCGCCCGGGCCGTCAAGTCGTTTGCGTTGGAGGCCTTCAACACCGGCGACTACTACAAGGCGGTCGAGGACGAGGTCACGTCCGAGACGGTGACGAAGGTGCTCTACCCCAACGACGAGCCGGAGGCCGGTAAGCGGCTGCGCCTGCTGCAGCAGTACTTCTTCGTGTCCTGCTCGCTGCAGCATGTGCTGCACATCATGGACGACCTCGCCGACGCGGGCGTCAGGGAACTCCCCCAGCGATTCGCCATGCAGCTCAATGACACTCACCCCTCGATCGGCGTCGCCGAGCTGATGCGGCTACTGGTCGACGAGCGCGAGCTGGACTGGGACGAGGCGTGGGACATCACTGTCGCGACGTTCGGGTACACCAACCACACCCTGCTGCCCGAGGCGCTGGAGACCTGGCCCCGGGAGATGTTCTCCGAGTCGCTGCCCCGCCACCTCGACATCATTTACGAGATCAACCGCCGCTTCCTCGACGAGGTGCGCACCCGCTTCCCCGGCGACCAGGACCGAGTGCGCCGGATGTCGCTGATCGGCGAGGACGGCGGCAAGAACGTCCGGATGGCGCACCTGGCGACCGTCGGCAGCCACGCCATCAACGGCGTCGCCGCGCTGCACTCGGAGTTGCTGAAAGCCAGTGTCCTGAAGGACTTCTACGAGTTGTGGCCGGAGCGGTTCAGCAACAAGACCAACGGCGTGACACCACGCCGCTTCCTGGCCCTGGCCAACCCCGGGCTGCGGGAGCTGCTGGACCGTACCGTCGGTGAGGGCTGGCTGACCGACCTGGGCCGCCTGCGCGGGCTGGAGCCGTTCGTCGACGATGCCTCCTTCCGCCAGCAATGGCGCGACATCAAACGCAACAACAAGGCGCGCCTGGCCAAGTACATACGTTCGGTGACGGGCGTCGAGCTGAGCCCGGACTGGATGTTCGACGTCCAGGTCAAGCGCATCCACGAGTACAAGCGCCAGCACCTCAACGTCCTGCACATCGTCGCGCTGTACCAGCGACTGAAGCAGAACCCGGGGCTGTCAATTCCCCAGCGGGCGTTCGTATTCGGCGGCAAGGCCGCTCCCGGCTACTTCCTGGCCAAGCGAATCATCAAGCTGATCAACGCCGTCGGGGAGACCGTCAACGCCGATCCGGACGTCAACCGGTTCCTCAAGGTGGCGTTCGTTCCGAACTTCAACGTGCAGAACGCGCACATGATCTACCCGGCCGCCGACCTGTCCGAGCAGATCTCCACCGCCGGCAAGGAGGCGTCGGGCACCGGGAACATGAAGTTCATGATCAACGGGACCCTGACCATCGGCACGCTCGACGGGGCGAACGTCGAGATGCGCGACGAGGTCGGGCCGGAGAACTTCTTCCTGTTCGGCCTGACTGAGCAGGAGGTCGGGGCGGTCAAGGCCAACGGGTACCGCCCGGCCGATTACATCGATGGCAACGACGAGCTGCGCGCGGTGCTGGATCTGATTGCGGGCGGGACCTTTTCGCACGGGGACACCGAGGTGTTCCGGCCGCTGGTGAACAACCTCCGCTACGACGACCCGTTCCTGGTCTGCGCCGACTACGCCTCCTATGTGGACTGCCAGGAGCGGGTGAGCGCGGCGTGGCAGGACCGGGACTCGTGGACGAAGATGTCCATCCTGAATACCGCACGCAGCGGCAAGTTCTCGTCGGATCGCGCCATCACCGAGTACTGCGACGAGATCTGGAACGTCTGGCCGCTCACCGTGACGATCTAGTGGTAGCCGGGCAGATCCGGCACTCCACTGGCGGTCAACCAACCGCCGCCGTCGACGACCAGGACGGCTCCCGTCACGTAGGACGCCGCGTCGCTGGCCAGGAACAGCACGGTTTCGGCCACCTCGGTGGTCGAACCGGGACGCCGCAGCGGGTTCTGGGTGATGCGGTGCTGGTTATCGCCGGCGATCCTCTTCACGCCCTCGGTTCCTGACATCGCCCCGGGAGCAACGACATTCACCCGAACCCCATCGGGGCCCCATTCGATCGCACAGGCGCGGCTCAGCGCGTCGACGCCGGCCTTGGCCGAAACGACGTGCGCTTGCAGGGCCATGCCGCGGTATTGGATCGCGGCGCTGATGTTCACCACCGCGCCGCCGTGATCACGCAGCCAAAGGTCGTACGCCGCCTTCGATAGGTTGAAGGTCCCCAGTAGGTCGATGTCGACGACGGCCTTGAATCCGTTTGGGCTCAGCCCGCTTATCGGCGCGGGGAAGTTGCCGGCGGCATTGTTGACGACGACGTCGAGCCGGCCGAACGTCCGCAGCACCTCCTCGACGACGGCCGTGACCTCATCGTCACGGCGGACGTCACAGACGCCGTATGCCGCGTCGATCCCCTCCTGCCGCAACGCCGCAACCGCCGCCCGAAGATTGGGTTCCTTGCGGCTGCAGATGGCGACGCGGGCGCCGTGGCCGCCCAGAACGCGGGCAATCTCCAGGCCGAGCCCGGTTGCACCGCCGGTGACCAATGCCACCTTTCCCTGCAGGAGGTCCGCCCGGAAGGGGCTGCGGCGGGTGGTCACATCCATGTTCGCCTCAGCTATCCCAACTCGGGATCAGACCCAACGCGCGCATCAACTGGCCCTCGTACCCGGTGAGCAGCGAGACGCCGGTGACCGACGACTGCGGCAGCGGGAAGTTCAGGCCGGGGTCGAGCGCCGGGTTGAACGGGTAGCCGGTGGGCATCATCGACTGCGGCAGGAACCCGAGATCCACCAGCGCCGCCTGCGGCCCCTGCACCCCGCCGTGAACCAAATCCGGGACGATGGTGAACGGGTCCGGCAGTTCGAACAGGCTGGCCGGGGTGGGGATGTTGGCGTACTCCCCCGACCCGTAGCCCATGTCGACGATCACCCGCAGATCCGGCTGCAGCAGATCGGCCAGGGCGTTGCCGTATGGCGGCGGCAGGTACAAGCGCAGCGGTGCTACGAGCGGCAGGTTCTGCGTCAGCAACTCGTAGTAGGTGGTGGCACCGGCGTAGCCGGGTGAGGTCGGCAGTTGGATCGCGTTGGCGATCTGCCCCGGTGTCAGGTCGACGTAGTCGTGCGTCCCGTGGAAGAGCGCGAACCCCATGAACGCGTTCAGGTCGCTGACCGGGTTGAGCACATACTGCGGCAAGTTGGTCACCATGTCGTACTGGTTGGTGAAGATCACCGTGGGGAACGGCGAGTTGGGGGGCGTCGCGCCGTTGAACAGTACGTCGAACAAAGGGATGTACAGGCCGGGGAAACGTTCGAAGAACCCACCGTTGGGGTTGCCGGGGTCACCGGTCAAAAAGAACGAGAGTTTGCTTGGATCGGGCGGATTGGCCACGGCCATGAGGTTGCGGATCTCGTCGGTGGCCACAAGGGAACTTTGTGAGGTGCCGTAGACGATCACCTTGTTGCCCGCCGAGAGTTCGGTGTTGATGGCGGTGTTGAGCAACTGCACGCCCTGCGCCACCGACTGGCCCAGCGTCAGGTTCCCGAGTTGCGGGGTGAACGGCCAGAACTGCTCCGGTGTGAAGATCGACTGCCCCGGCGCCCCGGTGAGTGGCGACAGCGTCGGATTGTCCAGGAAGTTGGTCATGATGGAGCTGACGTACTGAGCGTTCGGCAGGGGGAACGTGGTGCCGCCGACGATGAGCGCCACCGACCCGCTCGGCGGCACGATCAGCGGCGGAATGCTGGCGGGAGCGGCGACGCCTTCGGCCTGCGCCAAGAAGGAGGTAAGGGGCGATTCCAGCTCGCCGATCTCGTCGCGCAGCGCCTGCTGCGCGGCCTGCTCGGTCTCGGTGTAGGCCACGCCCGCCTCACCCAACAGTTGCATGAACCGCTGCTCGAACGCCTGGCCCTGGGCCGCCAGCTCCCGATAGATCCTCGATTGATCGATGAACAGCGGCGTGATCGCCGCGCTCACCTCATCGGCCCCGGCGGGCAGGATGCCGCCCGTCCGCAGCGCCGCGAATGCGTTGGCCTCTTCGAGCGCGGCGCCGAGCTTGCCGACGTCCTCCGCCGCCGACGCCAGTCCCTGGGGAACAATCTGCACCCAGACCATTCTGGTCAACGACGGCGAGGGCCGAGACCTCTTTGACGAATTCCTGCCAACGCCGAGCTTTACACTGGGCCGGCGGAAGAGCGACTGAAGGTGAAAAACCGGTGAGAATCCTGACGAAAATCGCGGCCGGCGGGCTCGTCGGCGTGGCGTCGCTGTTCGGCTCGGGTGTCGCCCACGCCGATACCAGCCAGCAAAAAGAAAAAGAGGCGTGCCAGCTGATGGACGACCCGGCCGGCCCCGAATCGGGTTACGCGCCAGCCGAATACGCCTTCATGATGCTGCGCGCCAAGATGTCTGCCGAGGACGCGCGGAATGCGATGTCCTTGGGGGCCCAGGACTTGTGCCCCAGTCACATCACCGACCTGCCGGCCAGCTGGCGGTAATCCGTATCGTCCCTCGAGTGGAGCTAAGGGTGCTCGAACCCCTGTAGTTTCCTGCAGAAATGCTGCTAGAACTGCAGCGATTCTTCATCGGCCGCGTTACGCGGGGTGTCCGTGTGCTGGCAGCGGACCCTGATCAGTGCCGAGGGTCGAGATCACGCGGTAGCGGGAAGTGTCTGGGGGCTACCTTGGCCGGCGACGCCACCGAGCAGCTCGCGCAGTCGTCGCCGACCCCGATGAAGCCGCGAAACCACGGTTCCGTGCGGGGCATTTGTCAGAATCGCGATTTCCTTGTACGCCAGCCCCTCGACGTCGGCGTAGTACACGACTTCGCGAAACTGCCCGGGCAGTGCTTGCATCGCGGCTTTGATGTCGTTGTCCGGCAGAAGATCCAGTGCGTGATCCTCGGCGGAGCGCATTGCCGATGCCGTCGAGCGTGCGCTGGCCTCGGTCAGGTACGGATCGGTGAGCTGCTCCGTGGAGTAGGGCACCGGTTGACGTCTCTTTCGGCGGTAGCCGTTGATGTAGGTGTTGGTCAGAATCCGGAACAGCCATGCATTCAGGTTTGAGCCCGACCGGAATGAATCGAAATGGACGTACGCCTTCATGACGGTCTCTTGCACCAGGTCATCAGCGTCCGCGTGATTTCGGCTCATGCGAAGCGCGTGCCGGTAGAGCAGACCGCGCAGCGGAATGACCTCACGCCCGAACCGCGCACTCAATTCGGCATCGACCGCTCTCGGAACAGGCTCGCGGGCCAGGTTCTTCCTCGGGTGAGACTGGGTCGCGGTCATCGTTATCCTTCCGTAGGTTTGAAGCGCGGGAGCTGTCAGGCCGGCCTGAGCCGACGAGATGCGGGAGAACGCCGCGGTCTCGTTGGTTCGCAAGTACGCGGATACCGTTGCCGATGTCGGGTTTCGTCGGTAGCTAATCTTTGAGCACGCCGAAGCAGGTACTTGTGCTGACCCGACAGCACGAGTTGCCCACTCTGGTTGTGAACGGTGACCGCCGTGACCACGATGCCGTCGTTGCCCTTCGGCTCCAGGCCGGTGATCGTCAGCGCCCGGTACAAGGTGTCCCCGGAGTGCACCTCGGCCAGGAAGGTGCAGGACAGTTCAAGAAAGCTGATGAACACCTCGCCGATGAAGTGCGGGAACAAGGTGGCTCCCGGGGCGGTGAAAGCCAGCACCTGGAGGCCGTGGACAACCGGCGCGACATGTCCGTGCTTGCGCGCCCACTCGGCGTCGTAGTGCACCGGGTGATTGCCCATAGAGACCGTCTGGAAGGCCGCGGCATGGGCGTCCGTCAGGGTGCGGCTGGGGCCCCTGAAGACTTCGCCGATGCGAAGGTCCTCGAACGTCCTGGCCGGGACGATCAGGAACGCGTTGGGGTCGAAGTCGGTAATAGCAGTCATCGCAGTCTTTCTGCCCAGGAGATGATTCTGGACAACTTCATCATCGAGCGAGTCATCGGGCTGGTCGATGGTGCTGGGCACAATGCCACCACTTGCCACCAGTGGTTCACCAGCGGGATGTGAACCATGCGGATTTCGCCGACGATCTGTAGGTCCGCGCGGGACCGTTCATGTCGTTCCAGTCATGGGTTCCGCCGCTCTTGTCAGCCCCGTGAGGTAGCGCGGTGAGGACACGGGTGACGAATACACCGAAAGCTTCCATGAAATCGCGCAAGAACTGCTCGGTCCCTTTGTCCGTCAGCTCCCCCAGTTGGGTGATCAAGCCAGGAGTGGCTTGGATGTAAGCCTCGGGCGCTGTCATCTGTGGTGAATCGCAGAAGCTCAGCGCGCTGCGCAGACTCTGTTGGCCGACAGCCGTTCCGATCTTGCCCGGGGAGGCGCCGATCACCGCCGACGGCTTATGCGCGAAAGAGTTGGTTCCATGCGGGCGGCTGGCCCAGTCGATGGCGTTCTTCAGGACGCCCGGCATGCCGCGGTTGTACTCCGGCGTAACGAAGAGCAGCGCGTCGACCGCCGCGATCGCATCCTTGAGCGCTCGGCCCGCCGGCGGGTAATCGGCGTCAAAGTCGCGGTTGTACAACGGAAGATCCCCAATCGGAATCTCCACGAACTTCAGATGTGTGGGCGACAATAGAACGAGCGCCTTCGCCAGCGTGCGATTGATTGACTCGGTTGAAAGGCTACCGACAATGTAGCCAACGCTATAGTCGCTCATACGTTTTGCACCACTTCCACTCCGCTCGATTCGGTTAACTTGAGCATCCTGGAAGTCCCGTCCCTCGTCGAGGTCGACGTACACAACGCCGATACCGTTTCGTGGTGCCGGTCGACAACCGACAGTATGAGGCGCACACATGTGACCCAGTCAGGGATGCCCTGTCGTGCCCGAATCAGGGTGTAGCTCCATGGTTATTCACGTATCACCGCTGCTGCGGTCAATGCCCCGCCGTTAGCGAACGACCCACGCCGGCAACGATCGGGGATCACTGCCCGGCGGTCGATTCGCGGTGGTCGGCGAGACCCCGGTGAGGCGTGCCGCCTTCATGGCTCGTGGGGCCCGCGCAGACGTCGCTTCTCCGTGTCTCACCGTGGATTGGGGATGGTCGGCAGTGGAGTGATTCTTGCCTGCGGTCGATGATCCGAACCGACAACGCGGGGCCGTTGAGGCCTTAGATCCCGGTTTGCTCGGCGCGCATCGGGGCCGGGTCGGGGACGTGAGGCATCAGCGCATCAGTTGGGATCTGACCGAACAATCCGGCCTCGAAGTCCTCCAGTGCCTGACCCAGTTCGGCCGCGGTGTTCATCACAAAGGGCCCATACGCCGCGACCGGTTCGCCGATGGGCTGGCCACCCAAGATGAGCAGCTCCAATGCCGGACTTTGCGAGTCTTGATGGTCATTGCCGCGGACCTCGAACCAGTCGCCGCGGCCGAACACCGCCAGCTGACCGGCCTGTATCGGTCGCCCCTCGGTACCCACGCGCCCGGCGCCCGCGAGGACGTAGGTGAGCGCGTTAAAGGACCGTTCCCACGGCAATTGCAGTCGGGCGCCAGGCAATACGGTCGCATGGATCAGTCTGATCGGAGTATGTGTCGACCCCGGGCCTCTGTGGCCGCCGACCTCGCCGGCGATGATCCGAGCGAGCGCGCCCGCATCGGCAGATACCGCCAGCTGGACAGCGGAGGCGTCGATGCCCTGGTAGGCCGGCGCAATCATCTTCTTTTTCGCGGGCAGATTCACCCACAGCTGCACACCATGGAACAGGCCGCCCGACATCACCAGCTCCTCCGGCGGCGTCTCGATGTGCAAGATCCCCGAGCCGGCCGTCATCCATTGGGTGGCCCCGTCCTCGATCATCCCACCGCCCCCATGGGAGTCCTGGTGCTGAAAGCGACCGTCGATCATGTAGGTCACGGTTTCGAACCCCCGATGTGGATGCCAAGGCGTGCCTTTGGGTTCACCGGGCGCGTACTGCACCGCGCCCATCTGGTCCATGTGCACGAACGGATCAAGCAGCGCACGTGATACCCCGGCAAATGCCCTGTGGACGGGAAAGCCTTCGCCTTCAAGGCCGATCGGCGCGGTGGTCACGCTCAGCACGGGACGCTCAAGAGCGTCCAGCGGCGGCGCATCAAGCCGGGGTAACCGCAAATAGTCGGCCGTCACAGCGGGCACGATCAACTCCTGTCAGATCCCAGCCATTGCGGCTTCGATGACCCGTGCGGCACCAACACCGTTCGGTATGACTCTTTCGTGCGCGACATGACCACCTGGTCGGTCATTCCCTGGTAGGTACCGAGCGGAGTTTCTGCGGTAAACAAATCGGGCGCGACATACATGTGCTCGTCGCTCGATCCAGCCCTCGCCGCGGCGTATTCCTTGCCGAAGATGCCAAGAGAAAGCAGCCACAGCACGGTTCGGGTCAAAGACACCACGACCCGATAGCTGCCGCCCTCCGTCGCGCGCCTGCGCAACGCTTCGAGTACGCCGACGGTCCCGAGCCAACCCACCACGTTGTCGCAAATGGGGACAATCGCAGGCGATTTGGGGAAAGTAGGTGTCCCTTCGATACAGAAGACACCCGATACGGCTGCGCCGATCTCGTCGAAGCCGGGGCGGTTCGACCATGGCCCTGTGTCGCCATGCAGGATCACCTTGGCGTGGATAAGTCCGGGTTTCTTCGCGCACAACTCTTCGGCAGAAAGACCGTTTCGCTCCAAATAACCGGGGCGCTTGTTGGCGAAGAAGACGTCGGCGTTCCTGAGCAGGTCGTCGAACTTGGCGCGATCTGCCTCGGAGCCATCCAGGATGGTCGAGCGCATCCCCACCTGCACATCCCAGGCGAAGGCCTCGAGCTCGGTGGCGTTGGGCCGCCAGATGTTAAGGACGTCCGCGCCGTACATGGCGAGATCGCGTCCCATCGCGCCTCCCGCAATCACATGCCCCATGCCGAGCGCGCGAATGCCGTCCAACGGATTCTGTCCGTCGGTGTTGAACGGCATGGGCTCGCAGTCGCCGATCTTTTCCACCGTGATCAAGGGCATTGTGGAGAGGATTTCGGTGTATTGCGGCTCAGTGAGAAACTCTTCGGTGGTTCGCACCATCGCGAGCACGAGACCTTCTTCTGCCGCCGCCGCCTCCAAATCGTCGGCGCGCCATTGCAATATGGCATTCTCGATGGACGCGAGGCTATCGGTGCACCTGAGGAACTTGAGCGTGTCCGTCTTCGATCGGGGATAGAAATCCAACGCGACCACGTAGCGCCCATCTCGTGTCTTGCGGAAGAGCGGGATCTCGAGGAACGGGTTGCCCGCGAATCCGCCCATCGCGGGCGGGCGTCCGTTCATTGTTTCCCATTTCCCGTCAAAGAAACCGCAGAACCGTCGAAGCGCTTTGCGGACGTCACCGTGGATGTCCTGTGCTTCTCCGGTTCTCTCCCGCCATAGGGCTGCCGCGGCGACAGACTTCGCGGCCAGGCCGATCGCGGCCATTGCACCAAACCGATGGGGGCTGGGAAGGATCGGGTCCTGCCCGTAGAACGACAGGCGTCCTCCGCAGTCCGCGGCAGTCAGTCCGATGTCGCCCAGTACATCGTTTGTGTTCGCCAGCAGATCGTAGCCGGCTGACTGTGCCGGATTGTTGAGTGCCGATTCGAGCGCCGCGGTCAACTGAGAATTTCCGCACCCCTCTTGACTAAGGTCAGGTTTGATTACGGTAGTCATGCCTCTTCCATTTCGACTCGCGATTGCGTGATGCGCTTGCTTAGACCGTTCCCCTATGCGCCAACGGATTTCGTCGCCGCCAGGGTGGCGCTCACGCCGTTCGCTCGCAGCCGAAGCAGCCCGATTATCACCTCGTTCTCTTCTCGAGCGAGCTCTTCGACGGGGCGCCCGTCGGCTTCGCGCATGACACCGTCAACGATGGTCTGCTTGAGTTCGGGCGTGACCTGGGGGTTTCCGAGTGTCTGCATCATTGCCGCAAGCGGGTCCATGAGCTGCTCCATGAAGTGCTTGATACCACCCGCCCCTCCGCCTACATGCCATTGCAGGCTTTGGCCCATCACACCCCACCGAAGTCCGGGTCCGTAGGAAACGGCGATGTCGGTTTCCTCGACGCTCAGCACGTCTTGTTCGACGAGGTGGAGAATCTCCCGATAGAGTGCGGCCTGGAGCCGGTTGGCCACGTGTCCGGGCAGTTCCTTGCGTAGACGAATGGGCTTCTTGCCGATCGACGCATAGAAGCGCATCGCTTGCTCGATGGCGTCGGGCGATGTCTTGGTCCCGCCCACTACTTCCACAAGTGGCACGATGTGGGGCGGATTGAACGGATGGCCAACGATGACCCGCTCCGGGTGCTTGCAGGCCGATTGCATCACGCTTGGCGTTATCCCCGACGAACTCGACGCGATGATCGAATCGAGGGGCGTGGCTTCATCCATTTCCGTGAACAACCTGATTTTGAAGTCAGGTCGCTCGGGACCGTTCTCCTGGACGAAGTCGGCCTTCGCAAGCGCCTGCTCCATGTCTTTGGTGAAGCTCAAGCGATCGCGGGATGCGCTGGGCGACAGGCCGATTTCTTCGAGCTGTCCCCAAGCCGCGTCGACGTACTTGCGCAAGTTGGCCTCGGCGTTTGGAGCGGGGTCGGTCGCAACGACGTCGAACCCGCGCGCCAAATACTGAGCCGCCCAGCTGGCACCGATGACTCCCGTCCCGACCACTGCAACACGACGAATTGGTTTTTCGAATGACATGATGTTGTCTCCCTTTCACGAAGATTCGGTGTAGGCGATGCCGGTCAGGTTTCCTTGAGCGACGAGCAGGGCCTTCTCGTCCGAGCCATCGAGGTTGGCCGAAAGGACATTGCCGCCGAAATCGGTGATGAACATTCGGTCGCCCTTCAGATCCAGGGCGATACCGATTCCCTCCATCAAGTGCGTGAACACGATCTCGGGCGCGGGCCGGCCGTTCGCGTCCGAATCCATCGGGGCGCGATTCACGGTGGTGCCGCGCGGCGGGTCGCCGCGGTCGGTCCAATACATGACCCGGTTGTTGAGGTCGAGGTCCAGATCGATCGGCTCGGGAAGCCCGTCGTACAGAACTTCGATATCTGTTCGATTGGACGTCGTCTGTCCTGCGGGGACCTCGATGCCGGCGCGGCAAAGGCGACCCTTGCCGGCGTTGTCCGGCCCTTTTTGCGTCCAGTAGACCTTTCCGCCATCGAGATCAACGGCCACGCCCACACACCACCTCGATGCGTCCGGCCCCGGTCGGGAGTCGCCCTGGCTTGTGTCCACGAGGGTCTCGATGTCGGAGCCGTCGAGATCGGCGCGCATCACACGCATGCCCTCGCGGTCGCACCAGTACAGCTTTCGGCTCTTCTTTTCGAGCTGGATCTGCTTGGGCGTGAACGTGCAGCCCCGGGGAACGATCGACGTTCGATTCCGCCCATCAAGGTCGGCCCGCTCGATGGAGCCGTCGTTCGCCTTGGGGTTGCCCATGTTGGTCCAGTAGATATGTCCCGCCGCGACATCGACCGCGATGCCATCGGGGAGTCTGCAATCGGTGACGATGACCTTGCGCCCCGAGCCGTCCGAATTGAGCGTCACGATGCGGTTGTCGCTGAGGTCGAGAAGGAACAGCCGACCCACCATGGGTGTCTCGCCGGATGGATGTCGCGATGTCTGCTTTTGTGAACTGACCATGTGCTTTCACTCCAAGTAATCAGTCGGATTCCGAGCTGAGCGCACTATTTGACTTCTACGCCAAGCCATTCCATCCTCGCGCGGGTCTCCGAACACGTCGATATGGGCGGTGACAACGATCGGCAGCAAGCTTTGTCGAGCGGGCCATCGTCTCGGCGCGGGCGGCGCGTCGGTTTTCACTCACCATTGAACCCATCTTGGGGCGCTGTGGTTCCGAACGTGGGTGTAAAAGCCTTCTCCGACCGATCGTGCCGGCACCATCCATGGTGAGGCGGGGTTGAGCTGATCCGGGTTCGAACGGGATGTCTTGGTTGGTTTTCGGGACATCGAAGTAATGTCAAACTTCGATCCGTGACCCTACGATGAGGGTCCGGTCTGGGGGCAAGCGGAAGTGCTCGGTGGCGTCGGTGCTCAGCCTGGACGTGGCGATGAAGAGATTCTTACGCCATGCGGGCATGGTCGGCTCCCTGCCATTCGTCAGTTCGATCTTCGACAAGAAAAACGAGGCGTCATCGATCGCGATCCATCCCTCGGTTTTCGTCGCCTCGAGCAGATGTAACGCGTGGCGCACGTCAGGCGTCTCCATGTACCCGAAACGTGCGGTCACGTAGATGATTCCGTCGTGAGGGTCGCCGAGCGGGTCGATATCGATGCGGTCAGAATCGCTGACCCGCGGGATTGGCCTCGTTTCGATCGTCACGATCACCACGTGCTCGTGAAGAACATGGTTGTTTTCGACGTTTGCGCGCAGTGCCAACGGCGCGGTCTTGCCGCCGCGTTTGAGGAAGACCGCCGTGCCTGGGACGCGCAGTAGCCCACGGTGCCTTGATAATTGATCGACGAACGCCTGCAGTGGCCCCTCTGCGGTCTCACGTTTGCGGGTCACGATCGTGCTGCCGATCTGCCAGCTCGTCATGATCGTGAACACCATCACGGCGATCAGCAGCGGCAGCCATGCACCGTGGACGATCTTCGTCAGGTTCGCGGCGAAGAACAGCAAATCAACAGACAATAGTGCGCCGCCGCCGCCAAGGATGAGCCACATCGGCGCCCGCCATCGTTTGCGCGCGATGTAGAGGTAGAGCAGCGTCGTGATCGTGATCGTTCCGGTCACAGCCATTCCGTAGGCATAAGCCAGTGCCGCCGAGCTGCGGAACGCGAACACCAGGATCAGCACGGCCGCCATCAGCAGGCCGTTGATCCATGGCATGTAGACCTGACCGATCCTCGACGCGGACGTGTGCACCACCCGTAGCCGCGGGAGGTAACCGAGCTCGACGGCCTGCGAGGCTAGCGAAAAAGCCCCCGTGATCACCGCCTGCGACGCGATGACCGTCGCGGCGGTCGCCAACAGCACCATGGGCAGTCGCGCCCAGCCAGGGGTGAGCAGAAAGAACGATGCACTCGTGGTGGCCTTGTTGGCAATCACCAACGCGCCTTGGCCGAAGTAGTTGAGGGCCACTGCCGGCAGGACCACGAACAGCCAGGCGCCGGTGATCGCCTTGCGCCCGAAGTGGCCCATGTCGGCGTAGAGCGCCTCCGCGCCGGTGACTGCAAGCACCACCCCGGCCAACGAGAAGAACGCCGTACCGAAGTTGCCCACCATGAACTTCACCGCGTACACCGGGGAAAGCGCGGCCAGTATCTGCGGATGGTCCAGGATGCCGTAGACCCCGCAGGCGCCGATTGCGACAAACCAGCCGATCATCACCGGCCCGAAAAGGCGTCCCACGGCATCGGTTCCGCGGCGCTGCATCGCGAACAACGCAACGATGATGATCGCGGTGATCGGGATGACCCACCCCTGCAGCCCTGGATCGGTCACCTTCAAGCCCTCCACCGCGGAGAGTACCGAAATCGCCGGCGTGATCATGCTGTCACCGCAGAACAAGGCGGCACCGAACACGCCCAGCGTCGCCAGCACCACCGCGATGCGACCGCTTCGCGCACCCCACCGACGCACGAGCGCGATGAGCGCCATGATGCCGCCCTCGCCGTCGTTGTCGGCGTGCATCACCAGCGTGACATAGGTCAGCGTCACGATGATCATCACCGACCAGAAGATCAACGACACGACTCCGTAGACGTTGTCCGTGGTGATCGGCACAGGGTGGGGGTCGTCCGGATTGAAGATCGTCTGGACGGTGTAGATCGGGCTGGTGCCGATGTCGCCGAACACGACACCAAGCGCACCGACCACGATGGCCATACGAGCCGATTGCCTCACGCCCCGCGCGCCACCCGCCGAGGTGTTTTCGACCTGTGTGAGCATGCTGAGTCCCCGATCGCCGATACCGGAATTCGTTGATCCGATTCTTGTCCGTGAAACCCGCCGAGCCGATGTGTGGGAGAACAACATCTCAGCCACAACGGTGTCGCCAGATACCGTCAGAACGGGAAACGGTGCGCACCCACAGGCTTGGCGCCGGACGCAGCACAGATCAAGGCCCTCGACGAGCCGGTTGTGCTGGCCTGCCGGGGAGGAACTGTGTCACGCGGTCTCATGGTCAACCCGCTGCTGCAGTGCTGCCTCCGTGCACTTCGTCTGCGAGCTTTTTGACCGCTTCGCGCAAAGTCGGCACCGTTAGTGGCTCGATCACCCGGGGGCCCAAAACTCCCTGGGTGTCGTTGATTTGACGCGACCAGACGCCGCTGTAGCACCCAGCGGTTGCGCCGATGACGGCAAGCGGCTTGTCATGCAGTGAAGCGCCGCGCCACCGACGCGTCAGCCAGTCGATTGCCCTATTTGCAATCGCGGGAAGTCGGCCGTGGTAGCTCGTGACGACGAGCACCGCATCAGCCTCAGTAGCGGCCATGCGCAAGGCCACGACCGCGTCCGGGGTCCCGTGGGTTTCCAACGTGTCGTTGTAGCGGGGCAGGCGGCCAAGGTCGTCGACCACGTTCACCATGATCCCGTCGGGTGAGCTGTCGATCGCGTGGCGGCTCAGCTCACGGTGGACAGGACCCGCGGGAAGACCGACCAACACCAGCACGGTGATCAGGTCCGGATATGCATTTGGAATTTGTGGAGCCGCCATCATTACAATCCTGTCTGCCTTCGATGTGAAGCAGTCGCCTGGAGTCCGGCGATTGCGTGTGATGACTTCATCGTCCGATGGGCCGCAACGCCTGTCGATGTTGTCGCCAACAAGTCCGCCCCACAGCCGATGTCGGTGGGTACACCCGGGACAGACGGACCTGGGTTGTGACATCAAACTCGCGTGACGCATCGTGAGCCGCGGAATCGGCGTGCGCCAATAATTCGAGCGAAGTGGTGGCCGGTCAGTGGGAATTGAGATACAACGGCGTCGTTGCACCGTCGGAATGCGAACGGAAGCGCGACTGACCGCTCTGGCCGAGCGGTCATGGTTTAGGGTTTGTCCGCCCGCCGTCGTCGTCGATGAGGCAGCGGATGTCGCGCTCCCAGGCCGAATCACGCCGACGGTCAAGGCGTGAGCGTTCCGCGCAGACCAGTACGGCCACCACAAACACCACCGTTTGCCACGCCCCGTAGGCGACACCGACCGCTTCCACGCCGGCCTGCGACGTCGGCGCAGGCGCATCGACGCGATCGCCGTTAGGGTCCACCCAAATCGTCAGCGGATCACCGGTTTTGACGGCGTGATCCCAGTTGAAGCTGCCGGTGTGTTCAGTGTCATTGGCTTGCCATCGGGCGTTCACCCTGGCCGCCGCGTTATCGTCGATGCCCGGAACGAACACACTGTCGTCCGTGGCTCTGGCCGTCACCGCATGGCGGGTCTGAGCCTCCGCGACGTATACGTGGCTGCGCGCATCATGCACTGCCGTACCCAGCGCCCCCGCACAGGCGGCGCTGAACACCGCGACCAAGATTCCCAGCGCAATAATCAACAGCTCGAGGCGGTCGACGCCACGCACTAGCGGATTGCGCCCGCATGCGCCTAGAACCCACCATCTGTGGCCGTATCCGACGCTTGGCATGACCACTCCCTCGGTGAGACAGACCGGTCAGCTACTCGGAACGGCCGCGTCGGGTGCTGGGTGGTTGTTGGTGACCCCCAGTCGATCGGCCAGCCCTTGCGCGGCTGTGACACCGCGTCGCCCTTTGTGGATCGAGAAGGCTAGGGCGATCTCGCCGATGCCGTGCACCAGCGCCCCGGCTGCGACCCACGCCACCAAGACCACCACGGAGACGTTCCACGACCCCGCCGCCCAGAACCCCAACGCCAGCTCAATGACTCCGCAGATCAAGAGCACCCACCACCCGGATACCGCGCCGCCCGCGAAGGCCATGACGATGTCGAAGGAGCCGCGGAAGATGAAGTAGAAGCTGATGATGGCGGCCAGTGTGACGAAAGTGGCGCCGAGATTCATGAAGGACACCACACCGACCACGATGAGCAATGCCGCGAGCAGCACGTGCGCAATGCGCCAGCCAGTGGACGAGGACACCGCCCCGATCATGATCTCGTTGACGGCGGCGACCAGGCAGTACGCGCCGAACAGCACGGCCACCGCCGCGACCGTGGTGTAGTCGAAGCGCAGGATCACGATGGAAAGCACGATCCAGGCGGCACCGGTGACCAACAGCAGCCACCATAGCCGGGTCTTGGAGACGGCGTCCTGGAAGAAATCACCCACTGGACCAGCGGATGTCGTGGTGGCCTGACGACCGGTCTCGCTCATGAGAACTCCTTATATCTTCGATTGAGAGAGCTCCGCCAAACCCTCCACGGCGGCTGTGAATCAACAGTGCTCTAGGCCGTGAACAATCACGACGTGTCGTGACACAACATCTACGTCGCGACGCTGTCCCCGCGGACAACGCCCTTACGGACCCGCACTTTTCCCGGCATCGGCTGGGCGATAGGGCAGACCACGTCCGGTACCGAAAACCCGAGACATGCACACGATTCCCGCGACGACGGAAACGTGTGGAGCACAACGCCGACGCCACCCTGCCCAAGAGCGATCTTCGACGCGCGCTGTGCCCTAGGCCGATTCGGCCAGCGTTGTGTTGGTGACTAGCCACTTGTCGAAGATCGTGTATCGCCGGACGATGACGCGTGGCGGCCGCAAACCGACGATTGACTTAGCGGGCGCGATAACCCGTTACGGGCTGCGCCTCACCGGGTGATCCTGTTCCGGATTCGGCGGCGCTCACGTGAAACTCATCGATACGCGATGTCGGCGAACCGTCAAGCGAGATGGGACCTGCATGACGGCAGTTGGGGGCAATTCGCCGAATGTAGTCGACAGCGACATTGATGCCCTCGCCGTGCAATTCCTCGAGTCTGATTACCCCGACGGCGAGCGTGCTGCCGAGCCGCTCAATCGACGGTTGGACTGCTTCCTTTGGCCGAAGCGCATGAACCCCGGTTCGGCGAACACGGTGAGCTCGCGTGCCACGTCTTCCTGGTTGTACCGGTTTGGTGGGAACGCCACGGCGGCAGCGGCGATCTGCGGAGCGCCGCTGGTGAAACCAATCGGGTCTGCGGATGTGAAATACATTGTTTCGGCGATAGATCTGAAGACAAACGACCTCCCGTCGAAGGATCCCGAATTGGCCAAGTGTGTTCGCCGCTACACCGGCGGCCCGGCCACGTTGTCTCACGCCATAGCGACGGCCGCGCCCGCCGACGTCAGGATGGACTTACGTGGTAGCCGCGGGTGTGGTTGCCCGATGCGAGACGTCAACTCGCGGAACGCACGATCCAAGCGACACCGCCAGAACAGTCCGGAAGGAACAACGCGTGACCCAGACCGAGGACAACCAGACGTTTCGAGAAAACATCGTCGAAGGCGCAGTGGACGTCGAATGGACCAGCCCCGCGATGCTCGTCGTTAGCCGCGGCCCCGATGCCGGTTCGCGGTTCCCGCTGCATCAGGCGGTCACGACCGTGGGCCGCGATCCACGTAGCAACATCTTCCTCGACGACGTGACCGTCAGCCGGCGCCACGCTGAATTCCGTTTAGAACAGAGTGAATTGCAGGTCTTCGACATGGGCAGTCTCAATGGCACCTACGTCAACCGCCAGCCGATCGATTGGGCGGTGCTGACCAACGGCGACCAGATTCAGATGGGCAAATTCCGACTGGTGTTGCTGATCCGGCCGACGACGGAGTGACACCGAAGACCATCGGCGGTCGGCGAATCAGCTTGTTGTCCAGTCCAAATGGCGGCACGACACTGATATGATCGTTGACTGGTCCGGCGTGGGTTTGCACAACTACGCGCACCGAGCACTGCACTTTGACGACCCACAAATAGGACGAAACTTGTATGTGCTGCCTGTACAGAGTGACTGGTTTGCGCAGGGAGTATTTTCGCCGTACAGGTACGCCACTTGCTTTATCGACACCTAACGTCCGGGGCGAAACCAGCGCTGGACGCCGCCGGCCGTCTGAAAATTGGTCGACCGTGAAGAAACAGCGACTGAACCACACCGCGTCAGCCGAGCCGTCCTTCGGGAGGCCCGACCGACACCGCGGCCAGGCAGCGCGTTGTAATCAAGGAATCCGTCGCTTAAAGTCACGAAATGACCTCTGCCACAGCACTTCTCTGTCTGGCATGGAATGCTAGTGGCCCACGTAAACGCCCACGACGGGTCGACGATGTGCCCGCAACAACCGAACGCGTGTCATCGCTTCGCAGCGATGCGGCTAGCGACTGTGGCGCGCCGACACGTACTCTCGCGCAGCCTCCGCCGCAAACCGGATGGCATGGCCCTGATGGTCATGTGCCAGATGCGCTTGATCTGCCGCCGCCAGAATATCTTTCGCCTCCTGAAACTTGGCGGCTTCACGATGGTGCCGTGCGGCGTGCTCGTGATGTTCAGCCGCCTTTTGATGAAGTTTGCTTTGCACTGACATGGTGGTCTTTCTTGGTTGGTTGGTTGCTCGTTGTGCTCCCCCATCGTGGGGTGCACGCACGCGGGGAGTCATTGTCCGACGACCCACGATGTTCGGCGAGTCATTGGTCGCTTCAACAACCGATCGACGCAGCCAGTCAGCGCGACAAACACGATCGACGCCTTTGCTGGGACCCATTAACCGTGACTCGGCTATCGGACTGGAGGCGATATGGAACCCGTTCCGATGCTTAGACGGACGCGGAAGTGCGGTCACTCTCGACGACTTCTCTGATCGTCGCTGGATAGCACTCGCTTGCCTCGTCAAGTCGGAATCCCGTCTGCTCTCAGTCCATTCGCGACGGACTGATCGGCGCGCCCTTCGGCCCCGCTGACGCGGTATGCGGCGGGTGACGTATTCGCTTCTATCTCTCGGTTTTTCAGCGCCGCCAGTACCACCACGACGCAGGCCGCTATGACCGCGAGGCCGAGACAAACTCCCGCCTGAAGGGCCACCAAAAAGACTTAACCCAGCACCGCCGGGTAGATCAGCACGGTGTCAACGTCGCGCTTCACGCGGGCCTCGCCTTCAGGCCAAGCGGCCCAGCCAGTTCGGTCAGCGTCGGCAACAGCTGGTCAGGCCCGCCGAGCACTTGCATCACGACGTGGTTGGCCCCGGCCCGGAAATGCTCGCCAAGGCGCTTGGCGATGTCGTCGGGGGTGCCGTAGGCGACCAGGGCTTCGATGAACTTGTCGCTGCCGGGCGGGGCGAGGTCGGCGTCGGTGAAACCCAGCCGCTTGAAGTTGTTCACGTAGTTCGTGAGGTTGAGGTAGTTGTACGTGTTCAGAACCTTGCGGCCGACCGCGAGAGCCTTCTCGGCGTCGGCGACCGGCAGCACTTTGTGCTCGGGTGCCAGCAGCGCATCCGGCCCGATGATTTCGCGGGCCTGTGCGGTGTGTTCGGGTGTGGTGTTGTACGGGTGCGCCCCGGCGGTGCGTCCAGCGGCCAGCCTCAGCACGCGCGGCCCGAGCGCGGCGAGCACACGCTGATTGGCCGGCACGCCATATTCGTCTAGCTCGTCGAGGTAGTCGACCAGCGCGTCGTAGGGCTTGCGATATTGCTCGGTGTGCTCGGGATGGCCCGCCCCGATGCCGAGCACGAACCGGCCGGGGTGGGCGGTATTGATGCGGTGGAACGACTCGGCGACGGTTTTGGCGTCCGCCGTCCAGATGTTGACGATGCCGGTGGCAACCTTTAGCGCGGTGGTGGGCTCCAAAAGCGGCTCGGCGAACGACAATTCGGCGGCCGGCGATCCAGTAACCCATAGCGTTCCGTAGCCGAGGCGGTCGATTTCCTGGGCCTGCTCGGGGCTGACTGCCAGTCCGAGGTCGAGGAAACTGCTGCCTGGGTCCCAGGTAAAGACGCCGAATCGGCCAAGGTCGATGTTTGGTGTTGGCATTGGTGTGCTCGCCGTATTAATGCTTGCTGAACCCGGTCGGGCGCACCATGTGACCACCCAGTCCGGGGCGTCGGAGGGAACCTCGCCCCGGGGCGGGGCGTCGGGCGGAGGTTCGTCGCCGCTGTAGCGGTTGGCGATACGCCGAAAGAAGCTCGCCGCCGGATCGGGCAAGATGCGCTCGACGTCGCCGCGCACTTCCAGATAGCGGTACGGATTGTCGGGATCCGAGATCGACATGGCAATCCGCGGGTTGCGTTGTACATTGCGGTACTTCTGCCGCTTGGTGGTATGCGCGAACCGCAGCAGCTCGCCGTCCCAGTCGAACCACATGGGACTCACTTGCACCGAACCGTCGGGCCGGGTCGTCGCCAAATGCCCGTACAGCGGGCGTTCAAGCAGATCGTCGTAGCCGGCGGGAACCGCAACCATATTCGCTCCTATCTAGATTTGTTCTGTGCCGACGATTCCGGGGGAAATCGTCGAGCGACGTGTTTCGGACGAAAGCTGTTTCACCGCAGGGGTACTCGAGGTCGACAGGCTCGCGCGGTGGTTAGACCTGTGCCATGCCACCATCGACGCTCAGTTCGACGCCGGCCACGAAGCTGCTGTCATCGGAGGCCAAAAACAGTGCAGCGGCTGCGATCTCTTCGGGGCGGCCCAACCGGTTGAGTGGTACCGCCGCGGCGAACTGTGCCTTGTCGGGCTGACGGTCCAACATCGGAGTGTCGATCGGGCCCGGGCTCAACGTGTTGAACCGGATGACGCGATCGTTGAACTCGCGGGTCCAGGTTCGGGTATAGGACCGCAGCGCGGCCTTGGTGGCGCTGTAGGCGCTGTAACCGGCAACGCCCATGTGGCCTGAGGTCGAGCCGATCAGAATGACCGAGCCGCCGGCGCGGATCAGCGGCAGTGCCTTTTGCACCGTGAACAGCGTTGCGCGGGCGTTGAGGTTGAAGGTGGCATCGAACTTCTCCTCGGTGATCTTGCCCAGCATTTCGGCCTCCACCCGGGCCGAATTCGCCACCAGGATGTCCAAGCCACCCTCTTTGTCGAGGACAGTCGCGAACAACTTGTCCAGGTCGGCGCTGTTGGTGACGTCGCCGGCGACGGTCCTCAGGCCGTCGCCGATCATCGCTTTGGCCTTATCCAGCTCGCTTCGGCGGCGGCCCATGATGAAGACGCGGGCGCCTTCGTCGACGAACCTCCGTGCGGTCGCCAACCCGATACCGCTGTTGCCGCCGGTGATCACGGCGACCTTGCCAGCCAGTCGCACCATCAGTTGATCCTCCAATTTCGTGTTGTGTGCCGGACTGTGCCAGGTCAGTAGTCGGC
>NZ_JAOPWB010000345.1 GCF_025965855.1 Mycobacterium sp. | reverse complement strand
GCCGCGGGTCCCGCGGCGGCTCCCCGCGAGGTGGTGCTGGCCACCAAGGCGACGATGCGCGCCACGATCAACCCGGGTTCGGTGGACACCGAGCAGCACGACCTCGCTATGCGCACCGAGCTCGGGCCACAGGTGCACTCGATCCAATCACCGGAATTCGCAGCGCGATTGGCCGCGGCGCGAGGTAAGTAGCACGCCGCAAGCGAATCTAAATCACTTGCGCCACTTTGGTTTCAGGTGTCTCAAGGCGACCGTTTTTGTCAGTGTCGCTGGTTAGTTTCGTCTTATGGCTACCAGTGTTGTTGATCGAGAGGCGATCACGGCGGCCTTTGCTGCACTGGATGCCGCGCTCGACAAAGTAGCCGCGCTGGACTGTCAGGCGTTGACCACCCGGGAGTGGTTGGCTCTATTGGAACGCTGCGAGAAGTCGCGCCGACGCATACCGGCCATCGAGCACCCGATGATCAATGCGCTGGCCCGCCAGGCCACCCCCGAAGAGTTGGGCGGCAAGCTCTCCCACGCGATCGCCGAGGCGACCCTGATCAGCCGCGCCGAAGCCGCCCGGCGCGTCAACGAGGCCGCCGACCTGGGACCGCGCCACGGATTGACGGGCGAACCGCTGCCGCCGGTGCTAGCTGCCACCGCCGCCGCGCAACGGGAAGGCAAGCTGGGTGCAGGCCAGGTCGCAGTGATCCGCAAGTTTTGGCATCAGCTACCCGGCTGGGTCGACGACAACACCCGCGAAGAGGTCGAAGTCCTGGTGGCCACCCAGGGTACCCAGTACCGGCCCGAACAACTGGCCGAATTCGCCGCCACGCTGGCCGACTGCATAAACCCCGACGGCACCTACACCGACGAGGACCGCGCGCGCCGCCGCGGGCTGACCCTGGGCAACCAACAAGCCGACGGCATGTCGGAGCTGCGCGCCCTGCTGACCCCCGAAGCCCGCGCCACACTCGAGGCCGCCTTGGCCAAGCTGGCCGCCCCCGGCATGTGCAACCCCGATGACGACACCGCCTGCGTGGACGGGCCGCCCACCCAAGACGCCATCGACAAAGACAGTCGCAGCCAAGCCCAGCGCAACCACGACGCGCTGACCGCCGCCCTGCGCGCCATGCTCGCGTCGGGAAAGCTGGGCCAACACAACGGGCTTCCAGCCTCGATCATCGTCACCACCACGCTGGCCGAACTGGAAGCCGCCGCCGGGCGCGGCTTGACCGGTGGGGGCAGCATCCTGCCCATGAGTGACGTGATCCGCCTGGCCCGCCACGCGCGCCACTATCTGGCGATCTTCGACAAGGGCAAGGCCCTGGCGCTGTATCACACCAAGCGCCTGGCCTCACCGGCGCAGCGGATCGTCTTGTACGCCAAGGATCGTGGTTGTACGGCACCCGGGTGCACCGTGCCCGGCTACTACTGCGAAGTCCACCACGTCATCGGCTACGCCGTCTGCCGCGCCACCGACGTCAACAACCTCGCCCTCGGGTGCGGAACACAACACCGCATCGTTCAACCCGGTGGCTGGAGCACCCGTAAAAACACCCGCGGCGACACCGAGTGGATCCCACCCCCACATCTCGACCGCGGACAGCCAAGAACCAACACTTACTGGCACCCCGAAAAACTCCTCCGCACCGATGACGACGGCGACCCGCTATAGGTCCAGGAGCGCGGTCTCGGGCGACTCGATCAGGTCCCGCAGCTCGCAGACGAACTGCGCCACCTCGGCGCCGTCGGCGACGCGGTGGTCGAACACACACGTCAGCCTCATCGTCGACCGCACGGCCACCTCGTCGCCGACGACCAGCGGGCGCGGCTTGATCGCTCCCATGCCCAGGATGGCCGCTTCGGGATGGTTGATCACCGGCATGCCGCCGTCGACGCCCAGCGCCCCGAAGTTCGACACGGTGAACGTCGAGCCTCGCAATTCCGCGGGCGTCAGGGTGCCCTCGCGCGCGCCGGCGATCAATTCGGCCGTCCGGCCGGCCAATTCGAGAGTGGTCTTGTCCTGCGCGTCGGTGATCACCGGGACCAACAGCCCGCGCCGGGTCGCCACACCGAACCCCAGATGCACGCCGCGATGGACGTGCACCTGGGGACCTTCTGGAGAGTCCACCCAGGTCGAGTTGAGAACCATGTTGTGGCCCAACGCAATAACGAGAAGCCGCAGCGTCAGCACAAACGGCGTGATCTCGTGGTGCGCGGGACGACAGCGGTCGCGCAGCCGCAGCAGCGCGGTGCAGTCGACGTCGACGCTGACTTTCGCGGCCGGGATTTCCCTGTGGGACGACGCCATCTTCTCCGCCATCCGGGCCTGCACCCCGCGGACCGGCCGAACGTCGTCTCCCGTCCCGCGGGCGGCCGCCAGCACGTCCGCGCGGGTGATCACCTCGCCCGCGCCGTGCGGCACCGCGGTGAGGTCAACGGACAGCTCCTTGGCCAGCTTGCGCACCGGCGGCGTGGCGAGCGGCCGGCTGGCCCGTCGGCTGGTGTCGATGCCCGCGTCGGCGCCATAGCCGACGAGCGTGGGCACCGCGGCCTCGCCGTTGGGCCCCCCGGCGGCGGTCTCGATGCGGACCAGCACCGCGCCCACCTTGAGCACATCGCCTTCGGCGCCGCATGTTTCGGTGATTCGTCCGGCATACGGGCTGGGGATTTCCACCTCGGCCTTGGCCGTCTCCACGGAGCACAGCAGCTGGTTGAGCTCGACCTCCTCGCCGACCGTGACGTACCAGCACGAGACCGTCACCTCTTCCAGTCCCTCGCCGAGATCGGGAACCCGGAACGCCTTGACGCGCTCGTCGGCACTCACGGCAGGCCCAACGCGCGCTCGACGCAGTCCAGCAGCCGGTCGGGACCTGGCAACCACAACCTTTCCAACCGTGCCGGCGGGTAGGGCGTATCAAAACCGCAGGCGCGCAACACCGGTGCCTCTAGCTCGTAGAACATCTCTTCCTGGATGCGGGCGGCCAGACCGGCTCCGTAACCCAGGCTGCGCGGCCCTTCGTGCAACACCACGCAGCGCCCGGTCCGATGGATCGACGCGGCGATGGTATCGAAGTCCAGCGGGACCAGTGACCGCAGATCGATGACCTCCAGACTCCAACCGCGTTGGCGTTGCGCGTCTTCCGCGGTGGCCACGGCGGTGCTCACCAGGCTGCCGTAGGTTACGACGGTCACGTCGCTGCCGGGTCGGCGCACCATGGCCTGCCCGATGGGCGGTTCGGGCCGGCCGGCGTCGACCAGGCCGCGACCCTGATAACGGCGCTTGGGCTCCAGGTACATCACCGGGTCGGGGCAGGCGATCGCGTGGCGAAGCAGCCAATAGGCGTCTGCCGGGCTGGACGGCACCACCACCTTCAGGCCGGCGGTGTGCGCCCAGTAGGACTCGGTGGAGTCCGAATGATGTTCGGCCGCACCTATTCCGCCGAACGACGGGATCCGGACGGTCACCGGCATGTTGATCTCGCCCCGGGTGCGCGTGCGGTACTTGGCCAGGTGGCTGACCACCTGATCGAAGGCCGGGTAGGAGAATCCGTCGAATTGGATCTCCGGCACCGGGACAAAGCCGCGCAGCGCCAGGCCGACCGCGATGCCGATGATGGCCGACTCGGCCAGCGGTGTGTCGAAACACCGGTCCTCGCCGAACGTTTCGGCCAGCCCCTCGGTTACCCGAAACACCCCACCCTCGACGGAGACGTCCTCGCCGAACACCAGGACACGATCGTCGGCGGCCATCGCGTCGCGCAGCGCGCGGTTGAGCGCCTGCACCATGGTCAAGGGCCGCACACCGAGCGCCGCGTCAAGCGCGGGCACGGCCGGAGGATCGGCGAGCTGGGTCATTCAACCCTCCCCAGTTCGGCCAGCAGCTGCTGGCGCTGCGCCTGCAGTCCGGGCGTGATCTCGGCATACACCGTGGTGAACACCTCGTCGACGTCGAAGTCGGGCGCATCGAACACCGCGTCGCGCAGGTCGGACCGCATCCGCTTCCCCCGCGCGGCGACCCGCTCCTCCAGGCGTTCCGACCACAGGCCCTGGCCCTGCAAGTAAGTGCGGTACCGCGGGATCGGGTCCAGCGCCGCCCAGCGGTCCACTTCGTCCTGGCTCCGGTATCGGCTCGGATCGTCGGAGGTGGTGTGCGGACCGAGCCGGTAGGTGACCGCCTCGATCAACGTCGGCCCGCCACCGGTCCGGGCCCGGGCGGCGGCCTCGGCCATCACCGCGTAGCACGCGAGGACGTCGTTGCCGTCCACCCGGATCCCCGGCATCCCGTAAGCAATCGCCTTGTGCGCGATAGAAGGTGCGGCCGTCTGCTTGGTAACCGGTACCGATATCGCCCACTGGTTGTTCTGCACGTAGAACACGCAGGGCGTGGCGAACACTGCCGCGAAGTTCAGCGCCTCGTGCACGTCCCCCTCGCTGGTGGCGCCGTCGCCGAGGAAGGCCACCGTCACCGAATCCTCGCCCAGGCGTTGCGCTGCCATCGCCGCGCCGACCGCATGCAGGGTCTGGGTGCCGATGGCAATCGACATCGGTGCGCAGCACTTCTTGGTGAATTCCAGGCCGCCGTGCCACGTCCCGCGCCATGCCGCCCCGACGTGCCCGGGCGGGATGCCGCGCACCAGATACGCGCCGAGCTCTCGATATTGGGGAAACAGCCAGTCGGTCTTGCGCAGGCAGGCCGCAGCGCCGACCTGGGCGGCTTCCTGGCCGCGGCAGGACGCGAACAGCGCCAGTTGCCCTTGGCGCTTCAGGTTGACGAACTCGGTGTCCAGCTCGCGGGTGACGACCATCATCTCGTAGAGCCAGCACAGAGTCTCCGGCGGAAGGTCGCGGCTGTAGCGGTGTTCGGCGGTGGGCGTGCCGTCGGCGGCGACAAGTTGCACCGGCTCGAGGTCGACGGTCATCGGCTTGTGAGAGCTCTGCGCCATACCGCCTCCTTAGTCCGGAGCCGCGTGGCGTGGCAGGTCAGCAAAACATCAGCCGGGACCTACCGCGAGCCGAAGTCGATCGCCAGCTGCACGAAAGTCTCCGCTCGCCGCGACACTGGCGTACTGCCCATTATGCGCTCAAATGCGAAGACACCGCGTTGATCGCGGCCGAGCCGCAAGCGTGTCGCACCGGTAGGAGCCGGCGGGGCCGGTGACGTCGATCCTTAGCCCGACGCGGGCTCCCCCGCCCGCCGCAGCAACATCTCCGCGTGCTTGAGCACCGGCGAGTCGACCATCCGTCCCTCGAACGCGAACACCCCTCGCTCGGACTTCGCCGCCGCCAGCACCCTGCGCGCCCAGTCCAGCTTCTCCTCGCTGGGGCGATAGGCCGCCCGCACGACGGGGACCTGGCTGGGGTGGATGCAGACGGTCGCGTCGAAACCCACGGCGACGGCGTCGTCGGCCTCGGCCCGCAGGCCCTCGATGTCACGGATGTCCAAATGGACGGCGTCGAGCGCGATCCGGCCGAATGCCGAGGCCGCGAGCAGGGTTGCCGACCGCACGTGGCGGGCGACGTCGCGGTAGGTGCCGTCGGCCAGCCGGCTGGAGCTGCCGCCGAGGGTGGCGACAAGGTCCTCGGCACCCCACATCATGGCGGTGGTGCCCTCGGCCGCGGCGATTTCGGCGGCGAACACCGCGCCGCGCGGCGTCTCGATCAATGCGACCACCTCGCGTGGCGCCAGCGCGGTCACCTGGTCGGCCGATTCGGTCTTGGAGAGCATCACCGACGTGTAGGCCGTATCGCCCAGGGCGTCCAGGTCGCGGGCGTGCTCGTCGGTGTCGGCCGCGTTGATTCGCACCACGGTGCGCTCGGGGTCCAGCGGGGTCTCCCGCAGCGCCTTGCGGGCGGCGGGCTTGTCCGCTTCGGCCACACCATCCTCGAGGTCGAGGATCACCACGTCGGCGGCAGCGGCGGCCTTGACGAAACGCTCGGGACGGTCGGCCGGGCAGAACAGCCAGGCCGGGCCGGCGGCGCGCAGGTCCATCACGACTCCTCTGTAGCTGGGCGCTTTTGTACCAGCGTGGTCCGCACCGCCCGCGCGACGACGTCGCCGTGCTGGTTGCGGCCGGTGTGCTCGAGGGTGACAATGCCTTCGCCCGGCCGGCTCTTCGACTCGCGCTTGCCGGTGCACACGGTCTCCGCGTACAGGGTGTCGCCGTGGAAGACGGGCTTGGGGAACGACACCTCGGAAAAGCCAAGATTGGCAACGATGGTGCCGAGCGTCAACTGCGCCACCGACAGCCCCACCATGGTGGAAAGGGTGAACATGGAGTTCACCAGCCGCTCTCCCCGAAAGCCCGGCTGCTCGGCTGCCCACGCCGCATCGAGGTGCAGCGACTGGGTGTTCATCGTCAGCGTGGTGAACAACACGTTGTCGGCCTCGGTTACCGTGCGGCCGGGCCGGTGCAGGTAGGTCGTGCCGGTCTCGAACTCCTCAAACCACAAGCCCCGCTGGACAATCGACTTGCTCGCCTTCGTCGCTCCCCCGGTCATCCAAGCCCCAGCGAGCGCGCGATGAGCATCAATTGGACCTCGGTGGTGCCCTCCCCGATCTCGAGGATCTTGCTGTCGCGGTAGTGACGCGCGACCGGGTACTCGTTCATGAAACCGTAGCCGCCGTGGATTTGGGTGGCGTCACGGGCGTTGTCCATCGCCGCCTCCGACGCGATCATCTTCGCGATCGCCGCCTCCTTCTTGAATGGCTTGCCGGCCAGCATCTTCGCGGCGGCTTCGTAGTATGCCGTGCGCGCGACGTGGGCGCGCGCCTCCATGCGGGCGATCTTGAAGCTGATCGCCTGATACGAGCCGATCGGCTGGCCGAACGACTGGCGTTCCTTCGCGTACTTGACGCTTTCGTCGACGCAGCCCTGCGCCGCCCCGGTCGCCAGCGCGGCGATCGCGATGCGGCCCTCGTCCAGGATGGACAAAAAGTTCGCGTAGCCGGTGCCGCGGGCACCCAACAGGTTCTCCTCCGGGACGCGGGCGTCGGCGAAGGTCAGCGGGTGCGTGTCCGACGCGTTCCATCCGACCTTGTTATAGACGGGTTCGACGGTGAAACCCGGTGTGCCGCTGGGCACGATGATCGTCGAGATCTCTTTCTTGTCCCCCGCGAGGCTTCCGGTGACGGCGGTGACGGTGACCAGGGAGGTGATGTCGGTGCCCGAGTTGGTGATGAATTGCTTGGTGCCGTTGATCACCCACTCGCCGTCGTCGAGGCGGGCGGTGGTACGGGTGCCGCCGGCGTCGGAGCCGGCGCCCGGCTCGGTGAGCCCGAACCCGGCCAGCGCCCGGCCGGCCGTGAGGTCCGGCAGCCACTTCTGCTTCTGCTCCTCGGTACCGAACCGGTAGATCGGCATCGCACCGAGACTGGCTCCGGCCTCCAGCGTGATCGCCACCGACTGGTCGACCTTGCCGAGTTCCTCGAGCGCCAGCGACAGCGCGAAGTAGTCCCCGCCCATCCCGCCGTACTCCTCCGGGAACGGCAGGCCGAAAAGACCCATCTCGCCCATCTTGGCGACGACCTCGTAGGGGAAGCTGTGCTCCTCGTCGTGCTTGGCAGAGACCGGGGCCACCACCTGGTCGGCGAATTCGCGGACGGTGTCGCTGAGGTCCTGGTATTCCTCGCTGAGTTCAAAATCTGGCATGGGGACTCCTTGGTCGGGTCTGTGGGTCTGTGGATCTGTTATCTGGGGATGGTGCTGAAGCTTGCGGGTG
>NZ_JAOPWB010000344.1 GCF_025965855.1 Mycobacterium sp. | reverse complement strand
GCTGTGGCACGCGATCTTCGTCGAGCGCGGCGTGGTGCCGCAGATCAGCGAGCCGGTCTATCCGGTGCAGTTGTAACGCCGAGCAGACGCAAAAGCCCCCGAAAACCGTCGGTTTCGGGGGCTTTTGCGTCTGCTCGGCGAGTTAAGCCAGGACGGCGGCGATCTCGGCGGCCGCATCCTCGCCGTACGCGCCGGCCAGCCTGCTCTTCGCGACCGCGTGGTCCCAGGCCCACTCCTGCGTTCCCGTGGACTCCAGCACCAGCACGGCCACCAGCGAGCCGAGCTGCGCCGAACGCTCCAGGCTGAGGGCCGCGCCGCGCCCGGTGAGGAAACCGGCCCGGAACGCGTCGCCGACGCCGGTGGGGTCGGTCTGACTGGTCTCGGGCACCACGTCGACGCGGGTGGTCGTGCCGTCGGGCTCGACGATGTCGACACCCTTGGCGCCGAGCGTCGTCACCCGCAGGCCGACCTTTTCAAGCACATCGGTCTCCGACCAGCCGGTCTTGGAGAGCAGCAGCTCCCACTCGTAGTCATTGGTGAACAGGTAGGCCGCACCGTCGACGAGCTTGTCGATGTCTTCCCCGGACAAGCGGGGCAGCTGCTGGGAGGGGTCGGCGGCAAACGGCAAGCCAAGCTTGCGGCACTCCTCGGTGTGCACCACCATCGCGTCGGGGTCGTTGGCCCCGATGATGACCAGGTCCGGCTTACCCACGGACGACACCACGTCGGCGAGCTTGATGTTGCGGGCCTCCGACATGGCGCCCGGGTAGAACGACGCGATCTGGGCCATGTCGACGTCGGTGGTGCAGGTGAAGCGCGCGGTGTGCGCGGTCTGCGAGATCAGGACGTTGTCGCAGTTGACGTTGTGGGACACCAGCCATTCGCGGTAGTCGGCGAAGTCGTCGCCCGCCGCACCGACCAGCGCGACGTCACCGCCCAGCACACCGATCGCAAAGGCGATGTTGCCCGCCACGCCGCCGCGATGAATGACCAGGTCGTCGACCAGGAAGCTGAGCGATACCTTCTGCAGATGCTCGGGCAGCAACTGCTCGGAAAATCGGCCGGGGAACCGCATCAGATTGTCGGTCGCAATCGAACCTGTCACCGCGATCGTCACGAAATCTCCTTCGTTAGTAAGGTTATCTAGCTTACTCAGGCGTATCGAGCCTCGCGTCACGGTCGCTGCAAAGTCGTGCGCTAGCCTGCCTAGAAACGACTCAAGCAACTCACTCAGTCGCCGGGGCCAGCTTTGCCGCAGCCCGCTCATGGTCCCGTCCACCAGCGTAGGAGAACCACATGGCAGGTCCGCACTCGCCGGACCACACTGTCGGCACCGACGGACCAATGCCCCAGTCCCAGCCACTCCACTTCCCCAATGAGCCGACCGCCAACGCGGGACCCTCTCCGCCAAATTATGCGGGGCAGCCGGTGCCCTACCCGGGGCGACGGTCCACGCGGCGCTTCATCATCGGCGCGCTGCTGGCCGTCGCGCTGGTGGCCGCGCTGACGCTGGCGATCGCCTACGGGGTTCGCACCAACGGCGCCAACACCGGCACCTCGTTGTCCGAGGGCGCGGCGAAAACGGCGATTCAGAAGTACCTGGACGCGCTCGAGCACCGTGACATCGACGTCATCGCCCGCAACGCGCTGTGCGGCATGTACGACGGCGTGCGCGACAAACGGTCCGACCAGGCCCTGGCCAAGATGAGCAGCGACGCCTTCCGCAAGCAGTTCTCCGAGGTGGAGCTGACGTCTATCGACAAGATCGTGTACCTGTCGCAATATCAGGCCCAGGCGTTGTTCACCATGCGGGTATCGCCCGCGGCCGGCGGCCCGGCGCGTGGCGACGTGCAAGGGGTCGCCCAGCTGCTATTTCAGCGAGGCCAGATCGAGGTCTGCTCCTACGTGCTGCGCACCGGCAGCTCGTACTGAGGCTTCGGTCAGTTGAAGGTCTAGTTGAACGAGTCCCCGCAAGCGCAGGAACCGGTGGCGTTGGGGTTGTCGATGGTGAAGCCCTGCTTCTCGATGGTGTCGACGAAATCGATGGACGCGCCTTCGACGTAGGGGGCGCTCATCCGGTCGACGGTCAATCTCACACCGCCAAACTCCGCGGTCAGGTCGCCATCCAGCGCCCGGTCGTCGAAGAAGAGGTTGTAGCGCAGCCCGGCGCACCCGCCCGGCTGAACCGCGATGCGCAGCGCCAGGTCGTCACGGCCCTCCTGGTCCAGCAGGGACTTCGCCTTGCTGGCGGCGGCTTCGGTCAGGATCACGCCGTGGGTCTTGGTGGTCGACTCGTTTTGCACGGTCATTGCATCTCCTCGTTGGCTTATCGTCGGGCGATCCGCTCGGGAAAAAGCCCACTGCCTCAACGGTACCTTGCGGGACCGCTATTCCCGAGTCGCGCCGCCACCTCGGAGGCCAAACCCATCAGCTGATTGGCCGCATCGGCCTGCGCCAACCGCGCCGAACCGGCGTAATCGGCGATGGACAGCGCGGACATGATGCCCGACGAGCGGACCGCGGAATTCTCCAGCTCGACCTGGCCGGCCAACACGATCACCGGAATTCCCAGCGGGCGCGCCGACTCGGCGACATAGCCGACCACCTTTCCAAACAGGGACTGCTCGTCGAACCGGCCCTCACCCGTGACGATCATGTCCGCGACCTCGAGATCCTCGGCCAAGCGGGTGTGCTCGGCGATGATCGCCGCACCCAGCTCACAGCGGCCGCCGAGCGCAAGCAGTCCGGCCCCGATGCCACCGGCGGCGCCCGCCCCCGGCTCGGAGCTCACGTCGCGTCCGGCCGCCGCCTCCAGTTCGAGCGCCCACGCTTCGAGCCGGACTTCGAGGGCGGCGACGGTGGCCGTGTCCGCGCCCTTCTGCGGCCCGAACACCCTCGCCGCCCCCCATGGGCCCATCAGCGGATATTCGGTGTCCGAGGCGGCGATCAGGTCCACGTTGGTCATCCGTTGCCGAGCCTCGGCCAGCCCACCAAGCTGGGTGATCATTCCCTTCCCGCCGTCGGTGCACGCGCTGCCGCCCAGCCCGACCACGATTCGCGTCGCGCCGGCCCGTAGCGCCTCGTCGATGAGCTGCCCGACGCCGCTGCTGTCGGCCGCCAGCGCGGTTTCCGGGGTGGGCGGACGGCCGAGCAGGGTCAGGCCGCAGGCCTGCGCACACTCCAGGTACGCGGTCAACGAGGTGCGCTCGAACACCCACGCGGCCTCCACCGTGGTGTCCAACGGCCCGCACACCCACACTCGCCGCGTCTGCCCCAGCCGGCGGCCCAGCACCTCGACGAAACCCGGGCCGCCGTCGGACATGGGCGCGACGGTGAACCGGTCGCCCGGGCGTGACCGGGTCCAGCCGGTCGCGATGGCCGCGGCGGCTTCCACCGCGGACAAGCTGTCGCCATAGCAATCCGGGGCGACCAAGACCTGCATGGCGGGCAACCGCAGACGGCCGGGTGCGAGGCCAGCGGCGGCATCATCCGAGGCCATCGTGCCGTCGTCCATCACAGGTCGCCATTCATCACAGTCAAGCGTAGGCGCTGGCGCATGACCAATAACAACGCATTCCAGGTCCGTTACGGGCCAGTCTCCACGCGAAGTAACCTGGCGACTGTGAAGCTGATGGGCCGCCGCAAGAAGGGCCGGGAGGACGACCACGGAAGGGGCCTTGAAGAGGCCCTCGCCGTGACGGCAGTCGAGGATGACGGTTCCTTGGACGCCGGGCCGCGCAAGACCGGGCCCAAGGGCCGGGCCACGCCCAAGCGCAGCGAGGCGCGGCGCAACGCGAGGAAGGGCCCGGTCGCACCGGCACCCATGACCGCGTCCGAGGCGCGGGCGCGGCGCAAATCGCTGGCCGGCCCCAAACTCAGCCGCGAGGAGCGCAGAGCTGAGCGAACCACCAGCCGCGCGCGGATGACGGATCGCCGCGAGCGCATGATGGCCGGCGAAGAGGCCTACCTGTTGCCGCGCGATCAGGGACCCATCAAGCGATACGTGCGCGACGTGGTGGACTCCCGGCGCAACGGCCTCGGCCTTTTCATGCCCGCGACGCTGCTCCTGCTGTTCGCCTCGTTCGGCGTCCCGCAGCTGCAGCTCTACGTCTCTCCGGCGATGCTGGTGCTGATGGTCGTGATGGGTGCCGACGGGATCATCCTGGGCCGCAAAGTCAGCAGGCTGGTCGACGCGAAGTTCCCGGAAAACACCGAAAGCCGTTGGAAGCTAGGCATTTACGCTGCAGGCCGGGCTTCGCAGCTGCGCCGCATGCGGACACCCCGGCCCCAAGTCGAGCGCGGCAGCAGTGTCGGTTGACCGGCACCTGAAAGCCGTCTGATCCCTGTGCGCACCCTGGTGCTCGGCGGGATCAGGTCGGGCAAGTCCCGCTGGGCCGAGGAAGCCATCGCGACGTCGCTGCCACCGGGCCAGCCGGTCCGTTACCTGGCCCCCCGTGTGACGGTCCACGCCGACGCGGGCTGGGCGGACCGGGTCGAGCGACACCGCGACCGTCGGCCCGCGCATTGGTCAACGGTCGAAACCGACGACGTCACAGACCAATTGCGCGGGTCGCCCGGCAGCCCCACGCTTGTCGACGACCTCGGCGGCTGGCTGACCGACACGCTGGACCGCAACAACGCATGGGACGACGGGTCGGTGGCGGCTCCCATCGACGAGATGCTGGCCGCCGTGAGCGCCTTCGGTTCCACGCTGGTGCTGGTCAGCCCGGAGGTCGGGTTGACCGTGGTGCCGGCCACCGCGTCCGGGCGCCGGTTCGCCGACGAACTGGGCAGCCTGAACCAGCGCCTCGCCGAGCTGTGCGACCGGGTGGTGCTGGTGGTGGCCGGGCAGGCGGTGCAGATCAAGCCGTCGGGAACCTGATGGAATTCGCCCCGATATCGCCGCCCGATGCCGCCGCCGCCGCCGCCGCCCGCTCCCGGCAGGACACGCTGACGAAGCCGCGCGGCGCCCTGGGCCGCCTCGAGGACCTGTCGGTCTGGGTCGCATCCTGCCAAGGACATTGTCCGCCAAGGCAATTCGAGCGCGCCCGGGTGGTGGTCTTTGCGGGTGACCACGGCGTCGCACGGTCCGGGGTGTCGGCGTACCCGCCGGAGGTGACCGCCCAGATGGTCGCCAACATCGACGCCGGCGGCGCGGCGATCAACGTGCTGGCCGGCATCGCCGGTGCGGGCGTGCGGCTGGCGGACCTGGCGGTCGACGCCGAGGCGGCCTCCGAGCGGATCGGCGCCCACAAGGTGCGGCGCGGCAGCGGCGACATCACGACGCAGGACGCGCTGTCCGACGCCGAGACGGTCGCCGCGATCGCCGCGGGCCGGGCCATCGCCGACGAGGAGGTCGACGCCGGCGCCGACCTGCTGATCGCGGGCGACATGGGCATCGGAAACACCACCGCCGCGGCGGTTTTGGTGGCGGCACTGACGAACGCCGAGCCGGTCACCGCGGTTGGCTTCGGGACCGGGATCGACGACGCGGGATGGGCACGCAAGACCGCCGCGGTGCGCGACGCCCTGTTCCGGGCCCGGCTCGTGCTACCCGACCCGGTCGGGCTGCTGCGCTGCTGCGGCGGCGCGGATTTGGCCGCGATGGCAGGCTTTTGCGCCCAGACCGCGGTGCGGCGCACCCCGCTGCTGCTCGACGGCATGGCGGTGACCGCGGCCGCGTTGGTCGCCGAGCGCCTGGCGCCCGGCGCCCGGCAATGGTGGCAGGCCGGTCATCGGTCCACCGAGCCAGGCCATGACCTGGCGCTGGCGGCCCTCGAGTTGGACCCGATCCTGGACCTGCGCATGCGGCTGGGCGAGGGAACCGGCGCAGCGGTGGCCCTGCCGGTGCTGCGCGCGGCCGTGGCCGCGCTGTCGTCGATGGCGACGTTCGCGCAAGCCGGTGTGGCCGATCCGTCCGCCCCGTCGTCCCAACCAGCTCCGTGATGCGTTCGCTGGCAACGGCTTTCGCGTTCGGCACGGTGATGCCCGTCCCGGGTGCGCGGAACGCGCCGATGGGCCGCGGCGCGATGACCGCGCTGCCCCTGGTCGGCGCCGCGCTGGGAGGGTTGGCCGCGGGCGTCGCGTGGTGCGGCGACGCGATTTTCGGCCCGTCCAGCCCGCTGCCCGGGCTGCTCGCCGTGGCGGCGCTGCTGCTGGCGACCCGCGGGCTGCACATCGATGGCGTCGCTGACACGGCCGACGGGCTGGGCTGCTACGGCCCGCCCCGGCGCGCGCTGGCGGTGATGCGCGACGGATCGACGGGACCCTTCGGTGTGGCGGCCGTCGTGCTGGTGATCCTGTTGCAGGGGTTGGCCTTCTCGGCGCTAAAGCCGCCGGCCATCGCCCTGGCGGTGTTTTCCGGGCGGGTCGCGGCGGTGCTGGCCTGTCGCCGGTCGGTGCCGGCGGCCGAGGGCAGCGCGTTGGGTGCGCGGGTGGCCGGGAGTCAGCCCGCGTCGGTGGCGGCGGCCTGGGTCGCGGCGCTGCTGGCGGTTTCGCTACTGGCGGGTTCGAGGCCGTGGCAGGGACCGGTGGCGGCGCTGGTGGCGGTGGGCTGCGGCGCGGCGCTGGTGGCGCATTGCGTGCGCCGATTCGGCGGGATCACCGGCGACGTGCTGGGCGCCGCGATCGAACTGACCACGACGGTGAGCGCCGTGGCGCTGGCGGCCTAGTCCGCATTTAGCCGTCGACCGTCGGGTTATTGGGCGATTTTTGCGCATTTCGGCCCAACGAGTCGACGTTCGCAGAAGAAAGTTAACCGAGCCGGGCCATCCAGCCGTGGGTGTCGGCGAAGGTGCCCCGCTGGATCCCGGTCAGCGTGTCGCGCAGCGCCATCGTGACCTCACCCGGTTGTCCGTCGGCGATGGTGAACTCGCTGTCCCCGTACTTCACCCGCGAAACCGCGGTGATGACGGCGGCGGTGCCGCAGGCGAACACCTCGGTGATCTCGCCGGCGGCAGCCTTCTTCTGCCACTCGTCGATATCGAACTTACGTTCCTCGACGGCAAATCCGGCGTCAATGGCCAACTGCAGCAACGAATCCCGCGTGATGCCAGGCAGCAGCGAGCCGGACAGCTCCGGAGTGACCAGCCGCGCCGATCCCCCGCTGCCGAGCACGAAGAAGATGTTCATCCCGCCCATCTCTTCGACGTAGCGCCGCTCGACGGCGTCCAGCCACACCACCTGGTCGCAGCCGTTTTCGGCGGCTTCGGCCTGCGCCAGCAGCGAGGCGGCGTAGTTCCCGCCGAACTTGGCCGCACCGGTGCCGCCCGGGCTGGCCCGCACGTACTCCGTCGACACCCACACGGTGACGGGGCTGATGAAGTAGGCGCCGGCCGGCGACGCGATCAGCAGGTAGCGGTACCGCTTGGCTGGCCGCACACCCAGCCCCGGCTCGGTGGCGAAGATGAACGGCCGCAGGTACAGCGCCTCTTCGCCGCCGGCCCGCGGCACCCAGGCCTTGTCGACGGCGACGAGCTGGCGAAGGGATTCGATGAACAGGCTTTCGGGCAGCTCGGGAATCGCCAGCCGCCGCGCCGACGATCGCAGCCTGGCCGCGTTCGCCTCCGCGCGAAACGACACGACGGAGCCGTCCGCCCAGCGGTAGGCCCTGAGACCTTCGAAGACTTCCTGCGCGTAGTGCAGCACGATCGCCGACGGGTCCAGTTCGATCGGCCCGTACGGGATTACGCGCGGGTCGTGCCAGCCCCGGCCCTCGTCGTAGTCGATCGACACCATGTGGTCGGTGAAGTATTTGCCGAAACCCGGGTCGGCCAGAATTGATTCACGTTCGGTGTCGGTCGCCGGATCGGACGCGCGCAAAACCGTGAACTCGAGCGAGTCGCTGGTCATGGGGCCGATTCTATATCCGCGCGCCACCGGGTTTTTGCCATCCGCGCGCGCGGCTAACGCGTTTTCACGGTGACGAAGGGCGGGCGCACGACCTCGCATTCGACGGCGCGCCCACGGACGTCGACGGTGATTTGCTGCCCGTCGTCGATGCCCGCGTCGGTGTCGATCAATGCCAGCCCGATGCCGACTTGCAGTGTCGGAGAAAACGTCCCGGAGGTGGTGACCCCGACCGGGGTCTCCCCCGCCAGCACCGTCAGCCCGGGACGCAACACGCCGCGGCCGACCATCCGCAGCCCGCGCAACAGCCGCCGCGGGCCCGCCGCTTTCTCGGCCAGCAGCGCCCCGCGGCCGAAGAACGCCTCCTTCTTCCAGCCGACCGCCCAGCCGCACCGGGCCTGCAGCGGCGAGATGTCGAGCGAAAGTTCGTGCCCGTGCAGCGGGTAGCCCATCTCGGTGCGCAGCGTGTCGCGGGCGCCCAGGCCGGCGGGCTCTCCCCCGGCGGCGGTCACCGGCGCGATCAGCCCGTCGAACACCACACCGGCGGAGTCCCAGGGCGGCAGCAGCTCGTAGCCGTGTTCTCCGGTGTATCCGGTGCGGCAGACGCGCACCGGCACCCCCGAGTACGAGGCGTCGGCGTAGCCCATGTAATCCATGTCGGCCGGCAGGCCCAGCTCGCCGAGCACGTCCGCCGATCGCGGGCCCTGCACGGCCAGCACCGCATAGGAGCGGTGCTCGTCGGTGATCGTCAGGCCCGCCGGGGCGGCCGCGCGCAGCGCCTCGACCACCGCGGCGGTGTTGGCGGCGTTGGGCACCAGAAAGATCTCGTCGTCGTCGACGTAGTAGGCGATCAGGTCGTCGATGACGCCGCCGGATTCGGTGCAGCACAAGGTGTATTGCGCCCTGCCCGGACCGATGCGGCCCAGGTCGTTGGTGAGCGCGGAGTTGACGAACTGGGCTGCGCCCGGCCCACTTACCAACGCCTTGCCGAGGTGGCTGACGTCGAACAGGCCCACCGCGTTGCGGGTGGCGTTGTGTTCGCTGACGGTGCCGGCATAGGACACCGGCATCAGCCAGCCGCCGAACTCCGCGAAGTTTGCGCCCAGCTCGCGATGGCGGTCTTCCAGCGGTCCCTTTTGCAACTCCGGCGCATCCGTCACGGCGTCCCACCCTAGCTCGGCCACGATGCGCGCCGCGCAGCGACGGGAGGTGGGGGTACTCCCAGCCCGGTGGGGGGCTCCTCCCGCTTGCCGGGGACGGCGAGGTGGCGAGCCGAGCAATTCAACGTGGGTCCGCGCCGCTGCTGGCACACTTGGGTAGGTGTCCGATCCGCTCGACTTTGACCAGCTCGAGGCCGCGGGTATCGCAACCCCGCGCGAGCGGGCCGACCTGATCAAGTACCTGGATGGGCTTGGCTTCACCGCCGACGAAATGGTGGAGGCCGAACGTCGCGGCCGGCTGTTCGGGCTCGCCGGCGATGTCCTGGCATCGACCGGACGCCCGGTCCACACCATGCAGTCCGCGGCCGAGGAACTCGGTATGTCGCCCGACGGCGTGGCACACGCCTGGGCTTTGCTCGGCCTGACCGTCGCCGGCCCCGACGTTCCCGTGCTGAGCCAGGCAGACGTCGACGCCCTGGCGACCTGGGCCGCGCTCAAGGCGGTGGTGGGCGAGGACGGCGCGTTTGGCTTGCTGCGAGTGCTGGGCGCCGCGATGGCCCGCCTGGCGGAGGCCGAGGGGACGATGATCCGCGCCGGAACGCCGGACATCCAGATGAACTACACCCACGACGAGCTCGCCACGGCGCAGGCATACCGCTCGGTCGCCGAGTTCGTCCCTCGCATCGGGGCCCTGATCGACGTGGTTCACCGTCACCATTTGATCAGCGCCCGAACCTACTTCGAGGGCGTCCTTCTCGGCACGTCGGCGAGCGTGGTGTGCGGCATCGGTTTTGCGGATTTGTCCGGTTTCACCGCTTTGACCCAGGCGCTCACCCCGGCGGAATTGTCCTACCTGCTCAACGAGTTCGGCGCCACCGTCGCGGACGTGGTGCACGCCGACGGCGGCCGGGTGGTGAAGTTCATCGGTGACGCCGTGATGTGGGTGTGCTCGTCGCCCGCGGGGCTCGCGCAGGCGGCGCTCGACCTCGTCGACCACCCGCGGGCGCTTGAGGAGGGCCTGCAGGTGCGCGCCGGCCTCGCGCACGGCAGCGTGCTGGCCATCAACGGCGACTACTTCGGCATCCCGGTCAACCTGGCGGCCCGGCTCGTGGCGGCCGCGGAACCGAGACAGATCCTGGCCGCGGCCGACCTGCGCGAGAAGTTGCCGGACTGGCCCGCGGTCGCCGACGGCCCGCTGACCCTCAAGGGTTTTGACGACCCGGTGATGGCCTTCGACCTGCATTGCGGGGACGCTGGCGGGGAAAGCCCCGGCGCTGGTGATTAGGGTGGTTTGCCGTGACCACCGAACCGGGCTACCAGGCCCCCTCCGTCAACGTCGCCACATCGCTACCCAAACGCGGTGCGGGTTCCGCGGTATTGCTGGTGCCGGTCGTATCGATCGGCGATGACGACAAGCCGGGCGCGGTCTCGGTAGTTCGGGCCGCGGCCGAGCCGTTCCTGTCAGACGAGGCGGTCGCCGAAATCCAGGACGGCGTGCGGGCGCTGGACGCCACCGGCGCCAGTGAGCAGGTACACCGGCTGGTCGTGCCGTCGCTGCCGGTGTCCAGCGTGCTGACGATCGGCCTGGGAAAGCCGCGCTCCGAGTGGCCGGCCGACACGATCCGTCGCGCCGCAGGCGTGGCGGCGCGGTCGCTGGGCACTGCCGAGGCGGTGATCACCACACTGGGCGAGTTGCCCGGTGACGGCGTCTGCTCGGCCGCCGTGGAGGGGCTGGTCCTGGGCAGCTACCGGTTCACCGACTTCCGCAGCGACAGGACCGCGCCGAAAGACAACGGGCTGCGCAAGATCACCGTCCTCGCCAGCACCAAGGACGCCAAGGACGCCAAGAAGGACGGCGCGCACGGCGCGGCCGTCGCCACCGCGGTCGCCACGGCCCGGGACTTGGTCAACACTCCGCCGAGTCACCTGTTTCCCGCCGAATTCGCCAAGCGCGCAAAGGCTTTGGGTGAATCCGTCGGCCTCGAGGTGGAGGTGCTCGACGACAAGGCGCTGCAGAAGGCCGGCTACGGCGGGGTGATCGGCGTCGGGCAGGGCTCGTCGCGCCCGCCGCGGCTGGTGCGGCTGACGCATCGGGGTTCGAAGCTGGCCAAAGGCAAGAAGGGCAAGGCTGGAAAGCGAGTGGCCCTGGTGGGCAAGGGCATCACGTTCGACACCGGCGGCATCTCGATCAAGCCGGCGGCGTCGATGCACTACATGACCTCGGACATGGGTGGCGCGGCCGCGGTCATCGCGACGGTCGCACTGGCCGCACAGCAGCAGCTGCCCATCGACGTGATCGCCACGGTGCCCATGGCCGAGAACATGCCGTCGGCGACGGCGCAGCGCCCGGGCGACGTGCTGACCCAGTACGGCGGGACGACGGTCGAGGTGCTCAACACCGACGCCGAGGGCCGGCTCATCCTGGCCGACGCCATCGTCCGGGCGTGCGAGGACGACCCGGACTACCTGATCGAGACCTCCACGCTGACCGGTGCGCAGACGGTCGCGCTGGGCGCCCGGATACCCGGGGTGATGGGCAGCGACGAGTTCCGCGACCGGGTCGCCGCGATCTCGCAGCGGGTGGGCGAAAACGGCTGGCCGATGCCGCTGCCCGACGAACTCAAGGACGACCTCAAGTCCACGGTGGCCGACCTGGCGAACGTCAGCAATCAGCGCTTCGCCGGCATGCTGGTGGCCGGGGTGTTCCTGCGCGAATTCGTCGCTGACGGGGTGAGCTGGGCGCACATCGACGTGGCCGGCCCGGCCTACAACACCGGCAGCCCGTGGGGATACACGCCCAAGGGCGCCACCGGGGTGCCGACCCGCACCATGTTCGCGGTGTTGGAGGACATAGCCGAGAACGGCTGACCGCCGCGGGGGCTACTTCGTCAGCCGCTTGATGACCGCTGGGCCCAACTTGCGGCGCGGCCAGCCCGTCACACGCGCGGCGGCCAGCGCGGCGTTGGCCGCGTTGCGCCCGCACGCGCCGTGCACGGAACCCCCCGGGGTGGCCGAGGCGCTCCCGAGATACAGCCCCTCCACCGGGGTTTCGGCGCGCCCCATGCCCGGCGCCGGGCGGAAGATCGCCATCTGTTGCAGCTGCGCGGTTCCGCCGTTGAGGGCGCCCAGATGCAGGTTGGCATCGCTGGCCTCCAAGTCCGACGGGCGTTGCACGAACCGGTCGATCACCGCCGAACCGAAGCCGGGAGCATGCTCTTCGATGACGTGATCCACCGATTTGGCCAGCCGCTCGGCCGCGGCGTCGTCGGCCACGTTGCGCGGCAAATGCGTGTAGGCCCAGACGCTTTCGGTGCCCTTCGGCGACCTGCTCGGGTCCGCGGTGGTGGTCTGGCCCAACAGCATGAACGGATGCTCCGGCACCACCCGGGTGTTCAAGTCGGCCATCCATCGAACCAGTCCGTCCCCGTCGGCGCCCAGGTGAACGGTGCCCACGCTCCGCAGGCTTTCCGATCGCCAGGGAATGGGGCCGTCAAGCGCATAGTTGACCTTCACCACCGGCGGATCCCAGATGTAGTGCTCGAGCTCGCGGCGCAACCCGGCCGGGACCGCGTCCGCGGGCAGCATGTCGCAAAACAGCCGCGGCGCCGTCACGTCGGCCACGATCGCCCGGCGCGCCCGGACCGTTCGGCCACCGGCGGTGCTCACTCCGACCGCCCGCCCACCGCGCACCTGGATGCGAGAAACGTTCTGGTTGCACTCGATTCGCGCACCCGCCGAGTCGGCACGCTTCACCAACGCCGCCGTCAGTTGTCCCGATCCGCCGACGGGCACCGGCCAGCCGCCGTCCTGGGCAAGCATCGTCATCAGAAAACCCATGGCGCCGCTGATCGGGGCGTCCGGCGGCGCGTCGGCGTGCATCGCGTTGCCCAGCAACAAGGTTCGCGGCGCCTCGCCGTCGAACAGCTGCTCCACCATAGTGTTGGCGGGCTGAACCAACAGGTGCGCGAGCCGGACGGCGTCGGCCGTACCCAGTTTCAGGAGCAGCCGCAGCAGCGGGCGCACCGGCGGAAACGGCGCCAGCACGGCATCCAGGAGCGGCGATTTGATTTTCTGCCACAGCTCCACCGCGCGCCACCAATTGTCGCCGTCCGCGCGCTCCCGCCTCGCCAATTCCGTTGCGGTGCGGGCCGGGTCGCGGTGGATGATGGGCGGGTCATCGTCGGTCCCGCTGCGCGGATGACCGACCACCGCAGGCGCGTGTGACCACCGCAGTCCGTGGTCTTCCAGCCGCAGGGCCGCCATCGCCGGCGAAGCCACCGTCATCGGATAGAACGAGCTGAACAAGTCGGTGATGTATCCCGGTGTCAGTTCGGCGCTGCGCACCGCGCCACCGGGCTGGGGCTGCGCCTCGAGCACCAGCACGTCCCACCCCGCGTCGGCCAGCATCGACGCGGCTACCAGCCCGTGGTGTCCGGCCCCGATGACGACGGCGTCGGCCGTCTCGTCGGCCATGTCCTATTTGACCTGGCTCGGCTCGAGCCGCTCGGCAAGCGCGGTCAACCGCAGCAAGCACTCGCGGTTGCGCGGATAAACTGCGGCCAGGGCCAGCTGATCGGGAATGACCTTGATCGGCCCGGACACCGGCACCTCGATCATTTCGATCAAGCATCCGCCGTCCGGAGTGTCTTTGAGCCGCAAGGTTATTCGGGCGGCGCCAAGTCGCCCGAGACCCGCGCGGAGAATGAGTTCCCTGCCGGGGATACAGCTTTCGACCACGGTCTGATCGCTGATAACCAGCGGCCAGACGCCGATCGAGTGCTTGATGGTGGAGCCGGGCTGTGGCCAATGCGGGTCAACCGCGCGGGTTCGGCTGTTGCCAACCACCCACTGCGAATACGTCCATCCGTCTGACATCGCGTCCCAGATTTGCTGGCAGGAGGCCCTCACCACCCGCGTCGCAGCCATCTGTCGGATCGCTGACATTGAAGATCCTTTCGCTCCGCCGTGCTGGCTTCGGATACCCCGGTCGGCGCAAACCATGCGTCGGATCGGCCCGCGGCTAAACGTTTAGGTGTCCGAGCCAGCGGTTACTACGCCGTTACAACACTCGCGTTCGACGGGAGGCCAACAGTGACTGTGCGACGGTTGATCATGGCGGTGGGCGCCGTGCTTTTGCTGGCCGGCATCATCGGGTTGCTGGTGCCGGTGTCGGTGTCGGACGGCAGCGGCAATTCCGTGTCATGCGGGAACGGAATCGCCATGGATTTGTCCAGCGCGAGGAGCGCCAACGACAAGAACGGCGCCAACATTCCGATCCTGAACCAGGTCCTCCCGCACACCGACTATGTGGCTGAATGCCAGTCGTCGGTCAACGGACGGCGGTCCTGGACAATCCCGCTGGCGGTCATCGGGGTCCTCACCGTCGGCGGTGCGCTGCTGGTGCGGCGACCAGCCGGATCTAGTGCGGTTTAGATCACCTTGACCCGCGCGGCGTTACGCAACGCCTGCGGTGCCATGCGGGACAGGCCATAGACCGCATACGCTTCCGGCGCGACGGGCCGAATCGGCTTCTGCTTTTTGACCGACGACAGGATCGCCTTGGCGACCTTGTCCGGCCCGTAGTGGCGCAGCGCGAACAGCCGGCCGATCTGGCCCCGCCGGTCGTCGACCTGCTCGTCGTTGCCCGTGGGTGCGCTGAAGCGAGTGGTGCTGATGATGTTGGTGTTGACGACGCCGGGGCAGATCGTTGTCAGCCCGACCCCGGCCGCGTCGAGTTCGGCCCGCAGGCAGTCGGAAAACATGTAGGCCGCGGCCTTCGAGGTGCAGTAGGCGATCAGCGACTGCTGCGGGGCGTAGGCGGCCATCGACGCCACGTTGACGATGTAGCCGCCGGTGCCGCGCTCGACCAGTCGCCGGCCGAACGAGCGGCAGCCGTTGACCACGCCGCCCAGGTTGATCTCGAGCACCCGGTCGAACTGCTCGGCCGGGGTGTCCAGGAAACTTCCCGCCTGCCCGATGCCGGCGTTGTTGACCACGATGTCGGGGACGCCGTGTTCGGCGCTGACGCGCTCGGCGAACGCCTCGACCGCCTCGGCGTCGGACACGTCGAGCACGTACGCGTGTGCGACGCCGCCGCGGGCGGCGATCTCGGCGGCGGTCTCCTTGACGGTGGCCTCGTCGATGTCGCTGATCACCAGCTCGGCGCCCTGGCGCGCGAAGGCGTACGCGGTCTCCCGCCCGATGCCGCTGCCGGCGCCGGTGACCGACACCAGCGTGTCGCCGAAGTACTCGCGGGGGCGCCCGATCTGCGCGCGCAGCATCGCCCGGCTCGGCTGTTTGCCCTCGGCCAGGTCGGCGAAGTCGTGCACCGCGGCCGCCATCACCTGCGGGTGCGACATCGGTGAGAAGTGGCCCGCCTTGATGTCGCGGCGCCACAACCGCGGCACCCAGCGCGCGGTTTCGTCGTACCCGTACGGCCGGACGTACTTGTCCCGGGTGTTGACGATGAGCTGCACGGGAACGTCGACTATGTCGGGCCGGCCACGCATGGAGAACGAGCGAAAGTAGTTGGCGGGGTAGGTTTTCACCGAACGGGCGGCGTCGGAGGCCAGGTTGTCGGAGTGGCGGATCAAGGCGGCGGGGATGTTGTCGACCGCGTTGCGCCGCACCGCCGGGATCGAGAGCGCCAGCCGGAGGCACAGCGGCGCCAGCACCGGTATGGAGAAGAACACCATGTAGGTCAGCCGCAGTGCCTGGCTGATCGCCCGGGCAAACCTTCGCGGGCGCCAGGGCCGGCGCAGCCCGCTGAAGATGTAGTCGACCAGTTGGTCCTGGCTCGGGCCGGAGACCGACGTGAACGAGGCGACCGTCTCGCCGGCGCCCGGGCGTTTCAGGTACTCCCAGATGCCGACAGAGCCCCAGTCGTGGGCCAGCACGTGCACGGGCTCGCCCGGGCTCAGCTCGCCGATCACCGCGGCGAAGTCGTCGGCGAACCGGTCCATGGTGTAGCCGGAGACCGGTTTGGGCGCCGACGTCATCCCGACGCCACGGTTGTCGTAGCGGATGACGCGGAACCGTTCGGCCAGCTGCGGGACGACACCGTCCCACAGCACATGCGAGTCGGGGAAACCGTGCACCAGCACGACCGTGGGGCCCTCGCGGTTGCCCTCCTCGTAGACCGCGATGCGCACGCCGTCGGTGCTGTCGACGAACCGCTCGGGTACCTGTTGTAGCGCCGGCATCCGACCTCCCCGCTCTGCCTGGCCACTGACGCCAGTGGGCACACCGTAGCAAGCGGGTCGGCGCCGACCCGGCACCCTTGCGCGGTCCGCCCTGGATGTGTGCCGACGAATGCGCAGTGACAGGATAGTTTTGATAGCTACTTCGGTTCCCCAAGCGAGATGTTCGACCCGCCCCGACCCACGAGCGATCGAGGAGTCAGAAAAGATGGCCTTCTCCGTCCAGATGCCGGCACTCGGTGAGAGCGTCACCGAGGGGACGGTCACCCGCTGGCTCAAGCAGGAAGGCGACACGGTCGAACTCGACGAGCCACTCGTCGAGGTGTCGACCGATAAGGTGGACACCGAAATCCCGTCGCCGGCCGCCGGTGTGCTGACCAAGATCGTCGCCCAGGAGGACGACACCGTCGAGGTCGGCGGGGAACTGGCCGTTATCGGCGACGAGGGTGAGGAACCCCAGGGTCAGCCCGCGGCGCCCAGCCAACCGGAACCGGAGCCGGAGCCGGAGCCCCAGCCGGAACCGGAAACGCAAGCCCAACCCGAGCCCGAGCCCCAGCCCGCGGCGCCGGCCCAGCCGGCCCAGTCGACCGCGGGGGGTGGTGCCGGCCAAGACTCTGGAGCCAAGCCGGTGCTGATGCCCGAGCTCGGCGAGTCGGTGGCCGAGGGCACCGTGACCCGCTGGCTGAAGAAGGTCGGCGATTCGGTTCAGGTCGACGAGCCGCTGGTGGAAGTGTCCACCGACAAGGTGGATACCGAGATCCCGTCACCGGTGGCCGGCGTCCTGGTCAGCATCACCGCCGAGGAGGACGCGACCGTGCCGGTCGGCGGCGAGCTGGCGCGGATCGGTGCCGGAAAAGACGCCACCCGGGCTCCCTCCGTTCCCCCGGCCCCGCCCGCACCCAAGCCCGAACCGAAGCCGGAGCCAAAACCCGAACCCCAACCCGAGCCCGCGGCCAAACCCCCGCCCGCGCCCGCACCGGCGCCGAAACCCGAACCGGCGCAGGCGGAGGGCGGCGGCCCGAGCGCGGACGGCGCGCCGTACGTGACCCCGCTGGTGCGAAAGCTGGCCACCGAGAACAACATTGACCTCGCCGAGGTTGCCGGCACCGGCGTGGGCGGTCGCATCCGCAAGCAGGACGTGCTCGCGGCCAAGGAGAAGAAGGCTCAGCAGAAGCGGGAAGCCCAGCAGGAGCCCGCACCCGCGCCTGCGTCCGCCGCCGCGCCGGCCGCGGACGGGAAGGCGGCTCCCGCCGCCGCGCCCACCCCGGCGCCCGCGCTGGCACACCTGCGGGGCACCACCCAGAAGGCCAGCCGGATCCGTCAGATCACCGCGGCCAAGACCCGCGAATCGCTGCAGGCCACGGCCCAGCTCACCCAGACCCACGAGGTCGAAATGACCAAGATCGTGGGGCTGCGGGCCCGGGCCAAGTCCGCGATCGCCGAGCGCGAGGGGGTGAACCTGACCTACCTGCCGTTCATCGCCCGCGCCGTGATCGACGCCCTGAAGGTCCACCCGAACATCAACGCCAGCTACAACGAGGAAACCAAGGAGATCACCTACTACGACGCCGAGCACCTCGGGTTCGCCGTCGACACCGACCAGGGCCTGCTCTCCCCCGTCATCCACAACGCCGGCGACCTGTCGCTGGCGGGGCTGGCCCGGGCGATCGTCGACATCGCCGCGCGCGCCCGGTCGGGCAAACTCAAGCCCGACGAATTGTCCGGCGGCACGTTCACCATCACCAACATCGGCAGCCAGGGCGCCTTGTTCGACACCCCGATCCTGGTTCCGCCGCAGGCGGCCATGTTGGGCACCGGCGCGATCGTCAAGCGGCCGCGGGTGATCGTCGACGAGTACGGCAACGAGTCGATCGGCGTCCGGTCGGTTTGCTATCTCCCGCTGACCTACGATCATCGGCTGATCGACGGCGCCGATGCCGGACGTTTCCTCACCACGATCAAACACCGGCTCGAAGAGGGAGCGTTCGAGGCAGATCTAGGGCTGTAGGAAAGGCTTGGGTCGTGGCCGTCATCGCGATAGCGGGTTCGTCCGGCCTGATCGGCTCGGCCTTGGCTGCGGCGCTTCGCGCCGCCGACCACCCGGTGTTGCGCATCGTGCGCCGGACACCGACGAATTCCGAGGAGCTGCACTGGAATCCGGAGAGCGGCGAGTTCGATGCCGACGCGCTGGTCGACGTCGACGCCGTCGTCAACCTGTGCGGAGTCAACATCGGCCAGCGTCGTTGGTCGGGCGCCTTCAAGCAGAGCCTGCGTGACAGCCGCATCGCTCCCACCGAAGTGCTGGCCAACGCCGTCGCCGACGCCGGTGTGGAAACCCTGATCAACGCCAGCGCGGTCGGCTACTACGGCAACACCAGAGACCGCGTGGTCGACGAAAACGTCCGGGCGGGAAGCGGTTTCCTCGCCCAGCTGTGTGAAGACTGGGAAGCCGCCACGCTGCCCGCCCAATACGCCGGCACCCGGGTGGTGCTGGCCCGCACCGGCCTGGTTCTGGCCCGCTCGGGTGGCGCGCTGCGCCGGATGCGGTCGCTGTTCTCGACGGGCCTCGGCGCCCGGCTGGGCAGCGGCCGTCAGTACATGTCGTGGATCAGCCTCGAAGACGAAGTGCGGGCGCTGTTGTTCGCCATCTCACACCCGTCGCTGTCGGGCCCGGTGAACATGACCGGACCGGCCCCGGTGACCAACGCCGAGTTCACCACCGCCTTCGGGCGGGCGGTCAACCGCCCGACCCCGTTCATGCTGCCCGGCTTCGCGGTACGGGCCGCGCTCGGGGAGTTCGCCGACGAGGGGCTGCTCATCGGTCAGCGCGCCATCCCGTCCGCGCTGGAACGCGCCGGTTTCCAGTTCCACCACAACACCATTGGCGAGGCGCTGGCGTACGCCACCGCCCGGCGCGAGCGCGACTAATCCACAGTTGCTTGTTTATCCACAGATCGGTCGCAGGCCGGCCAGATTCGCGCATTTGTTCGATAGGGTTGTGGTGTGGGTTTCGTGAGCGCCACAAATCAACCACGCCCACCGCCCCGAAGAACTCCTACACGGCGACCCCGACCCACCCGACGAGGACCAACAGTGAAAGCCGGCTACCCGAGCCGGAACGGGGGAAGCTGCGTGGCCGAGTAGCGTCGGCGGGGTGAGCGATTCCATCCGGTCGAGTTCGACCGCGATCAACGTCCGCCAGCTGGGGATGGTCGAATACCGCACCGCCTGGCGGCTGCAGCGCGACCTGGCCGACGCCAGGGTCGCCGGCGGGCCCGACACTCTGCTGCTGCTGGAGCACCCGTCGGTCTACACCGCCGGACGGCGCACCGAGGCGCACGAACGGCCGGAACGGGACGTCCAAGGCACTCCGGTAGTCGACACCGACCGCGGCGGCAAGATCACCTGGCACGGTCCCGGGCAACTGGTCGGATACCCGATCATCGGGCTGGCCGAACCGCTCGATGTCGTCAAATACGTTCGGCGCCTTGAGGAAGCGCTCATCAAGGTGTGCGGCGACCTGGGCCTGGATACCGTCCGGGTCGACGGCAGGTCCGGAGTCTGGGTGCCCGCGGGGGGCGGCCGGCCGGCGCGCAAGGTCGCCGCCATCGGCGTGCGGGTGTCGCGGGCGACCACAACGCACGGATTCGCGCTGAACTGTTGCTGCGACCTGGACGCCTACAACGCCATCGTCCCGTGCGGCATCAGCGACGCCGGAGTGACGTCGCTGTCGGCCGAACTGCGGCGCACGGTCGCCGTCGACGAGGTCCGGGCCGCTGTCGCCGTCGCCGTCTGCGACGCCCTGGAGGGCGCGCTGCCGGTGAGTGAACGCCCCGTCGCCCGCGTAGCATCAACCATGTGACTGTCGCTCCCCAAGGCCGCAAACTGCTGCGGCTGGAGGTGCGCAACGCGCAGACCCCGATCGAGCGCAAGCCGCCGTGGATCAAGATCAGGGCCCGGATGGGCCCGGAGTACACCCAGCTGAAGGGCCTGGTCCGTCGGGAGGGTCTGCACACCGTCTGCGAAGAGGCCGGCTGCCCCAACATCTTTGAATGCTGGGAAGACCGGGAAGCCACCTTCCTCATCGGCGGCGACCAGTGCACCCGTCGCTGCGACTTCTGCCAGATCGACTCCGGAAAGCCCGCCGCGCTGGACCGCGACGAGCCCCGGCGGGTCGCCAACAGCGTGCGGACGATGGGCCTGCGCTACGCGACCATCACCGGCGTCGCGCGCGATGACCTGCCCGACGGCGGCGCCTGGCTGTACGCCACGACGGTGCGCGCCATCAAAGAGCTCAACCCGTCGACCGGGGTCGAGCTATTGATCCCCGACTTCAACGGCGAGCCTTCGCGGCTCGCGGAGGTCTTCGAGTCGCGCCCGGAAGTGTTGGCCCACAACGTCGAAACCGTGCCCCGCATCTTCAAACGCATCCGGCCCGCCTTCACCTACCGGCGCAGCCTGGGCGTGCTCACCGCGGCCCGCGACTCCGGCCTGATCACCAAGAGCAACCTCATCCTCGGGCTGGGCGAAACCGCCGACGAGGTGCGCAGCGCGCTGGCCGACCTGCGCGACGCCGGCTGCGACATCGTCACCATCACCCAATACCTGCGCCCGACGTCGCGCCACCACCCGGTCGAGCGCTGGGTAAAGCCCGAGGAGTTCGTCGAGTTTGCCCAGCACGCCGAGGCCCTCGGGTTCTCGGGGGTGCTGTCCGGGCCGCTGGTGCGATCGTCCTACCGGGCCGGGCGGCTCTATGAGCAAGCCGTTCGCAGCCGCGCCTCGGATGCCGCGGGCGCCTCGACGGCGTAACGAACCACGCGCGAACGTATCCTTGGTGATTATGGCTAAACCCCGCACCACCGCTGAGAACAAGGCCGCCAGGGCCCAGGCCGCCGCCGCCCGCAAGGCCGCCGCGCGGGAGCGCCGCGGCCAGCTGTGGCAGGCGTTCAACATGCAGCGCAAGGAGGATAAGCGCCTGCTGCCGTACATGATCGGCGCCTTCCTGCTGATCGTCGGCATCTCGGTGGCCGCCGGCGTGTGGGCCGGCGGGTTCACCATGATCACGATCGTTCCGATCGGCGTGCTGCTGGGCGCCCTGGTCATGTTCATCATCTTCAGCCGCCGAGCCCAGCGGTCGGTCTACAGCAAAGCCGAGGGTCAGACCGGCGCGGCCGCGTGGGTGCTGGACAACCTGCGCGGCAAGTGGCGGGTGACCCCCGGGGTCGCCGCGACCGGCCACTTCGACGCCGTGCACCGGGTGCTCGGCCGGCCCGGCGTCATCCTAGTCGGCGAGGGATCGGCCGTCCGGGTCAAACCGCTACTGGCCCAGGAGAAAAAGCGCACCGCCCGGCTGGTCGGCGAGGCGCCGATCTACGACATCGTCGTCGGCAACGGCGAGGATGAGGTCCCGTTGGGCAAGCTGGAGCGCCACCTCACCCGGCTGCCGAACAACCTCACTACCAAGCAGATCGACACGCTGGAGTCGCGGCTTTCCGCGCTGGGATCGCGCGCCGGTGCCGGCGTCATGCCGAAGGGGCCATTGCCGAACGCCGGCAAGATGCGCGGTATGCAGCGCACCGTGCGCCGCAGGTAACGCCCCGAGTCGCCGCCATCAAATCAGCGCCGCAACACGGCCGTTCCCGTCAGCCGATCATGCAGGCCACGGCCGTCGGAGTCGGTGAACAACGCCGGGATGACCGTCGCGATCAGCAGCCCGCGCGCCGCCAATCGGCCCAGCCCGACCGGCACCCGTCCGTCGACCGACGCCACCTGCAGACCCAGCGCCAACTGCCCGGGCGTGAAGCTGAACAGCCGCACCGCCACCACGCCGAGCACCAACCAGATGACCAACACCGCGGTCGCCAGCATCCGCTCTGATAAAATCCCGAACGCCATGGCCAGCGCGCCCAGGCCGTAGGAAATCAGCCAGTCGATCATCAGCGCGGCCAGCCGGCGGCCCATCGGCGCGAGCGATCCCGGCCCGCTCTCGGGCAGGCCGAGGTTCTCGCCGGGGTAGGCGGATCGCGATCCCGGCAAACCGTCGGTCACGGGCGGCTTCCAACGGCCCGGCGGGACTCCCCCGCTCGCCCGCTACCCAGCGGCGACCAGGCCGCGCGCCCGTGGTGCGGACCAGATACGATGCTGCCGTCCATGGCCCCACAATAGAGCCCGCCAGCAACCCCGGGATCTGGTGCGGGGAGCATGGTCACGTAACCTCTGCGCAACATCGGGTTGACTGACGGGCAACATCAGCTTCATAGCGTCAGGCCGCGGATCACCAAGTAAAGGAGCAATTCTGTGACGGAAATGACGCCCGACGACGTCTTCAAACTCGCCAAGGACGAGAACGTCGAGTTTGTCGACGTCCGGTTCTGTGACTTGCCAGGCATCATGCAGCACTTCACGATTCCGATTTCGTTTTTCGACCAGAGCGTGTTCGAGGACGGCTTGGCCTTCGACGGTTCGTCGATTCGCGGGTTCCAGTCGATCCATGAGTCCGACATGCTGCTCCTTCCCGACCCGGAAACCGCGCGCATCGACCTGTTCACCGAAGCCAAGACGCTGAACCTGAACTTTTTCGTGCACGACCCGTTCACCCTCGAGCCCTACTCCCGCGACCCGCGCAACATCGCGCGCAAGGCGGAGAACTACTTGATCAGCACCGGGGTCGCCGACACCGCGTACTTCGGAGCCGAGGCTGAGTTCTACATCTTCGACTCGGTGAGCTTCGACTCGCGCACCAATGGTTCCTTCTACGAGGTGGACGCGATCTCGGGGTGGTGGAACACCGGTGAGCCGACCGAGAACGACGGCAGCCCCAACCGCGGTTACAAGGTCCGCCCGAAGGGTGGATACTTCCCGGTTGCCCCCGCCGACCATTACGTCGACCTGCGCGGCAGGATGCTGCACAACCTGATCGTGTCGGGCTTCAGCCTGGAGAAGGGCCACCACGAGGTGGGCAGCGGCGGCCAGGCCGAGATCAATTACAAATTCAACACATTGCTGCATGCGGCCGACGACATGCAGTTGTACAAGTACATCGTCAAGCAAACCGCGTGGCAGGCGGGCAAGACCGTCACGTTCATGCCCAAGCCGCTGTTCGGCGACAACGGTTCCGGGATGCACTGCCACCAGTCGCTGTGGAAGGACGGCAGCCCGCTGATGTACGACGAGACGGGCTACGCCGGCCTGTCGGACACCGCGCGGCACTACATCGGCGGCCTGCTGCACCACGCGCCGTCGCTGCTGGCGTTCACCAACCCGACGGTGAACTCCTA
>NZ_JAOPWB010000322.1 GCF_025965855.1 Mycobacterium sp. | reverse complement strand
GACGTCACCGCACTGCCGGCCGGCGACGTGTGGCTCGACATCATCGACCAGACCCCGTTACAGGATCGACACCTCGCGGTGCATGACCAGCACCTCGTCGCGCTCAACCACGCCGACGCCGCCGCATGGGCGTTGGGCAGTTGGAAGGCCATCCCCCAAACGACGCTGACCGGTACGGGCAAGGAGATCGGCCGCCGCGTAAGCGACCTCGCCGCCGAAGGCATCACCGAAATCATCTACCAGCCCACGGGGCCCGACATCAGCGGTGAACTCGAGGCTTTCCACAATGCGGCGCGCGCGGAAGGCATCACTTCCCGCCAACCCGACATCGCAGACGTGAAAGGCACATCATGATGACCGTTTCGCGCGGCTTCGAACACCGCAAGGCGCTTGGTGGTGTATTCACCCTGACGTTGGGCCTGTAGCTCTGCGGCCTTCTTACTGAACGCGTAGGAGGTCAGATTGAGATCGCGCATCATCCCGATCACCTCGAACGGCCGCGGATGGACTTCTCGAGCGGGAGACGGGGAGCACCGGGCGCGGCGAGTACCGGCTCAGCGACAAAGGCACAGCTTTGTTGCCGGCGGTGCGTGCACTATTGGCATGGGGCGACGTGTATTACGCCCCCGCGGGGCCGCTGCGAGTGTTTCAGCACGCCACCGACGAAGCACCGCTGGACGAATTGGGCCGGTGCACAGCCTGCGGTGCGGCCGCCGCGCCCAGCGACACACTGGTCGCGCCGCGTTCGGGGCTTCCGGCGCCGTCCCTCGATGACGACGTCGTCACGGCGGCCCTGGCACGGCCCCATCTGTTGCTCCCCGGTCCGCTAGCGGCGCCAACCGCGGCGATACGTACGTGATCGAACCAGGCGCAGGGATCCACCGCCGTTGGCCGCCCAAAGCATCGAGACCTGACCTCGCCTTCGACTGATTCGCGGCCGCGGTACTCATCAGTCAATCGGTTAGCGAGGCGAGGCGTTCGTCGCGTGCAATGCGGAGCAAGGTGGTCCGGAGTTTCGTTGCTGCTGATTCACCGAACACGTCGTCGAACCGGTCCTGTGCCAATTTCCAAGCTCGCCGACCCTGCGCGAACTTAGCGCGTCCACTTGTGGTGAGCACCACGCGACGTCTGCGCCGGTCATCGTCGCCTGCCACCAATGCGACGAGACCGTCGCGTTCTAGTGGCCGCAGGTTGTGCCCAAGGGCCGACCGGTCCAGCACGAGCGTCTCGGCCAATTCACCCATCGTGGGCGGAGCATCAGCCTGCCGATGGAGTTCCTCAAGGATCGCGTACTGCGTCGAGCGCAGTCCGGTCGGCGCCAAAGCGTCGTCGTACAGCTGCGTCATACGCCGGGTGGCCTTACGCATGGCCGTTGCGCTGCACGGACTTTCGCCGTCTGCCTCAAAGCGACTGGGCACGATCGTCCTCACCTTCCCCTGTTCAAACGGATCTTCCCCATCTTAGGGCATATGCCCCCTTTACAACAAGGGGCATATGCCCTAACTTGGAAGTGTGAAACGACTGAAGAGATAGTCACTCAACGAAGGAGTCACCCATGCCGATGATCGACCTGACCTTGCCCGCCGGCGCCCTGCAACGCCCGGCCCTGACCACCCTGGTCGAAGACCTGACGACCACCGTGCTGCATTGGGAGGGGGTTGCCGACAACCCGGCGACTCGCGCGTTGGCGTGGGCCTTCGTGCACGAATTGCCACACGGGGCGGTCAACGTCGGCGGCAAGCCCGCCGAACTGCCCATCTACCGGGTCTTTCTGACCGTGCCACAGGGTTTGCCGGGCATTACCGGCCCGCTCAACGAGCATCGCCGCAATGCGCTGGTGCGTGAGGTGACCGAGCTGGTGCTCACCGCCGAGGGCGTGACCGACATCGAGGCGCACGTGCATCGCGTCTGGTGCATGCTCAGAGAGCAGTCCGAGGGCTTCTGGGGTGCGACAGGACGCATCCTGCGCATGACCGACTGGGACGAGCTCGCCCAGGCCGGCGAGACTGCCGCGGGTCGCGCCCACCTAACCTTCGCCGAATAGCGTTGGAAGTCAGCGCGATAGCTCACGATCAAAGGGAAGACGAATCATGACCACGATACGAGATGACCGGATTGCCTTGTTCGCCAAGCTCCAGGATCCCGCTACCCAGCCGCAGTTCTGGGACCGGGTCGCCGATGACGTCGACTGGACCGTCGAGGGGACTCACCCCCTGGCCGGGCGCTACCACGATAAGGCCCAGTTCATTGAAGCGACATTCGCCCGCTTGGCCGGACAGGCCATCCCGGGCGGCGTCAATCTGGAGGTCACGCACCTCTACGTCGACGGTGACACCACGATCGCCGAGCTTCACTCCACCTCAAAGACCAAGGAGGGAGCGGACTTCGCCAATGGCTATTGCTGGGTGTGCCGCTTTGAGGGGGACATCATCGTCGAGGTGCGGGCCCACGTGGACTCGATGATGGTGGCCTACACCATCCTCCGCAACGAAGGTCAACGCGGCTGAAGCGGAACCAACCCTGTTAGGCGTGCACCATCGACTCGACCGCTGACGACTGTGGCGAAGTCCGCTCGTGTCGCTGCTCGCCCGATCCCGAAGCTATGGCGGTAAAAGCTTGAACGTCACGGCTTTTCGGTGTCAATTGGATGTTCATTGGTGTTGAGTGCGCCCTGCCGTTTCCGCGCTCGCGAGGCGCGGAGGTAGATGGCATTGCCGCATTCACGGGAGTCGTGGTACACCGCACTGTTGTTGCGGGAGCGGTCATAGAATGACACCGCGCACCGGTCGTTGCGGCACAGTTTCAGTCGGCGCCAGTTGTCCAATCGTTGGGCGGTAAAGGTCTCGATCAGCACGATCGCGCTGACCCGACGGCTTCCGTCTCCGCGCGGCTCCAGCAGCGCCGCACCGTCGGCTCCCACACGTACCGAAACGGATGCTGACGGCAGCAGTGTGACGTCGCGACGCCGATCGGCCGGGCGCAGCAAGCTCGCCAGATCGGCCCGCAGGCTACGAAGCTTGTCCAGGTCGGCTTCGGTGAGCAGCACACGGCTTTGGGGCACGCCTGTTTCGTGCGACCAGTTCTGTAGAGCCCCGTGGAGCCAGTGCCGTGCGCTGTCAAGGTCAGCGAGCAGATCAGCCGCGGGTTCAGGCTTGGCGGACGGAGCCGGATGGGTGGGATGGGTGTTGAGGAAATCTTGGACGAAACCGAGCCCGGCCGGCGCAGCCGCCAGCCCGTGTCTGTCTGTAGCTGGCCAACCCATGCCGCCATCATAGCCCGATCGCATAACAACACGACATGACTGTTTCGATATCGCATACGTCGATGTTAGTCGCGGTCGGTGCCCACCAGCTCCACGCACCCCGTCGGGATGGACGGTGCGAGCCGCCGATGAACCACCTAAACAAAGGGTGGAGGGACACTGGCCGCGATCTAGGGATTCAGTAGGACGAAGTAGCGCGCACGCGGACCGAATGAGTCTTGGCAATCACGGTGCATCGTCATTGACATGAGTGTTCTAGTAACACTACTGTCGCATCTGGAACGGAACGCTCTTCGGAAGAAAGGTTCAACATGATCACGCTGGCCGGCGGAACCGGACTTGTCGGTAAGACACTGACGCAAGCGCTTGTACGTGACGGGGAGCAGGTGCGGGTCTTGACCCGCGACCCCAAGGCCGCTGCGACCGCCTTCGGTGACGCCAAACTCGAGATCGTGGGCGTCGACTTCGATGACGCCGCCACGTTGCGCTCGGCGTTCACGGGCTCCGACAGGGCCTATTTGAGCTATGGCACCGCCGACCGTCAGGTGCGCGACGAGATCGCCCTCATCGACGCCGCAATCGACGCAGACGTGCCCTACCTGGTGAATCTGTCGGTCGGCGGCGCGGGAGGCACCCACCCTGCCAACGTCGTACGGTGGCACACCGAGATCGACGCCTACCTCGCCAGCGCAGGCGTCGCGTCAACGGTGGTGCGTCCCACGACCTTTACCGACACCATGCTGAAAATCGCCGCCAATTTCGTGCGTTTGGGCGCGTGGGGGGGCCTAGGTGGTACAGGCCGGGTGGCCCTGATCGACACCCGCGACGTGGCAGAGGTCTTTGCGGTCATCCTCACCGACGACCCCCAACGTCACGCCGGCAAGACTTATGACATCTCCGGACCCGCTGCGGTGACGATGGACGAGGTCGCGGGCCACCTCTCCGCCGCGTTGGGGACCCGCGTCGAGTACCACGCCCGAACCGAAGCCCAGCAGCGCACCGTGCTGGAATCTACCGGACTACCGGCACTTATGGTCGATGTGCTGATCGGGGTCGACGACATCACCCGAGACAACGTCTACGCGGTCCCCTCCCCCACCGTCTACGACCTCACCGGCCACGCCCCCCGCTCGGTCCAGGACTGGGTAAACGAACACGTCTCACTGTTCGCCGCACCCGCCGCATAGCGCCGCCGGCTGACATGCCGGTCAGCCGCCCACATTTCGGACTCAAAGTCCTTGCCTGATAGGAGAAGAACACATGATCGTGCTTGCCAAGGGTTTCATAACTCGTCCGGATGCGCTGGAACCACACCTCGACCACGAGATGCGGGTCCTGCGCCATCTCAAGGCCGACGGCGTAGTCAAATCCGCTTACCGGCGTTCGGCCGGGCCGGGGTTCTATTTCATCCTCGAAGGACACAGCATCGACTCCGTCCGCGAACGAATCGACACCACCCTACCGTTCGTCATCGAGAACCTCGCGACACTCGAATACGACGCGATCTACGAAATCTAAACCCGGACAAAGCAACCGCAGCATCGCCCGCAAAATCATCAGTCCGAGCGAACCGCATCGACAGGCGATGTCGAACGAACGATCACCGCCCCTGCGGGCAAAGACACTGGGAGACAACGTGACCACGCAACGCGCCGAGACCGTCGCCGAGGGTTGGGGAGCATCGCGCTCACGCGTAGTGACCTGGCACGATCCCGGACCCAGCACCGCCCGGGGCCTCACGATGGCCGGTCTGGACTACCTGCAGGCGATGATCGACGGGACACTGCCGCCGCCACCCATTTGTCAGCTGATGCGGTTTGACATCGTGTCGGCTGAGTCTGGTCGGGTCGTGTTCACCTGTGAACCAGACGAATCAGCCTACAACGGGATCGGCGTAGTCCATGGCGGTCTCGTCTGCACCTTGCTGGACTCCGTGGCCGCCCTTGCACTCCATAGCAGCCTGCCGCAGGGCCGCGGCTGCACCTCAGTGGAGATCAAGGTGAACTACTTCAAGGCAGTTCGGCTCGGCAGCGGATTACTCACTGCGACCGGCACCGTGCTCAAGGCTGGTTCCCGGATCGCCTTCACCGAAGGTGTCGTATCGGACGCCTCCGGCGCCGTGGTCGCTACCGCCTCTAGCACGCTGGCCGTCTTCGACACATGACCCGTCGCAGTTCGACACGTCCAGTGCCATGACCGGTGCCCCCATCTGGCGAACTCGCTTTCCGCCGGAAAGCTCGGCGGCAACGTCATCACCTGTGCTGCGCACGAGTGGGCCTTCGACGCACGCACCGGTCACGGCGTGAATCCCGAAAGTGCTTGCCTGCAGCGCTATCCCGTGCGGATCGACGGTGACCGCATCTTCGTCGACGTGGGACCACAACCATGAGCGCATCGGACAACGTCGAGCACGGAGTGGGCCCGGTGCTGCACGCAACACCGTTTGCACTTGCAGTCATCTCGGTCATCGAGGACGAGAACCGAGAGGCCGTCATCATCGATGAAGGCGCGTATCTGCGGGTGCTGGCTCCCCGCGTCTGTCGGCTGTCGCGGGTGGGGCTGGAGACCGCGACTGGGCCCGGCATCAGGTTTCCCGGCGATCTCGAGGTCGTGATGTCGTCGTTCACAGGCGTGTTGGAACTGTCCGAGGACGGTGCGGTCTGGCGGATTGCGAATGAACCATCGGTCGACTCCGACGCCGCTCCGAAAGGCACCCGATGACAACACCGCCTGATCGGCCGCCGGGCCGCAAGACCTATTCGCGGCTGGCCACGGGCCGGCGCGTCCCTCTCGAGTACGAGTTAGTCAGCACCGATCTGCATTACAACTACCCGCTGCGGTTCGAGCTGGCACCCAACAACCCGGTTGTCGCGTGGTACTACAAGTATCGCGAAGGCTCCGCGCTTCGAGCCGACGATTGGGAGACGTTCGCCGACCCGCGCCGCACCACCTACCGCGGCTACACGCAGCTGGAAGACGGCCGCGAAGATGTCATCGACGGGCTTCTCCGAGAGATCGACGACACCGCTTACGACTCACATCTCGATGAGGAGTGGGTAGGCTTTCTGGATCGCTGGTATTCCCCGATGCGCTTTCCGGTGCGCGGATTGCAGATGCTGGCGGCCTATATAGCGCAAATGGCACCCGCGTCGCGAATCACTAACTGCGGCGCATTCCAGGCGGCCGACGAGGTTCGCCGTCTCCAGCGGATCGCCTACCGCACTGTGCAACTCGGCGGTGCGCCGCTCGCGCCCGAGGCAGGGCGGCGACACCAAACATCCTGGGCGGATGCCGTTGCCTTCCAGTCCTTGCGCGCCCTCGTGGAACGCGCGCTCGTCACTTATGACTGGGGTGAGGCGTTCACAGTGACCAACGTAGTCATCAAGCCCTCACCTTGACCGTCTCCTCAATCAGGAGCTCGCAGGCACACTCGCAACTGCGAACGGAGACCCGATCCTTGCCAGCATCCACTTCTCGCTCGACGAGGATGCGCGCTGGCACGGCGCGTGGACTGCAGCGCTCCTGCGCCATCTCATCGACGACACACCGGCGAACGCCGAGGTCGTGGCCGCCTGGATCGCCAAGTGGCGGTCGCCTGCGAACGAGGCGCTGGAAGCGATCGCCGGGATCTTCGCCGATGCGCCGGTGCCTCTGGATGCGGACGGGGTGGTCGCCCGCATCACCGACACCGTTGCGAGGGAGATCGATTCAGTCCTGAACACGCCGCCTCTAACGAGTGGATAGCCCTTGCCGACTCGTCCGCGGGTGACGCGGATTCGGCCTGGCGATAACTAACGGCCGCCGTATCCCTGGGCCGCCGATCCCGAGACATCGATGACGCTGACTATCTTCGTTGCAAGATGCAGGTTCAGACGCGTGTCGACGTCCTGCAGGTCACGCTCGGAGATTGCGCGGATCCGGTTCAACCGATACCGCAGGGTGCTGCGGTGAATGTTGAGCAACTTTGCTGTTTGATCGTAGTTGCCGCCCTCATCGAAATAGCGTGCCAGCGTTTTGACCAGCTCGGCGTTATGGTCGTGGTCATAGGTCAACAGCTTGCCCAGCCATTCCTGTACGAACTCACGAACCTCGGGCCGGCCGTCACCGGCATCAAGAATCCGATACACACCCAAATCATCGAAGCACCGGCCTCCGTAGGGTGTCGCCGAGGATCTCTGGACCTCCAGCGCGCGTTGGGCTTCCGTGAATGATCGCGGCAGCTCTGATGGAGTGGCTGCCGCCGAGCCGACTCCGATCGAACCCCGATCGGAGCCGACCTCCGCTGAGACGGCATGGTGCAGCCGCGACGGTTCTGGCGCCCCGTCGGTGAGCATGATGGTCATGGTGGGCCGTCGTGCGGTAAAGGAACGCAGCCCCGAGGAGATCGCCCACCGTCGCGCCGCCTTGGCAATAAGGTCGCTGTCGACTTCGGGGCCCCAGTGCAGGACGGTGATGCGGTGCGGCACGCGCAGGTTGTGGTGCAGCGCCTCGGCGCGCAAGTACGCGCTGTCATCATCCGTGCCGGCGAGCAAGTCTTCGATCAGATCACGCCGTAGCCGTAGCTCGGTTTCCGCCAAGGCGCGCTGATGAGACATCTCAACTGCGAGCACCATCGCCGCGTATTCGAGCGCAACTATGTCGAGACGGTCGGCGCGCCCCTTCGGATCGTGCATCAGCACGACTCCAAGAATCTCTGTTTGGGGCCGGATAACGCAGAATAGTCGCGCGCCGTCGCGGACGGGATTCGCCTCCGCTGCCGAACACCGCATCATTTCTTCGCGGTTGCCGCCGCCCACGGACCGGTAGTCCGTGGGCGGAGGTCCCCCCGACCAAGCGCGCAGGTTGCCGAAAACATCCTCAACGGCCACTGGAAGCGACGTCAGCTCGTGCAGCGCGTTGGCGATCCCCGCCTCACCACGGCCAGACCCAGATACCGCGGTCAGGGCTGTGTGTATCTCGCCGCGCCGCTTGAGTTCGGCCACAGTCTCAGACAACTGATGGATGGTTCGCTCACGTTCTTCGGTGAGATCGCGGAGTTGGACGCGCTGGACGCGTTCCTGCAGATGCAGCGCAGCGCTTGTCATTGCGGCCGCAGTCTGCTGGGCCAAAACTTTGAGTAGGAATAGCTCGTCCGGCAGGGCAGCCACCGGGGCGCAAATCACTATTACACCGATAAGTCCATTGACCCCGCGCAGGTTGATCGCATATCTCCACCGCCCGTCGGGCAACACGATCGGCTGATCAACGCCCAGGTTCGCCACCACGATGGAGTCCAGCTGGCGGTCGAGCTTACGTCCGAGATCGCGACCATCCGTTAGCGATCCGTTCATGATCAAATACGTCGCCTCGGTATGACATCTAGACAGCGATGACACCGCGTCGGCCGCGAGCTCCAGTATCGAATCGGCCCCGCGACCGTCGAACATCAATGAGGTAAGGACAAGGATGCCGTACAGATTCGACAGCTGCGCCTTCCCGTTGGCATCGACCTCCGCCGACGGTGCCCAAGCAAGAAGTGGGTCGGTACTCATTGCGCCTTCCAACCGGTTGCGCGGCCGCTCACGACAATTGGCAACATCGAACAGGTTGGCACAGGCGACAAGCGATAGCTTCACCCTGACAGGGCACATTGACCGCCATCCGTAGCACTCCCAGGACGAGTCAACCCTGTCGTCCCGATGATGATTCGACCCAATGGGACGAACTCTGCGCCGGCTCAACCACGCTGCGGCGCGTTTGCCGATAACAATTCCGGCAAATCCGCCGCCACCCACAACCGTTCGCACCTGACCGCGTCGACGGCGCCTCGCTGGGAACGGTGGCGGTGGGTCTCCGAACGATTCGGATTGCCGCGACGAAGGCGGCCAGGCAAATGGGACACGAAGGGGGCCGGTGGCATCTGGCCACCGGCCCCACTAGTTCCCGTGCGCCGCTTGCACGAAGCGCGAAACGTCACGATCTTGTCGACATCGAGACGACCCCACGCACTTAGTTCGGCCCGCACTTTCTCCTCGGGACTCACAGCGCCTCCTCCTAGACCGGTTAGGGCGCCAACGGCGACTTTGTTCGTCGACGCCTGATCGTGTCGTAAGCCAGTTGCCGCCCTGGGGTGTCGAACCGGTGCGTACGTAGCCACACAGTTTGTGCTTGCCGGTCCATGCCTTCCCCCCGCAGTAGACGATCCCTTGCCGCAGAAGCAGTTTGGAGACGCGATGCCGGGCCGACATCAGG